>NZ_CBCPLW010000007.1:0-195465 GCF_965119515.1 Aeromonas sp. Marseille-Q7275
CGGCTGTGTAATTAATTTTTTAATTATTAAAAACAAGTTAAATGAGAAGGCGTAGCAGTTTTTTATATTGAAGTTGGATTTTTTGGAAAAAAACATCAGTGAGTGATGCTGCGAACGTCACTGACGATTGATGGGCTTAGTTCTACTTGATTTTTGTTGCAGAGCTTTTACAGTGACCGAGCGGGATTGTCTGCCAATACCAGTCAATTCAGTGAGTAATGCCAGGAAGGAGAGGCCGGTCACCGGATGTGACTGACCATAAAAGAACAACAAGGACGAGGTTCCACCATGCTGTCGTATTTCTTACGTCGGATGCTTTTGATCATCCCGACGTTTCTCGGTATCACCCTGCTCGTCTTCACCATCACCCGCTTCGTGCCGGGCGGCCCGGTCGAGCGCATGTTGCTGCAGGCCCAGGTCTCACAGAACGAGACCGGTCGCTCCAGCGGCAGCAAGGGGGCGCAGGCGCTCTCCGATGAGCAGATCGAGGAGCTCAAGGCGTTTTACGGCCTCGACAAGCCCATGCTGATCGCCTACTGGGAGTGGCTGCAGAAGCTGGCGGTGCTGGATCTCGGGGAGTCGACCCGCTACTACGAGCCGGTGTGGGATCTCATCAAGGAGAGGCTGCCGGTGACCGCCTTCTTCGGGCTGGCGACCTTCCTGCTGAGTTACGCCGTCTCCATCCCGCTCGGGGTGGCCAAGGCCCTCAGGCACAACACCCGCTTCGATTCGCTCAGCTCCATGCTCATCTACATGGCCTATGCGCTACCCGCCTACGTGGTGGGGATCTTCCTCATCACCGTCTTCGCCTTCCACCTGGAGTGGCTGCCCATGGGGGGCTTCCCGGGGGAGGACTTCGAATACATGGAGAGCAGCTGGGATCAGATCCGCACCGTCTTCGCCCACGCCCTGCTGCCGCTCATCGCCTACGCCATCGGGGATTTCGCCATCCTCACCATGACCATGAAGAACAGCCTGATGGAGAACCTGTCGGCGGATTACGTGCGCACCGCCGTGGCCAAGGGGCTGCCGTTTCGCAAGGCGGTGACCGACCACGCCATGCGCAACAGCCTGATCCCCATCGCCAGCCACCTGGGGTCGGTGCTCACCGTCTTCTTCGGCGGCTCCTTCCTCATCGAGACCATCTTCAACATCGACGGCATAGGTCTGCTCGGCTACGAGGCCATCGTCGAGCGGGACTACCCCACCGTCATGGGCATACTGGCCATCACCTCCATGTTGATGCTGGTGGGCAATATCGTCTCCGACATCTGCGTGGCCCTCGTTGATCCCCGCGTACGGTTTGGAGACTGACCATGAACCAGACCCTTCTAGCCATGCCGATGCTGATATCACGCCATCTAGTCTCCGATATCTGCGTTGCACCTCCTGTTGATCCCCGCGTGCGGTTTGGAGACTGACCATGAACCTGAACCCGGTAACGCTGAAAAAACTCAAGCGCTTCAAGTCCATCAAGCGCGGTTACTACTCCTTTGTCATCTTCTCGGCCCTGGTGGTCATCTCCCTGCTGGCGGAGCTGCTGGTCAACAGCCGGGCGCTGGCGGTGAGCTATCAGGGAGAGCTCTACTTTCCCACCTATGGCGACGTGATCCCGGGCCAGCACTTCGGGCTCGACTACGAGTACGAGACCAACTACCGCCAGCTCAAGGGCAAATTTGCGCAGGAAGGGAAGGGGGACTGGGTGCTGCTGCCCCTGGTGCCCTGGAACCCCTATGAGCAGGACTTCAAGGAGGAGGCCTACCCGCCCTATGCCCCGAGCCTGGCGGAGCGCCACTTCCTCGGCACCGACACCAGCGGTCGCGACGTGCTGGCGCGGCTGGTCTACGGCTTTCGCATCGCCATCGGCTTCGCCTTCATCACCCTGGTGGCGAGCTATGTCATTGGGGCCAGTATCGGCTGCATGATGGGCTTTCTCGGCGGCCGTTTTGACCTCATCTTGCAGCGCTTCATCGAGATCTGGTCCCAGGTGCCCTTCCTCTACGTCATCATGATCCTGGTGTCCCTGGCCAAGCCGAACTTCGGCCTGTTTGTCGGCATCAACGTGCTGTTCGGCTGGATGGGGATCACCTGGTACATGCGCACCCTCACCTACAAGGAGCGGGCACGGGACTACGTGATGGCGGCGCGGGCGCAGGGGGCGACCACGGGGCGGATCATCTTCCACCACATACTGCCCAACACCCTGATGATGATAGTCACCCTGGCCCCCTTCGCCGTGGTGGGCAACATCTCCACCCTGACGGCGCTGGACTACCTGGGCTTCGGCCTGGCCCCGCCGACCCCGAGCTGGGGGGAGCTGCTCTCCCAGGGGATCAACAACCTGGATGCCATCTGGATCGTGAGCTCTGTGGTGGCGGCGGTGAGCCTGGTGCTCATCATGGTCTCCTTCATAGGGGAGGCGATCCGCGAGGCGTTCGATCCGCGCAAGTTTACCCGTTATCAGTGACCCGGGGCCCGCCTCAGGGCCCTGGGTATCCAACCCTTAATTGAGACGCCCCCGGTGCAGGGGCCAGACTTGGAAGTCAAACATGAACAATAAAATCAAATGGATAGGTGCTCTCTTCGTGCTGGTGAACGGATCCTGGGTGTGGGCCGCCAGCCTGCCTGCGGATCTCAAGTGGGAGACCAACGACACCGACCCCACCTTCGCCTCTCCCAAGGCGCTGCCCGGCGGTACCCTCAACCTCTTCATCGACAGCTTTCCGCTGACGTTTCGCACCGTGGGGCCCGACTCCAACGGCTCGTTCCGCTCCTTCATCCTGGATAACCAGCTGAGGCTCATCAGCTTCCACCCCAACACCGGCAACCCCATTCCCTCGTTGGCGAGCGCCTGGGCCATAGCACCGGACAGCCAGACCGTCTACTTCAAGCTGGATCCCCGCGCCAAATGGTCTGACGGCAAGCCGGTCACCGCCGACGACTACACCTTCGGCTACGAGATGATGCGCTCCAAGGACATCAAGGGGCCCTGGTTCAACAACTACTACACCACAGAGGTGGTGGCGGTGGAGAAGGTCGACGATCACACCATCCTGGTGAAGGCGGGCAGCCGCAAGGCCAGGCTGGATCTCCTCAACACCACCGAGCTGTGGCCCCAGCCGAAGCACTACTACAAGATGGGGCCGAACTGGGTGAAGCAGTACAACTGGGCTGTGGTGCCGACCACTGGCCCCTATGTGATGAGCGAGGTGAAGAAGGGCAAGTCCATCACCTTCAGCAAGCAGAAGGATTGGTGGGCCCAGCAGGATCGCTACAACCAGCACAGATTCAACCTTGACCGCATCAAGGTGCAGGTGATCCGGGATCACAACATAGCGTTCCGCCACTTCCTCAAGGGGGAGCTGGATACCTTCGAGATGATACTGCCCAACTGGTGGCATGAAAAAGCCGTGACCCCGGAATACAAGAAGGGCTATGTGCAGAAGGTGATGGCCATGACAGACACCAAGCAGGGGGGGCAGGGGGTACACCTCAACGTCAGCAACCCCAAGCTGGCGGATGTGAATGTGCGCCTCGGCATCCAGCACGCCATGAACCTGGACAAGATGATAGCGACCGTGCTGCACGGCGATTATGACAGGGCCACCACCTTCGGTTCGGGCTTTGGCGAATTCACCGACATCAAGCTGCCGGAGCGGGCCTATGACATCACCAAGGCGCGGGAGTACTTCGCCAAGGGGGGCTACAACAAGCCGGGGCCGGACGGCATCCTGCAAAACGACAAGGGGGAGCGGCTGACCCTGGCGCTGACCTATACCAGCCAGGAGCACTCCAAGCGGCTGACCGTGCTCAAGGAAGAGGCCAAGAAGGCGGGCCTGGATCTGGAGCTCAACCTGGTGGATGGCGCCACCGGCTTCAAGGTGATGCTGGAGAAGAAGCACGAGGCGGCCTGGCTCGGCTGGGGCGGCGGCGGTCTCTACCCGCAATACTGGGAGTCGTTCCACTCCGACAACGCCAACAAGCCCCAGACCAACAACCTGTTCAACGTGGCCGACAAGGAGCTGGACGCCCTGATCGACGCCTACAACGTCGAGTTCGACATGAGCAAGCGGGCCGGGATCTCCCGCCAGATCCAGCAGCGCATCTATGACTTGGCCATCTTCGTGCCCGGGGTGCAGCTCAACTACGTGCGGGCCAGCAGCTGGCGTCACCTGATGCTGCCCGAGGTGCCCGCCACCCGTAACACCCCGGATCTGCTCTACTGGCCCATGGATGGCTATCCCCACAGCAGTGGCGGCCTGCTCTGGCTCGATCCCAAGGTGCAGGAAGAGACCCTGAAGGCCAAGGAAGCGGGTGAGTCGCTCGCTCCCATCACCCTGATCGACAAGACCTATGCGCATCATTGAGAAGGGGGAGACGATGGCAGAGACAGAGGCCCCCATCCTGAACGTTCGAGAGAATGAGGGAAAGTTCACCGCCGATAACGGCAAGGGCAGGGCCCCCATCCTGGAGGTCAGGGATCTCGAGGTGGAGTTCGCCGTCGACGACGGCAAGATCAAGGTGCTCGACGGGGTCAGCTTCCAGGTCGCCCCGGGCCAGACCTTAGGGATAGTCGGCGAGTCCGGCTGCGGCAAGAGCGTCACCTCGCTCGCCATCATGGGGCTGCTGCCCAGGCCCCACGGTCAGGTGGTGGCTGGCTCCATCCGCTTTCAGGGGGAGGAGCTGCTCACCCTGGCGCCGGATCAGATGTACAGGGTGCGCGGCAACCGCATCTCCATGATCTTCCAGGAGCCGATGACGGCGCTCAATCCGGTGCAGACGGTCGGCGATCAGCTGATGGAGGTGTTCAGCCTGCACAGGCCGGACTACAGCAAGGCCCAGCGCAAGGAGGCCGCCATCGCCATGCTGCAGAAGGTGGGGATCCCGGAGCCGGCCAAGCGTTTTGCGGTCTATCCCCACAACCTCTCAGGCGGCATGCGCCAGCGGGTGATGATCGCCATGGCGCTGGCCTGCGAGCCGGACTTGCTCATCTGCGACGAGCCGACCACGGCGCTGGATGTCACCATCCAGGCCCAGATCCTGGATCTGATGAAGGCGCTGCAGGCCCAGACCGGCATGGCCATCATCTTCATCACCCACGATCTCGGGGTGGTGGCGGAGCTGTGCGACGAGGTGGTGGTGATGTACGCGGGCCGCGCTGTGGAGCGGGCCGACATTTTCGAGCTGTTTGACCACCCGCGCCATCCCTATACTCATGGTCTGATGGCCTCGATCCCGCGCCTCGAAGACGTGCCCAAGAGCCTGCTCAAGACCATCAAGGGCCAGGTGCCCGCCCTGCACGAGATGCCGGCGGGCTGCCGCTTCTCCAACCGTTGCCCCTACGCCACCGAGCTCTGCGTGGGGACCAACCCGGTGACAGAGCAGTTGAGCGATCGCCACGCGGTGGCCTGCCACCACTGGAAGGAGTTGAGCATATGAGCGTCTTGTTGTCGGTACGGGAGCTGAAGCAGCACTTCAGCAACAGGGAAGGGGCTATGTCGGCTCTTCACCAGGATGGACGGGAGCGGCGATGAGCGTCTTGTTGTCGGTAAGAGACTTGAAGCAGCACTTCAAGATGGGGGGCGGTTTCTTGCGCAAGCCCTACACCGTCTACGCGGTTGATGGCATCAGCTTCGATCTCAAGCAGGGGGAGACCCTGGGGCTGGTGGGGGAGTCCGGCTGTGGCAAGTCCACCCTCGGCCGCTCCCTGCTCAAGCTGTTTGAGCCCACGGCGGGGCAGATAAGCTTCGAGGGGCGCGACATCACCCGGTTGTCACCCGGGGAGATGCGATCCCTGCGCCAGGAGATGCAGATAGTGTTTCAGGATCCTGCAGAATCTCTCAACAGCCGCCACACCGTGGGCCAGATCCTGGAAGAGCCCTTCATTATCCACGGCAAAGGCAACACAGCGCAGCGGCGTGGCTGGGTGCTGGAGCTGCTGGACAAGGTGGGTCTGCCGAAGAGCGCGGTGGATCGCTACCCCCACGAGTTTTCCGGCGGTCAGCGCCAGCGCATCGGCATCGCCCGCGCCATCGCCCTCAAGCCCAAACTCCTGGTGTGTGACGAGGCGGTGTCGGCGCTGGATGTCTCGGTGCAGTCCCAGATAGTGAACCTGCTGCTCACCCTGCAGCGGGAGATGAACCTGGCCATCATCTTCATCGCCCACGATCTCTCGGTGGTCAAACACATCTCGGACCGGATTGCGGTCATGTACCTGGGAAGGATCGTCGAGCTGGCCGAGGCCCAGCAGCTTTACCTGAGCCCACGCCACCCCTATACCCAGGCGCTCATCTCGGCGATCCCGGTGCCGGATCCCCGCAGGCGCAACCAGCGCATCCTGCTGACCGGGGACGTCCCCTCACCCATCTCCCCCCCGAGCGGCTGTCACTTCCATCAGCGCTGCCCCTATGCCACCGAGCTGTGCCGCACCACCTCGCCGAGTCTGGAGACCTGTGGCACAGAGGCCCATCAGGTGGCCTGCCACTTCCCCTTGCCCGCGGTGGAGGCGGTGCCGCTGGGAAAGGCGGTCTGATGCCGGCGTCCACTGCGCCAGGGCCGGTATCACAGCAAGGTGGCGTCGGGGACGAGCAATAAAAAAATGGGGCCTGTGGGCCCCATCTTCATGGTTGGAGTTCAGGTTTGGCCGTGGAACATCTGGCCCGGGCAGGACAGCGCCCCGAGGGGGTGGCTGTGGTGTGAATTGCTGAGTTGTTTTGTAGTTTTATTACGTCGTCAATGTCAACTTCCGGACGGGCGACATCAGGCGCCATAGCGGAAGTAGTAGTTGCGAGTCGAAGGCGCATAAGTGTCTTTCTCTTGTGTGCCTTTCTTGCTGGATGCACCTTTCAGGTGGAACAGCACTGCCAGGTTCTCAAACATAGTCTTACCTCTTCGCTCTGTTGATTATTGTTTCCTGTGACCTTGGTCACACTTTGATGCTAGAGGCTTTTGTGATCTCGATCAACTTATTGTGTTGTAAATTTACATAAATCATGGAAAAGGTTTTCAAATCCAGGGTTGCTTATGGATACGATTTCAAGGGGGAGCGGCAGGGGTCGTGAAATGGGCAACGCAGGGAGAGCAAGGGGGAGCACCAATGACATGCCCCGCACTGGGCGGGGCATGAAGCGGCAGGGGAGGCTGTGCTTACTTGGCCGGGATCTGTTCCAGCACGTGGACCAGCAGTTGCCAGAAGCGCTCGACCGCCGGGATGTGTACCTTCTCGCCCGGCGCGTGGGCGCCGCGGATGGTCGGGCCGAAGGAGACCATGTCCCAATCCGGGTAGGCGCTCTTGAACAGACCGCACTCGAGGCCGGCGTGGATCACCATGACGTTCGGCATCTCGCCGAACAGGGTCTGGTAGCTGTTGCGCACCAGGGCCATGACGGGGGAGTCCACGTTCGGTGCCCAGCCCGGGTAGGCGCCGGTGAATTCACAGCTGGCGCCCGCCAGGCTGAACAGGGCGCGGGTCATCTGCTCTACGCTCTCGCGACCGGAGTCGATCAGGGAGCGGATCAGGCACTGCACATAGACCTCGCCGTCGAGGGTCTTGATGACCCCCAGGTTGGTGGAGGTCTCGGTGACGCCCGGGATGGCGTCGCTCATGCGCATCACCCCGTTGGGGCAGGCCACCAGGGCGTCCAGCAGGCGGGTCTGGAGGGATTCGCTCATCAGCTTGGCGGGCGTGTCCCGGGCGCTTAGCAGCACGGTCAGGTTCGCTTCTGTGGCGGCCAGCTCGCTCTGGTAGATGCCGGCGTAGCGGTCAACCAGGGCCTTGAACTCGCTGACACTGGCGGTGGGCACCAGCAGGGTGGCGCGGGCTTCGCGGGGGATGGCGTTGCGCAGGGTGCCGCCGCTTATTTCGGCCAGACGCACCCCCAGCGGTTCGGCGGCCTTGAGCAGGCGCACCAGCAGCTTGTTGGCGTTGCCACGACCGCGGTGAATGTCGACCCCGGAGTGACCGCCACGCAGCCCCTTGACCTGCAGCTCGAAGCCTTCCCCTTCAGTGGCGGCGACTTGCTCCAGCGGGAAGCGGATATTGGCATCCACGCCGCCGGCGCAGCCCATGTAGACCTCGCCATCCTCTTCGGAGTCGGTGTTGAGCAGAATCTCGCCCTCCAGCCAGCCCGCCTCCAGGCCGAAGGCGCCTGTCATGCCGGTCTCTTCGTCGGTGGTCAGCAGCACTTCCAGCGGGCCGTGCTTGATGGTCTTGTCCGCCAGCACGGCCAGGCAGCCTGCCATGCCCATGCCGTTGTCGGCGCCCAGGGTAGTGCCACGGGCGGTGACCCATTCACCGTCGATGTAGGCATCGATAGGGTCTTTGGTGAAGTCGTGCTGGGTATCGGCATTGGCCTGGGGCACCATGTCGATGTGGGCCTGCAGTACCACGGCCTTGCGGTTTTCCATGCCCGGGGTGGCCGGCTTCTTGATGATGATGTTGCCCACGGCGTCCTGCTTGACCGCCAGGCCTTCCCCCTGGGCCCACTGCACTATCCAGGCGCTCAACTTGGCCTCGTGCTTGGAGGGGTGGGGAATGGAGCAGATTTGCTCGAAGAATTGCCAAATCAACTTGGGAGACAGAGAACTAAGCTGTGCCACGTCGGGACTCCTTACCAGCACGGAAATGGACAGGGCCCAGTGGGCCGCAGAAGAGGGTAACGATAATACAGTCAATCACACAAAAATGTGAGCGATCTGCGCAAATTGCAGTCTGCTTGTGCTGATAAAGGGTGCCTGAATGGCGGACATGACTGCCTTGCCCATGTGTACCAGCAGAAGATGAAATTCGTGATGCGCATCACAAAAATATTGTCTTTTTGCCGCCGGGTGGTAAATTAGCCGCCGTGGGTCAACCACTTGTCAGGATGACAATCAATGCCTCCAGGGAACCGAAGCAAAGCAAGTGCGCCTCCACGGAACCGAGTGTCTGTTCAAGGATCTGAACCCGCATTAAAGGTACGTAACTTGTTAAGCAATCAGGAGTTCATTATGTCAGGCAGCAATTCAACCTATTGGTTCGCCCAGTCTCTCTATACCCAGGGTTTCAACTATCCGAACCCCTACGCCGGTCGCTGTTAAGACGGGCAGTCAGCCAGGCTGACAGAGAAAGCAGAAAAGCAGCAGGTGTGTGAGGGTTCCATCCTCCCCCTGCTATTTTTTTACCCGAAATTCGAGGTTTGCTCTTCAAATGAGCACCCTGTTGATGAGGACCTGGCCCCGAGGGGAGGCGAAGCAGGCAGTATATGACCGACTTTTCCTGTTTTTCGCATACGTTTGCCAGTCATTTTATCTGCAAAGGGTGCTATCATACCGGCCCAACAGCTGGCCTGAGGTCTGGGTTTCGATCGATATGGCCGCCAGCCATGCCCGTCCTGCTTTCAATGCATCTGCTTTTTGCTGCCGAGGGTTCACCCCTGAGGCCGCAAAAGTGCAAGCAAAATTCAGGAAACGGGGGCCAGAATTTACCGGATCCCGTGTGTCTGCCGGGACTCTTACGTCTTAAGTGATTGCCTTTATAACTCGTTGAGATCGATAGCATGCCAAAGAAATTCTATGTGTCGTGGGATAACCTGCAACGTGAAGCGCGCCGTCTGGCCCGTCGTCAACTGCCCGTCAGCCAGTGGAAAGGGATCATCGCGGTCAGCCGTGGTGGCCTGGTACCGGCTGCCCTGATGGCCCGTGAACTTGGCATTCGCAACGTCGAAACCCTCTGCATCTCCAGCTATGACCACAACAGCCAGCGTGAGCTGGTGGTCGTCAAGGCTGCCACCACCGCCGGTGACGGCGAAGGCTGGCTGGTCGTGGACGATCTGGTGGATACCGGTGGCACCGCCAAGGCGATCCGTGACCTCTATCCCAAGGCCAAGTTCATCACCATCTTCGCCAAGCCCATGGGCGAGCCGCTGGTGGATGACTTCGAAGTGGCCATCCCGCAGGACACCTGGATCGAACAGCCGTGGGATATGGCGCTGGAGTTTGCCAACCCTATCTGCGACGAAGAGTAATCGCCACCTGCCTTGGCGCACCGCCCCTGACTGCTGCGGGGACGGGTTGCTCGCGCCTATGGCAAGACGGTTTCATAAGGCCCCTGTTTGGGGCCTTATGTGTTTATGATGTGGCTGCCCGCGGTGAAAAGTGGTTAAGATGGACCATTGTTTGAGACAGAAGAGTCACCATCTTGGAACCAAACGACGATACCAATCTGACGGAAAAGCTGTTCACCCGGGTCAAAAAGGTATTGGAAACCTCCGAAATATCCAACTCCAGCCCGGTCGAAGAGCAGGACAGCTCCCTGGCCGAGAGCTTCATCGACGGCGCCCTGTCGCCCCATTGGTATCGCCTGTTGCGCCGGCCGACCTGGGCCTGGCAGGGGGCGGACCCGGTGGAGGTGGAGCAGACCCTGGCCCGCATCGCCATGGGGCAGGGGGAACGCAGCCATGAGCGCTATCTGGATACCATCAAGGGCTATGTGCCTGGCAACTGGGTCTATGAGTGGAGCCAGCTGGCTGGCCGCTATTTCAATGCCGGGCGCGAGCTGGTCGGCCAGGGCGATAGCGCCGGAGCGCTGAAGAATCTGCTCAAGGCGGTGCGCTACTACTCCATCGCGAGCTACCCTCACCTCAAGAATGACGAGCTGGCGGATCAGGCCCAGTTGCTCTGCAACATGGCCTACCGCGAGGCAGGCAGGCTGTTCAAGGTGCCGCTCAAGGAGCTGCAGGTCCCGTTCCGGGGCAAGACCATTCAGGGCTATCTGCACCTGCCCACCACCGACAGGCCTGTGCCTCTGGTCATCGTCAGCGGCGGCATAGACGCCCTCCAGGTCGACTTCCTCAACTTCTACTTCAAGTGCCTCGAGCCCCACGGCATCGGCATGCTGTCCCTGGACATGCCGGGAACCGGCTATGCGGAGCACTGGCCGCTGGTGCAGGACACCAGTCGCCTGCACCAGGCGGTGCTCAACCACCTCTCCGAGGTGGCCTGGGTCGATCATCAGCGCATCGCCATGGTGGGGTTCCGCCTCGCCGGCAATGTGGCGGCGCGCCTCGCCTTCATCGAACCCTTCAAGCTCAGGACTGTGGTCTGCATCGGGGCCGGCATCAATCAGGTGTTTACCAATCAGGAGATGTTTGCCCGCTGTCCACGCATGATGCGGGACGGGCTGGCGAACCGTCTGGGGGCCGATGCGGCCCAGTGGGATCTGCTGCGCACCAAGTGCCAGGTCTTCTCCCTCAAGACCCAGGGATTGCTGGGGAGTCGCACCTCTGTGCCCATCCTGAGCATCGGCCACAAGCGTGACTTCATCTGTCCCGAGCAGGATGTCCGGGCCCTGGCCTCCGCCAGCCGCAATGGCAAGGCGGTGGTGTTTGACAAACAGCCTCTGCTGGAGGTGTATGACGAGGCGCTCAAAGAGACGGTAGATTGGCTAAAGAAACACTTATGTACATGATATAGAACTAAAAATGTAACATCATCATGTGATGGTATGGCTTGTTCAACAGGGAGGTTAGCATGTCAGAAAGAGTGACCTACAAGCGATTGTTGCGGCAATTCGCGGCCATTGGCCCCTATCTGCGCGAGGATCTGTGTGAGGAGGGACGCTACCGCTTCGACTGCCTTTCCGTCTGCGTCAGCGCCAAACCGGCGCCGGACAAGCGGGAGTTCTGGGGCTGGTGGCTGGTGCTGGAGCAGGAGGACCACAGCTTCCGCTATCACTATCAGGTCGGCTTCTACAATGCGGACGGGGCGTGGATCGACAAGCCGCTGCCCAAGAAGCATCAGGCCGAAGTCGAGCGTACCCTCAACCACTTCTACAAACTCATCAGCGCCAAGCTGACCCTGCTGGAGTGCACCTTGTCTCCTGCCAAGCAGGTCACCGCCGAGCTGAATGTGACAGCGGCCTGATCCGCCCGGGCCCTGCGGTCATGGATCCGCAGGGCCTCCTTCTTTGCCATGACAGCGGTGAGGCTTAATTGCCTTGCAGGGCAACAGGGCCGTGGGTATAAAGGGATTCCTTACTTTTCTAACCCTTCGTTCCCATGGAAAATAGAACCATAGTCGTCAAATTGGGCACCAGCGTGCTCACCGGGGGATCTGCCCGTCTCAACCGTGCCCACATGGTGGAGCTGGTCAGGCAGTGTGCCGCCCTGCATCGACACGGACACCGTGTCGTTCTGGTGACCTCTGGCGCCATCGCCGCCGGGCGTGAGCTCCTGGGGCACCCTCCGCTGGCGCCGACCCTGCCCAACAAGCAGATGCTGGCGGCGGTGGGCCAGACCCAGCTCATCCGGGTATGGCAGGACCTGTTCAACCTCTACGGGCTGCACATCGGCCAGATGCTGCTGACCCGCGCCGATCTGGAGGACAGGGAGCGTTACCTCAATGCCCGCGACACCCTGCGCACTCTGCTCGATCACCGCATCATCCCCGTCATCAACGAGAACGACGCCGTGGCCACCGCCGAGATCAAGGTGGGGGATAACGACAACCTCTCCGCCCGCGCCGCCATCCTGGCCGATGCGGATCTGCTGATCCTGCTCACCGACCAGAAGGGGCTCTTTACCGCGGATCCTCGCACCAACCCGGATGCCCAGCTCATCGAAGAGGTGCAGACCATAGACGACACCCTGCGATCCCTCGCCGGTGACAGCGTCAGCGGCCTCGGGACCGGCGGCATGGCCACCAAGCTGCAGGCCGCCGACGTGGCGCGCCGCGCCGGGGTCAATGTGGTGATCGCCACCGGCCAGATCCCGGAAGTGATCGGTCGCCTCGCCGCCGGCGAACGGGTGGGCACCCTGTTCCCGGCCCTGGCCTCGCCGCTGGAAGGGCGCAAGAGCTGGATCCTGGCAGGGCCGCCCCCCCACGGGGAAGTCCGGGTGGATCAGGGTGCCGTGGCCGCCATGCAGGAGAAGGGCTCCAGCCTGCTGCCCAAGGGTATAGTCGCGGTCAAGGGAGACTTCGTCCGAGGCGATGTGGTGCGGATCCTGGGCCCCCAGGGGAGCGAGCTGGCCCGCGGCATCTGCCGTTACGATCACCTGGAGCTTGAGAAGCTGCGGGGCGTACACTCGGATCAGATAGAGGCCGTGCTGGGTTACGGCTATGGCGCCGTTGCGATCCACCGAGACGACATGGTGCTGCTGTGAGCTGTCGGCCCTGATAGACCCTGCGGCTGCGGCTGCGGCCATGGCTATGGAGTCATGGGCCATCCACAGAGACGATATGGTGCTGCTGTGATGCATCGGCCCAGAGCCTGAAGTAACGGGGCCATGGACCATTCATAGAGATGACATGGTGCTGCCGTAAGGCGGCACGTCAGAAAGGAACCACATTATGAGTCTGGAGAAAATGGGGCAGGTGGCCCGCGAGGCCGCCTATCAGCTGGCGACCATCAGTACGGCGCAGAAAAACCGTGCGCTGGCCGCCATCGCCGATGAACTGGAGGCGCACAGTGCGCAGATCCTGGCTGCCAACGAGAAGGATATAGCGGCAGGCCGCGACGCCGGCTTGTCGGAAGCCATGCTGGATCGCCTGCTGCTCAACCCCGCCCGCCTCGCTGGCATAGTGGCGGACGTGCGCAAGGTGATCTCCCTTGACGATCCCGTCGGCGCCGAAATCGACAGCCGGGTGCTGGAGAACGGCCTGCGCCTCTCCCGTCGCCGGGTGCCCATCGGGGTCATCGGCGTCATCTACGAGGCGCGCCCCAACGTCACCATCGACATCGCCAGCCTCTGCCTCAAGACCGGCAACGCCAGCATCTTGCGCGGTGGGCGCGAGACCTTCCACTCCAATCTGGAGCTGGTACGGGTGATCCAGCGCGCGCTGGCGGCCTCGGGCTTGCCTGGGGATGCGGTGCAGTACATCGACAACCCTGACCGGGCCCTGGTGGGCGAGCTGTTGCGCCTCGATCGCTATGTGGACATGATCATCCCCCGCGGCGGCGCCGGGCTGCACAAGATGTGCAAGGAGAACAGCTCCATCCCCGTCATCATCGGCGGCTTTGGCATCAGCCACATCTTCGTGGACGAGAGCGCCGATCTGGTGCGCTCCCTGGCGGTCATCGACAACGCCAAGGTGCAGCGCCCCTCCGCCTGCAACGCCCTCGATACCCTGCTGGTACACGAGAAGGTGGCGGCGACCTTCCTGCCGCAACTGGTGGCACTGATGAACGAGCGCAAGGTGACCCTGGTGGGGGCGCCCAACGCCATGGTGCTGCTGGCCGGCAGCGACAATCTGTGCGAGGCGGGGGTGGAAGATTTCGACACCGAATGGCTGGGGCTGACCCTGGGGGTCAAGCTGGTGGCTGACGTGAACGAGGCGCTGGCCCACATGCGCGAGCACAACGCCGGCCACTCCGACGCCATCCTGACCAACGATCTGGCCAATGCGGAGCGCTTCGTCAACGGTGCCGGTTCGGCGGCGGTCTACGTCAACGCCTCCACCCGCTTCACCGATGGCGGCCAGTTTGGCCTGGGGGCCGAAGTCGCGGTCTCGACCCAGATGCTGCACGCCCGTGGCCCCATGGGGCTGACCGAGCTGACCAGCTACAAGTGGGTCGGTCAGGCGGACTATCTGATCCGTGCCTGAGCCTGGTCGTCAGCACAGTGCCGTCAATGCCGACTCAGGTCGGCATTTTTGTGGTTTTTTATTGCGCACTATCAGTGGCTTGCATATAACTATCCAGCGAGACATGGCGTCATTCAGAGCGCCAGTTCAGGAAGGGGAGCGACTTCAAGGATGAAGCGACAGTATTGGATGTCGCGGCTGGCCAGCCTCTGGCTGGGGCTGCCGCTGCTGCTGGGGGCCCTCTGCTTCAGCAGCAACAGTCACGCCAGCTGGGATCAGGATCTCTATCGCCAGCTGGGTCTGGCGGGCAAGCTGGACAAGCAGGTGTTCCGCAAGGCCCTGCAGGGCTATCAAGATGTGCGCCACAAGCGCAAACCCATACTCACCATCATCGACTACAGCAAACCCTCGACCATGCGCCGCCTCTTCGTCATCGACGTGAAGCGCCACAAGCTGCTCTATCACACCTGGGTCAGCCACGGCCGCAATTCGGGGGAGCTGGCGGCGCGCCAGTTCTCCAACCAGATGAATTCCCGGCAGAGTTCCCTCGGGGTCTATCGCACCGCCGAAACCTACCAGGGCAAGCACGGCTACTCCCTGCGCCTGGACGGACTCAGTCCCGGCAAGAACAGCAATGCCCGCAAGCGCGCCATAGTGGTGCACGGGGCTGACTACGCGAGCCCGAGACACCTGCAAAAATATGACAAGCTGGGCCGCAGCTGGGGTTGCCCGGCCCTGCCGCGAGAGCAGTCCAGGGCCATCATAGACACCATCAAGGGGGGCAGCGTCATCTATGCCCACGGCTGAGGGGGCATAGAGAGCAAAAAGGCCAGCATGGGCTGGCCTTGTGGTCGGGGGTTGGGGTTACTTGCGCACCACCAGCACCGGGCAGGGGGCGTGGCGCACCACGGATTCCGCCACGCTGCCCACCAGCAGGTGGCTGATGCCGGAGCGACCGTGGCTGCCCATGACCAGCAGATCCACCTTGTCTTCCTTCGCCTGGATCACTATCTCGTCGGCGGCGCGGCCGAAGCGCACCTCGAACTTGGCCGGGATGGGCAGGCTGGCGACCAGCTCCTTGAGCTGGCTCTTGGCCTGACGCTCCATCTCATGGGTGATCTCGATGGCGGTCATGTGCAAGATCTTGTAGCTGTCGAAACCGTGCAGCTGATCCACTACGTGGACCAGCTTGAGCTCGGCCTGATGGCTCTGGGCCATGAAGACGGCGTAGTCGAGCACGGCCTTGGACATCTCGGAGAAATCGACGGGACAGAGCAGGGACTTGATGGTTGGCATGAGAAGGCTCCCCTCAGTTGGGTCACTAATGAATCTTATGGTTCATGATACCGATCGAGGGGGCAATAACCCTCGACCCGCTCGCAAAATCGGGAAAAATGTCACCGGGCACGCTGGCTTTCTATGCTATCAGTATGCCTGAACGGACCGCTTGGCGATGAGCGCCTGCCGACGGTCATACCACTGAGGAAACCCATGGTTCGTCTTTTTCTGTTCTGCTGCCTGCTGCTCATCTGGCCCGTGCGGGCCGATACCCTGCATGTCTATTGCGATGACTGGCCCGGCTTCTGCCAGCAGGATGGCGAAGGTGTCTATCTGGACATAGTGCGCGCCATCTATGAGCCCGAGGGCTATGTGGTGCGCCCGCACCTGGTCCCTTACAAGCGGGCGCTGGCGGTGGTGTCCCAGAAGGCGGGGGACATGGCGATGGGGGTCTATCGTGGAGAGGTGAAAGGCGCCCATCAGCCCGATTACCCCGACTCGGCGGACTACGTGAGCGTGGTGATGCAGAGCCGCTGGTTGCCGCACTGGGACGGTGAGCAGAGCCTCAAGGAGCAGGAGGTGCTCTGGCTGCGGGGCTGGGCCTTTGACAAGTTCATCCCGGTGCCGATGCGCTGGTTCGAGATAGACAACCATGAGATGGCGCTGCAATTGCTGCTCAAGGGGCGCTATCGCTACTACCTGACCGACGGTGCCCTCTACCCCAGGGACGCCCTCCCGCCCGAACTGGCACAGGTGTTCCTGCGCTGGATCCCGACCTACCCCATCTTCGCCGACAACGAGAAGGGCAGGCAGCTGCATGGGCTCTGGGATCCCGGCATGCGCACCCTGATAAGGGAGGGGACACTGGCACGTATCTATCGGGAAAACCGGCTCTACGACGACTACCTGGACTTTATCAGGGAGCAGGAGGCCAAGGTGCGCAGGGAGGTGCCATCACAGGATTGAGGCGGCCTGCTGGCTGGCCATCTGGATCATCTTCTTGCTTGGCCTTCAGCCTTCAGCTCTCAGCGTCTTGGCCAGCCGATCGTAGAGGATGACATTGACCGAGGCCGCGAGGTTCATGCAACCCTGAGGTGTGGTTACGTAGAACACCTGCTGCTTACTTGGCACGCAGCTGCTTGGCCAGCCGATCGTAGAGGATCACATTGACCGAGGCGGCGAGGTTCATGCAACCCTTGGGTGTGGTTACGTAGAACACCTGCTGCTTACTTGGCACGCAGCTGCTTGGCCAGCCGATCGTAGAGGATCACATTGACCGAAGCCGCCAGATTCATGCAGCCGTGAGTCGGTACATAGATCACCTCCTTCACCGCCGCGAAGCGGGCGGGCTCTAGGGTGCCATCCTCAGGGCCGAAGATGTAGAAGGCCCGCGCGGGGTGCTCGTAGTCCGGCAGGGAGGTGGCTCCCTCGATGAGATCCACCAGCACAGGGGTGCAGCCCTCGGGGACGAAGTCCAGCAGATCCTCGACCCCGAGCAGGGGGATCTTCTCCACCATCTGCTTGGTGTCGGTGGCAAAACGCCGTGCCAGCTCGAAGCGCTGACCCGTGTAGTAGACCTCTTCTGCCCCGTAGCAGCCGGCGGCCCGCATCACGGCCCCCACGTTCTCCGGTGACTTGGGATTGACCAGCCCGATGGCGCAATAATCGGGGGCCGCATCCGGCCGTGCATCGACCCGCAGTGCGGCGTCGTAACCTGACTCTTTCATCTCGTTCTCCTCTGTGGCGGCGCATTATACCCCCGGTGGGCCCCTTGCCCAGCCTGTGGTGCCGACTCCCGCCCGGCGGGCCCAACAAGGGAGCAGTTGCACCGCCCTGGCGCAGCCCTGCACCCTGGCACCCAATGGCGGCGCACCTGGCATTCTGGCGCGGGGTTTGCAGTCCCTTCCCCATACAAGATGATCCAGGCTCATCCGGACAAAGGCGTCCGTCCCCGCAGGGGGGCGGACGCTTTTTTATGGGCCTGCCATCAGACGGGACAAGGGGCGGCCCCCGGGGGCTGCCGGCGACAAGGAGCGAGGGAATGAAGACCACCTGTGCCTATTGTGGAGTGGGATGTGGCATCCGGTTGAGCCGGGAGGGGGAGCGCTGGCAACTGCAGGGGGATGAAGATCATCCGGCCAACGGCGGCGCCCTGTGCGTCAAGGGGGCCAGCCTGCTGGAGAGCCTGGCCTTCCCCGATCGCCTGCTCTATCCGCGCTGGCTGGGGCAGCGCATCGGCTGGGAGGAGGCCCTGGACACCCTGGCGGAGCGCCTTGCCGCCATCATGGCGGAATCCGGGCCGCAGGCCATCGGCATCTATCTGTCTGGCCAGCTCACCACCGAGGATTACTACGTCGCCAACAAGCTGATGAAGGGGTACCTGGGCAGTGCCAACGTGGACACCAACTCCCGGCTCTGCATGTCGTCGGCGGTGGTGGCCCACCAGCGCGCCTTCGGGGAGGATCTGGTGCCCGCCTGCTACGAGGATCTGGAGCTCGCGGATCTGGTGGTGCTGACCGGCGCCAACACCGCCTGGACCCACCCCGTGCTGTTTCGCCGCCTGCAGCAGGCGCGGGCGCGCCGCCCCGAGCTCAGGCTGGTGGTGCTGGATCCCCGCCGCACTATGACGGCGGAGCAGGGGGATCTGCATCTGGCCCTCAAGCCCGGCAGCGACGTGGCGCTCTGGAACGGTCTGTGCCGCTACCTGCTCGACAGCGACGGCTGGGATCAGGCCTATGTGGCGCAGCACGTGAGCGGCTTCGAGGCGCTGGCGGCGGCGCTGGACGACCCCGCCTGGCAGCTGGACGAGGTGGCCCGCAGCTGCGGCCTCTCCCGCGGCGATCTGCTCGGCTTCTACCAGCTGTTTGCCCGCACCCCCAGGACGGTCACCCTGTTCTGCCAGGGGATCAACCAGTCCAACCAGGGGGTGGACAAGGCCAACGCCATCATCAACGCCCACTTGCTGTGCGGCCGCATCGGCAAGCCGGGGGCGGCCCCCTTTTCCATGACGGGGCAACCGAACGCCATGGGGGGACGCGAGGTGGGAGGGCTTGCGACCCAGCTCGCCGCCCACATGGGCTTTGGCGAGGCCGAGTGCGATAGGGTGCAGCGCTTCTGGGGAAGCCCGACCATGGTGCGCGGGCCGGGGCACAAGGCGGTCGAGTTGTTCGAGGCGGTGTACAGGGGGGAGATCCGCGCCCTCTGGGTGCTCGGTACCAACCCGGCGGTCTCCCTGCCGGACGGCAACCGGGTGCGCGAGGCCTTGAGCCGCTGCGAGCTGCTGGTGGTCTCCGAGGTGACGGCCAACACCGACACGGCGCGCCTCGCCCACCTGCTGCTGCCCGCCGCCGCCTGGGGGGAGAAGAGTGGCACAGTCACCAACTCCGAGCGCACCATCAGCCGCCAGCGCGCCTTCCTGCCCCTGCCGGGGGAGGCCAGGCCCGACTGGTGGGCGCTGACCCGGCTCGCCCGCCGACTCGGCTTTGGCGAGGGGTTCGCCTATGAGCACGAGCACGAGATCTTCTGCGAGCACGCCGCCCTCTCCGGGTTTGAAAACGACGGGGCCCGCCAGTTCGACATCTCGGGGCTGGCCCGTCTCAGCCGCGCCGAATTCGAGGCGCTGGAACCCTTGAGCTGGCCCGTCAATGCCGACTGGCCCCGGGGCCGTGCCCGACTGTTCGAGGACGGGCGCTTCGCCACCCCGGATGGCCGGGCCCGCCTGCTGCCCCTGGCCCAGCACTTCCCCCCGCAGCCCGAGGCCGGGCCAGGGGAGGATCTCTCCCTGCTCCTCAACAGCGGCCGGCTGCGGGATCAGTGGCACACCATGACCCGCACCGGCCACGTGCCCCGTCTGCAGGAGGCCGAGCCCTGGCCCAGGGTGCGGGTGGGGGCCGCCAGCCTGCTGGCGCTCGGTGCCAGGGAGGGGGATCTGGTGCGCCTTCACAACGAGCTCGGCGAGGCCCTGCTGCTGGTGGGGCTGGACGAGGGGCTCAGGGAGGGGGAGGCCTTCCTGCCCATGCACTGGACCGACAGCCAGTGCAGCCAGGGGGCGGTCAACCGCCTCATCGCCGCCGTGGTGGATCCCCTCTCCGGCCAGCCCATGTTCAAGCAGGGGCGAGTGCAGGCCAGGGCGCAGGCCACCCGCTGGCAGGGGCTCTGGTGCGGCCGCCATGACTGGCGCGAGCCGGTGGACTGGTGGGCCAGGCGCCCCCTGCCCGAGGGCAACTGCACCCTGCTGGCCTCCTGGTCCGACAGCCCCCAGGGGCTGTGGCAGCGGTTGGGGTCGGAGGGGCACTGGCTGCGGCTGCCCCTGAAGGAGGGCTGGCTCGCCCTGGCCCTGGCCGGGGATCGCATCGAGGGCATCTTGCTGGTGGGGGAGCGGCGCCCTGACATCAAGGTGGATCTGCTGGCCAGCCTGCTCGGCACGCCGCTGCAGGCGGGGGCCCTGAGCCAGACCCTGAGCCTGGCCCTGGCCGGGGAGAGCCGGCTGGTCTGCTCCTGCCTGCGGGTGTCGGAGCAGCGCATCGTCGATGCCATCACCCGGCAGGGGGTGGGCGAGCTGGCGGGGCTGCAGGCCCTGCTCGGCTGCGGCAGCAACTGCGGTACCTGCCTGCCAGAGATCGACAAGCTGTTGATCAAGCATGTCTATATCGCCCAGGCCTGAGGCCTGGGCAGCAACACAAGGAGTGTGCGATGAGCCAAATCAGTCTGGTGGGAGCGGGCCCCGGGCCCCTCGAATTGTTGACCCTGCGCGCCCTGCACCGCATAGAGGCGGCAGAGGTGGTGGTCTATGACCGCCTGGTAGGGAGCGAGATCCTGGCCCGGATCCCCCAGGGGGCGGCCCGCTTCGACGTGGGCAAGCGCTGCGGCGAGCCGAGCCCGACCCAGGAGGAGATCAACGCCCTGCTGCTGGCCCTGGCCCGCACCGGCAAGCGGGTGGTGCGCCTCAAGGGGGGGGATCCCCTGGTGTTCGGCCGGGGCGGGGAGGAGGCGCTGCACCTGGCCCGCCACGGCATAGAGGCCGAGCTGGTGCCCGGTATCACGGCGGCCCTGGGCTGCGCCGCCAGCACCCTGATCCCCCTGACCCACAGGGGGCTGGCCCGCTCCCTGACCCTGGTGACGGGCCATCTGATGGACGAGGGGGACTATAGAGGCTGGCAGGGGCTGACCCGGGCCGGCCACACCCTGGTGTTCTACATGGGGCTGGAGCGGGCGGCCCAGATCCGGCAGGGGCTGCTGGCGGCGGGGGCATCCGGGGAGCTGCCGGTGGCCCTGGTGGTGGCCGGGTGCAGTGCGCGCCAGCAGGTTCATCACGCCAGGCTGGAGGGACTGGAGCAGGCCGCCCGTGCCCTGCTCGGCCAGAGTCCCGTGCTGATGATCATGGGGGAGGTGGTGAACCTTGGCGCCGAGCTGCAGGCCCTGCTGAACCAGGCCATGGAGCGGGTGGCCTGAGCCGGTTTTTCCCCTCTACCCCCACTACCTCCTGATGGATAAAAAGGAGGTAGATTCAAATAGTTGGCCTTCATGTTGCGGCATTTTCGGCAGACACGTTGCGATAGCCGTTGGCAAGGAGCGCCATGACTACTCTTCCCCGGGGCCAGGACGGCCCCCCCTCCCGCCTGCTGATCCACGCCGATGATCCGGGCCAGGCCAATCGCCTGGCCCTGCTGGTCAGCCACTACGGCCATCAGCCCAGGATACTCGACACCCGCCAGCTGCTGACCCCGATGGAGCAGGGGGACGCCCTGCTGGTCAGTTGCCGCCAGTTCGGCGCCGAGGTGCGCCTCGGCCTCTCCCTCTGGCCCGGCTTGCCGCGTCTCTTGTTCTGCGAGCGGCTGGGGGGCGACACCCAGCTCGCCTTGTTGCAGCAGGGGGTGCTGCTGGTGCCCCACCCGTGCGGCGAGCGGGAGCCGGTGGAGCAGTGGCTGCGCCTCGCCCGCAGCCAGCTCGCCATGGTGCAGGCCCTGATGCAGACCGAGAGCGAGCTGCGCCAGAAGCTGGAGGAGCGGCGGCTCATCGAGCAGGCCAAGGGGCGCCTGATGCGCCATCAGGGGCTGGACGAGGAGCAGGCCTATCGCCTGATGCGCAGCACCGCCATGAGCCGCCACCTGAGCCTGGGGGAGCTGGCGCGGCAACTGCTGCAGGCACTGCCCGCCTGAGCGCCCCGCTGGCAAACCGTTTTGGTGCAATTGCGCCTAATTGAGGCAAGTGGGGGGCAAAAGCGGGAAGACAAAGACCGGAAAGGGCCGCCCGATGCGGCTTGGACGAGCTGGCACGGAAAGTGAATAACAAAATAACAAGAAGACGAGTGCAATGAAGTGAAGAGACGCAGTGAGGGGCCAGATCGGCCACCTCGCTGCAACAGGGCAAAGAGGCCCCACTGATCCCGGATCGGTGGGGCTTTTTTTTGGTCGTAACACGCTGTCAGGGTCGCAGCGCTGCAACGAGGCAGCACAGCGATCCCCCCGACGGCCTGGCGCGAATGCCCAGACCCTGAACCGAGCGAGGAGATGCAATGAAGGGACGACAAGGATGTGCGGGGCTGCTGCTGGCGGCGCTGTCGCTGCCGGTGCTGGCGGCTGTGGGTGCCCCCGAGCAGGAGGAGCTCAGGCTCGGCTTCATCAAGCTGACCGACATGGCGCCGCTGGCGGTGGCCTACGAGCGGGGCTACTTCGAGGATGAGGGGCTCTACGTGACCCTGGAAGCCCAGGCGAACTGGAAGATCCTGCTGGATCGGGTGATAGACGGCGAGCTGGACGGCGCCCAGATGCTGGCGGGCCAGCCCCTGGCGGCCCACATCGGCATCGGCACCCAGGCCGAGCTGGTGACGGCCTTTGCCATGGATCTCAACGGCAACGCCATCACGGTGGCCAACAGCGTCTGGGCCGCCATGGCGCCCCAGCTGCCCAAGGCGAAGGCGGGCCAGGTGCCGCCCCCGGTGAGCGCCGCCGCCCTCAAGCCCGTAGTAGCGGACTACCGTCAGGGGGGCAAGCCGTTCAACATGGGGATGGTGTTCCCGGTCTCCCCCCACAACTACGAGCTGAGGTACTGGCTGGCGGCGGGCGGCCTGCACCCCGGCTTCTATGCCCCCAAACTCGGGGACAACTCGGGCCAGCGTCAGGCGGAGGTGCTGCTGTCGGTGACGCCGCCGCCCCAGATGCCCGCCACCCTGGAGGCAGGCACCATAGCCGGCTACAGCGTGGGTGAGCCCTGGAACCAGCAGGCGGTCGCCAGGGGCATAGGGGTGCCCGTCATCACGGATCAGGAGATCTGGCGCAACAACCCGGAGAAGGTGTTCGGTGTCACCCGCCAGTGGGCGGAGCGCAACCCCAACACCCATGTGCGGCTGGTGAAGGCGCTGCTGCGGGCGGCCTGGTGGCTGGATGCAGAACAGAACGGCAACCGGCGCGAGGCGGCCAAGCTGCTGGCCAAGCCCGAGTACGTGGGGGCCGACGAGGCGGTGATCGCCAGCTCCATGACCGGCACCTTCGAGTACGCCAGGGGGGACAAGCGCCAGCTGCCTGACTTCAACGTCTTCTTCCGCCACCACGCCACCTATCCCTACTACTCCGACGCCATCTGGTACCTGACCCAGATGCGGCGCTGGGGCCAGATCCCCGAGGCCAGGCCGGACGCCTGGTTCGAGCAGGTGGCCAAGGCGGTCTATCAACCGGGCGTCTATCGCCAGGCCGCCGAGGCACTGATCGCCGAGGGCAAGCTCAAGGCCACGGACTTCCCGGACTTTGCCAGCGAGCAGGGCTATCGCGGCCCCCAGGATGGCTTCATCGACGGCCTCATCTATGACGGCCGCCACCCCAACGCCTATCTGCAGCAGTTCGCCATCGGCCTCAAGGGCGATGAGCGGGTGCAATGAGCGAGGAGAGCGCAATGAAACGACTTCAGTGGAAAATCATTGATTGGAAAACCCTGGTGCAGCCCCTGCTCGGCGTGCTGCTGTTCCTCGGCCTCTGGCAGTGGGGGGCGAGCCAGGTGCAGACCAGTCTGGGCGCCCTGCCCGGGCCGCTCGCCACCGCTAGCCAGCTCTGGTCCCTCGGGCAGGAGCATCTGGCGGAGCGGGAGAAGGCGGCGGCCTTCCTCGAGCGCCAGCAGGTGCGCAACGCGGCAAGGCTGGCGGCGGATCCGGCGGCCGAGGTGAAGCTGCGCCCCTACACAGGGCGCCCCACCTTCTTCGATCAGATAGCCACCAGCCTGCTCACCGTGCTGTGCGGCTTCACTCTGGCGACCCTGATCGCCATCCCGTGCGGGGTGCTGCTCGGCATGAACCAGGGGCTCTATCGCGCCGCCAATCCGGTGATCCAGCTGCTCAAGCCGGTCTCCCCCCTGGCCTGGCTGCCCCTCATCACGCTGGTGGTGAGCGCCCTCTACGCAAACCCGAGCCCCTGGCTCGCCAAGTCCTTCCTCACCTCGGCCCTGACGGTGACCCTCTGCTCCCTCTGGCCGACCCTGATCAACACGGCGGTGGGGGTGGCGGGGCTGGATGGGGATCTGCACAACGTCAGCCGGGTGCTGCGACTGTCGTTTGTGACCCATGTGCGCCGCATCGTGCTGCCCGGGGCCCTGCCCATGATCTTCACCGGCCTTCGCCTGTCCCTGGGGGTGGCCTGGATGGTGCTGATCGCGGCGGAGATGCTGGCCCAGAACCCCGGGCTCGGCAAGTTCGTGTGGGACGAGTTCCAGAGCGGCGGCTCGGCCTCCCTGGCCCGCATCATGGTGGCGGTGATCACCATAGGCCTCATCGGCTGTGCCCTGGACAGGGGCATGCTGACCCTGCAGCAGTGGTTGTCTTGGGACAAGCGCCAGGTACTGCGTTAATCACATTCCTATTCAGGCAGGAGAAGAGCCAATGAAGAGTTATCTGGAGATAAGCGACGTCGGCATCTCGTTCGAGACGGAGCAGGGCAGTTTCGAGGCCCTCAGCCGGGTCAACCTGCGCATCGAGAAGGGGGAGTTCGTCTCCCTCATCGGCCACTCGGGCTGCGGCAAGAGTACAGTGCTCAACCTGGTGGCCGGGCTGCTGGAGCCGACCCTCGGCGGCATCATTCTCGATGGCCGCGAGGTGGCGGGGCCGGGGCCGGAGCGGGCCATGGTGTTCCAGAACCACGCCCTGCTGCCCTGGCTCAGCGTCCAGCAGAACGTGGCGCTGGCGGTGGCCCAGGTGGAGTCTGACAAGCGGGCGGTGACGGAGCGGGTGGACTACTACCTCTCCCTGGTGCAGATGGATCACGCCAGCCGGAAGATGCCCCACGAGCTGTCGGGGGGCATGAAGCAGCGGGTCGGCATAGCCCGAGCGCTCTCGCTCTCCCCCAAGGTGCTGCTGATGGACGAGCCGTTCGGCGCCCTCGACGCCCTGACCCGGGCCCATCTGCAGGATGCCCTGATGGAGATCCAGGCGGAGCTTGGCAACACCGTCATCATGATCACCCACGACGTGGACGAGGCGGTGCTGCTCTCCGATCGCATCTGCATGATGACCAACGGCCCCAGCGCCACCGTCGGGGAGATCTTGACGGTGGACCTGCCAAGACCCAGAGACAGGGTCGCCCTGGCGGATGACCCCCACTACCACAAGCTGCGCCAGCAGGTGCTGCGCTTCCTCTACGAGAAGCAGCGCAAGGTGACCCCCCTCAAGGCGGCCGAGAAAGTGCGCAGCAAGCTGCGCGCCTGAGCCTACCGGATTCAAGGAAGAGAGATATGACTAACAAAGAGAAACTGCTGGTGGTGGGCAACGGCATGGTGGGTCACCACTTCGTCGAACAGCTGGTGGCGGCGGGCGGGCTGGCGCGCTTCGAGGTGACCGTGTTCGGGGCCGAGCCGGACTCCGCCTATGACAGGGTGCACCTCTCCGAGGTGTTCGGCGGCAAGGCCCCGGAGGCGCTGCGCATGGCGGATCCCGCCTGGTATACAGAGAGCGGCATAACGCTGCGGCTGGGGGCCGAGGTGGAGGTGCTCGACCGGGCCGCCGGCACCCTGACGCTGGACAACGGCGAGCAGTTCCCTTACGACCGCCTGGTGCTGGCGACCGGCTCGGTTCCCTTCGTGCCCCCCATCCCCGGCCATCAGCGGGAGGGGTGTTTCGTCTACCGCACCCTGGGGGATCTCGCCGCCATCCGCGATGCCTGCGCCCAGGCCCGCAGCGGCGTGGTCATAGGTGGCGGCCTGCTGGGGCTGGAGGCGGCCAACGCCCTGCGCCTGCTCGGCCTCAAGACCCAGGTGGTGGAGTTCGCCCCCAGGCTGATGCCGGTGCAGCTCGACGAGAGCGGTGGCGCCGTGCTGCGAGACAAGATCCAGGCCCTCGGGGTCGAGGTGCTGGTGGAGAAGGCCACCGAATGCATAGAGCAGGGGGAGCAGGCTCGCCACCGCCTGCGTTTCAAGGACGGCACCCACCTTGAGACCGACGTGCTGCTGTTCTCCGCAGGCATCCGCCCCGCCGACGCCCTGGCCCGGCAATCCGGGTTGGCGGTCGGGGAGCGCGGCGGCATCTGCATCGACGACGGCTGCCACAGCTCGGATCCCGCCATCCTCGCCATCGGCGAGTGCGCGCTCTGGCAGGGGCGCATCTTCGGCCTGGTGGCCCCAGGCTACCAGATGGCCCGGGCCGCCGTGGCCAGCCTGTGCGGTGGCGAGACCCGCTTTGTCGGGGCCGACATGTCCACCAAGCTCAAGCTGATGGGGGTGGACGTGGGCTCCATCGGCGACGCCCACGCCAGCACCGCCGGTGCCCAGGAGCTGCTGCTGCTGGACAGGGTCAAGGGCATCTACAAGAAGCTGGTGACCGACGGCGAGGGGAGCCGCCTGCTCGGCGCCATCCTGGTGGGGGACGGCGCCGATTATGAGCGGCTGCTGCAGTACTACCAGAACGGGGTGGCACTGCCCCAGCCGCCGCTCTCCCTGCTGGTGGGGGAGGCAGGCGCCGCCCCCGCACCCCTGGTGCTGCCGGACAGCGCCATCCTCTGCTCCTGCCACAACGTCAGCAAGGGGGAGGTGGTGGCCGCCGTTCGGGCGGGCAACCACGAGCTGTCGGCGGTGAAGAGCTGTACCAGGGCGGGCACCGGCTGCGGCGGTTGCAGCAACCTGCTCAAGCAGGTGGTGGATCAGACCCTGGCGGACCTCGGTGTGGAGGCGGACAAGGGGCTGTGCGAACACTTCGCCTACGGCCGCCAGGAGCTCTATCACCTGGCCCGGGTCGGCGAGCTGAAGAGCTTCGAGGCGCTGCGGGACAAGCACGGCCAGGGGCTGGGGTGCGACATCTGCAAGCCGACGGTGGCCTCCATCCTGGCGTCGCTGTGGAACGAGCACGTGCTGGAGAAGCCCCATCGCGGGTTGCAGGACACCAATGACGCCTTCCTCGCGAACCTGCAAAAGGATGGCACCTACTCTGTGGTGCCGCGCATCCCGGGGGGGGAGATCACCCCGGACGGCCTCATCACCATCGGGGAGGTGGCGCGCAAGTACGGCCTCTACACCAAGATCACCGGCGGCCAGCGCATCGATCTGTTCGGTGCCCGGGTCGACCAGCTGCCCGCCATCTGGGGCGAGCTGGTGGCGGCGGGGTTCGAGACCGGCCAGGCCTACGGCAAGTCGGTGCGCACCGTGAAGTCTTGCGTTGGCTCGACCTGGTGTCGCTACGGGGTACAGGACTCCATGACCCTGACCCAGACCCTGGAGCACCGCTACAAGGGGCTGCGGGCGCCCCACAAGCTGAAGTTTGCGGTCTCCGGCTGCACCCGGGAGTGCGCCGAGGCCCAGAGCAAGGACATCGGCGTCATCGCCACCGAGCGGGGCTGGAACCTCTATGTGTGCGGCAACGGCGGCATGCGGCCGCGCCACGCCGACCTGTTCGCCACCGACCTCGACGAGCAGACCCTGATCCGCTACATCGACCGGCTGCTGATGTTCTATGTGCGCACCGGGGACAGGCTGCAGCGCACCTCGGTCTGGATGGAGAACATGGAAGGGGGGCTCGACTACCTCAAGTCGGTGATCATCGAGGACAGGCTCGGCATCGGGGACGAGCTGGAGGCCATGATGGGGGAGATAGTCGGCAGCTGGCAGTGCGAGTGGAAGAGCACATTGGCGGATCCGGACAAGCTCAAGCTGTTCGAGGCCTTCGTCAACCGGCCCGAGGACCAGACGCCGCCGCGCCGTGAGGAGCGGGGGCAATGGGTGCCGGATATCAGCATCAAGGAGGTGGTATGAGTGACATAAAAGAAGAGACCTTGCAGTCAGCGACCGGGGCCTGGCATCGGGTATGCGAGCTGGCGGCGCTGCCGGAGCAGGCCGGGCGCAGCGCCTGGCTGGAGGGGCGGGTGCTGGCGCTGTTTCGCCTCGGGGAGCATGTCTATGCCCTGGACGGGGTGGAGCCCCTGGCCGTGGTGGCGGTGCTGGGGCGCGGCCTGGTGGGGGATGCCGGGGGCGAGCCCGTGGTCGCCTCCCCCCTCTACAAGCAGCGCTACGCCCTGATGGACGGTCGCTGCCTGGACGATCCGGCCCTGAGCGTCGCCTGCTGGCCGGTGCGGCTGGAGGGGGGCGAGGTCTGGGTGCAACTGGGTTGAGTGGCATCATCTGAAAACCATGTTTTGATCGCCGGGCACTGCCCGGTGATTTTTTGTGGCTGACCCGACATTTCTTGCACGAGAGGATGGCGGGAAAACGTTTTTCGGAAATAATGGACAAACGTTTGTAACTGGATGTTTGTCTATGACGGAACGTGAACAGGAGATCCTCGCCCTGCTGCGCCAGGATCCCATGATTGCCCAGCAGGAGCTGGCAGACAGACTGGGTATCAGCCGCTCGGCGCTGGCGAGCCACATCTCCAGCCTGATGCGCCAGGGCTATGTGCAGGGGCGCGGCTATGTGCTGCGCGAAGGCCCCTACGCCGTGGTGATCGGCGGCGCCAACATGGATATCTGCGGCTGCAGCCACGACAACCTGCGCATCGGTGACTCCAACCCGGGTCGGGTGCGTACCTCCGCCGGCGGGGTGGGGCGCAACATCGCCGAGAACCTGGCGCGGCTCGGCACCGATACCCGGCTGCTGACCGCGGTGGGCAACGATCAGTACGGCCATCACCTGCTGGAAGTGAGCCAGCGCGCCGGGGTCGACGTGCGCCAAGTGCTGGTGCTGGAGGGGCAGGCCACCTCCTGCTACCTCAGCCTGCACGATGGCAGCGGCGAGATGAGCTGCGCCGTCAACGACATGGGCATCATAGACGAGCTGACTCCGGCCAGGCTCACCCCCTTGAGCGGCTTCCTCGGTGCGGCGCGGCTCTGGGTGCTCGACACCAACCTCGCCACCCACACCCTCGACTGGCTGTTCGAGCGCCAGGGGGAGCACATCATCTTTGTCGACACAGTCTCTGTGGCCAAGGTGGAGAAGATCCGCCCCTGGCTGCACCGCATCCACACCCTCAAGCCGAACCGCACCGAGGCGGAGCAGCTGTGCGGCTTCCGCATCGCCGGTCCCGATACCTGGCCCATGGCGGCGGCCTGGTTCCACCGCGCCGGGGTGCAGCGGCTGTTCCTGAGCCTGGGGGATCAGGGAATTTTCTATAGCGACGGGGCGTGCCAGGGCCATCTGCCCGTGCTCGGCAGCCCCGTCGTCAACGTGACCGGCGGCGGCGATGCCTTCATGGCAGGGCTGGCCCACGCCTGGTTGCTGGAGCAGGGCATCATGGAGGCGACCCGGTTCGCCCTCGGCTGCGCCGCCCTCACCGTCAATTGTTCCGATACCGTCTTTTCCGGCCTATCCAAGGCCGCCGTTGAACGCATGCTGGAGGAGTACCCATGTTGAACGCTTACCTCGATATTCAACCTGAAGTCGCTGCGGCCCTGGCCGCCGGCAAACCCGTCGTTGCCCTGGAGTCCACCATCATCTCCCACGGCATGCCCTATCCGCAGAACGTGGAGACGGCGCGCCAGGTGGAGCAGGTGGTGCGGGACAACGGCGCCGTGCCGGCCACCATCGCCATCATCGATGGCCGCCTCAAGGTGGGTCTGGATGAGGGGGCCCTGGAGGCGCTGGGCCGTGCCGGTCATGCCGCCACCAAGTGCAGCCGTCGCGACATCCCCTTCGTGCTGGCCAACAAGGGTCTGGGGGCGACCACGGTCGCGTCCACCATGATCATCGCCGCCATGGCGGGGATCCGGGTGTTCGCCACCGGCGGCATCGGCGGCGTGCACCGCTGCGCCCAGGAGACCTTCGACATCTCCGCCGACCTGCAGGAGTTTGCCCAGACCCCGGTGGCCGTGGTCTGTGCCGGCGCCAAGTCCATCCTCGACATCGGTCTGACCCTGGAGTACCTGGAGACCCAGGGGGTGCCGGTCATCGGCTACCAGACCGAGGAGTTGCCCGCCTTCTACACCCGGGAGAGCGGCTTCAAGGTGGATTACCGCCTCGATACCCCGGCGGCCATCGCCGAGGCGCTGCGCCTCAAGTGGGAGCTGGGCCTGGCCGGCGGCGCCGTGGTCACCAACCCCATCCCGACCGAGTTCGCCATGCCCAAGGCCGACATAGACGCCGCCATTGCCCAGGCGCTGCGTGAGGCGGACGAGCAGGGGGTCAAGGGCAAGGCGTCCACCCCCTTCCTGCTGGCCCGGGTGTGCGAGCTGACCGGCGGCAACTCCCTGGCGGCCAACATCCAGCTGGTACTGAACAACGCCGCGCTGGGTGCACGCATCGCTGCCAGCTTGTAAACACCTTTGCGGAAGATGCAAAAGAGGGCCGACAGGCCCTCTTTTCATTGTCAGATCGGCTGCCCGATTACTGCAGTACCAGTCGCCCATTGAGGGGCTGCACGGGCCTGTTGTTGGGGTGGTGCATCACCGCCTTGAAGGCATCGATCTGGGCCTGGCTCACCTGCACCGGCTGCTTCATCACCAGCCAGCGCACCCCTTCCGAGCAGGGCGGGGTGGTCAGCGAGCCGCTGAAGCGGTAGTAGTCGCGCTGGGCGGGCAGCAGTGGCTCCGCCGAGACCGCTTCCTTGAGTTGGCGCAGCTCCCCCGCCTTGGCTGGCAGCACCTGCCAAGCCTGGCTCAGTGCCGCATTGGCCTGGCCCGGCTCGAACATCACCGCCACTACCGCCAGCTCACCCTTGGCGTTGGCATGCACCAGGTGCCCCTCAAGCGGATAGGATCTGCCCTCGATGAGGTTTTCGCTGGGGGCGTGGAAGTGGAACTGCTTGAGCTCGAAGCGCATGCCATCGAGCTCCAGGCTGCTGCCGGGGGCATAGTCGACCTGCACCGTGTGGCCGTTGTTGACTAGCGTCTTGCCACCCGGCAGGTAGTGGAACTGCAACGGCGCCAGCTCGGCCTCCACCAGACCCGAGAGGTTGACCGGCGACTGGTTGCGGCCGGCGCACTGGCCATATTCCGGGGTCAGGCTGGCCCATTTCGCCGGGCCGGCCTCGCCACTGTATTCCCAGTGCGCTGTGGCAGCGAAGGCGGCGGGGCAGAGCAGCAGGGCGCCGGCCAGCAGGGACTTTTTCATCATATATCCTTATCTTGATTGAAAAGCGTGGCCATCCGTTTCCGCAATAAATAGAGGGGGGAAACAGCGGATGGCATCATTTGAAATGCGGGATACAGAATGTCAGACAGTATTTTTATTATTGATTGGATAATTGCCGGCGATATTGATGATGCATTTAATATGGATCTACGTAATGATCGGCCATCACTGCATAGTGAATTATTACGGTGTGTAAAGACAGTAGTCTAATTAATGGGCTGCTGCCGCGGATGAATTTGTTCATGATTCATCCATCGACATTGAACTTTTTTTTACCGCACCAGTTCTGCCGTCAGTCCGTCAGGAATATATTAATTAATTGTTTTTAATGTAGTTTTTGTCTTTCCTTTTTGAACTTGGGCGAATGGCAGGCAGCCGTTCACGGGCAGCCTGAGGCTGCTGTGATGCATGCCCACGAGGGAGAGAAAAGATGAATGAATAATGTCTGGTGCCGGGCTCACTTCTGCGCCGTTTAAAGCAAGGCGGATTGCGCCATCAAGGCGTTGACCGATGCCTTCGCCGGGCTGTCGCACGAGCAGGAGGAGACCATGATCCCGGCTGATGGCCCTGTGGGGCGGTTGACGCCCTCATGACAACAGGGGCCTCGGCCCCCGTTGTCATTTGCTGATCTCATCCCCCACCTGCTTGACCGCATCCCGGGTGCCATGACCTATCTCGCGGGTCACATCCCGGGTGGTGTGGCCAATTTCCCGGGTCACGTCCCGGGTGGTGTGACCCACGGTGCGGCCCGCCTCCTTGATGTCGGCGCAGCCGCTGATCAGGCTGCCCAGGGCCAGGCCGAGCGCCATCAGTGCCATGCAGTTACGCGCCATGCCGTGCTCCTTTTCGTTTCATCATCATCTTCATGTCGATGTCGGCATTATGGCCTCGTGTGCAGCGGGCGGGCAACCAGCAGGGTGTGGCCCGGTCCCGGGATCTCGTGCTCGGCCTCCACATGGAAATGCGCCTCTCGCAGGCACTGGTACAGCTCTTTGGAGTGATAGAAGCGGCTGTTGCCGTTGGCCAGGCTGGTGAAGTAGAGGGAGGTGGCGTTGAGACTGAAACTGGCGGCTTCGAAGGCCTGCCTGTCCCAGAACAGCTCCAGGATGCAGACCCGGGCGTCCGGTTTCATGGCCAGCCGGATCCGGTTCAGGATGGCGACGATCTGCTCGTGGCTGAAGCAGTCGAGGAACTGGCTCATCCACCAGATGTCGGCCTCACCGGGCAGGGGGCCCGGTTGCAGCAGATCCACCGGATGGCCCTGGATCCGCTCCGTCAGCCCCGCCGCCTCGATGTTGCGGCGAGCGAGCGCCAGCTGCTCGGGCAAGTCCAGTATGGTGACCCGCAGTGCGGGATCCCGCTGGGCGCAGGCCAGGGCCCACTTGCCGGTGTTGCCGCCCAGATCGTAGAGGTGGCGCGGTTCATAGTCGAATACCTTGTCCAGCGCCTGCTGGAATGCCCAGTCGGAGTAGAAGTGATCGAAGGCAAACCAGCTGCGGCGGGCCTCTTCCGGCAGCTCGCTCAGGTGCGGGTAGAGGGTCTGCCAGGGGCCGAATACCTGCAGGCCGGCCGGGGTGCCCTGACGGATGGCGTCGAGCAGGTGGGCGAGGGGCTGATAGCAGAGGTGCTGGGTGAAGTCGAGATTGACCCGGGTCATGGGGTCGTTCAGCAGATATTTGCCGACCCGCCCCAGCAGATAGTGCTCCTCGGCCAGATAGCAGAGTCCACCACCGAGCCCCATGTCCAGCAGAACGCCAGCGCCGTATTCGCTCAGTGCACATGCCTGGGCGATGTCGGCCAGCGGCGCGCCCTGCTGGCCGCGGCTCTCGAGAAAGGCGAGCACCCCGGTCTCGCGCAGACACCAGCTGGCCTGGAACAGCATGGGGGCGAAGGCGATTTTCTGGGCTTCGCTGATGGCCTCCAGCGCGTTGTAGGGGTCTGTCTGATAATGCTTCACGGGGTGGCTCCTGCCGGATTAATGGTTTTGGGCGCGGGCGAGTTCGGTCTGGATGGCCTGATTCAGACCCAGCACCCAACGGTTATAACTGCGATGGATGCTGCCCTTGCCCTTGTCATCAAGGTTGACGCTGCTCACATAATTGATGGAATAATCGCGAGCGCTATAGGGAATATCGATCACCGCCTGATGTTGACGCACATTGACCTGGCCACGAATAAGCCCGGGCCGCTCTTTTTTCATCACCCAGCTCTTGCTGGTTCCGGCCGTAATAATAGCATTGGCAACCTGCTCATCGGTCAAATTAAAAGCAACCGGATTGGCGGCCATATTGCGAATGGGCTGGCTGGTGGAACACGCGGCCAACAGGACACAGGTCAACACCATGCAAATTTTATTAACGAGTTTCATAATATATTCCTTGGAGAGAATATTCACCACTTGCGGATGGCAATAAGACAACACAAATCATTTATTTTCAATCATCAAGGCGGTGGATAATCTGCGCCAGCTATTATTTTTGATGAATAATGGTATTATCCGACCGGTATTAACCTGATGACGCCATTCCATGCCGTGGAACAGGCTCTGCCAGCCGGATGAGTGCTTTTTATCGTCTTCGCTCCCACCCACCGTTTTAAGGACAGGTTGCCTGCAATATGCTCTCTTTCTCGCTGCTGGATAGCCAGGCACTGTCTCCGGGTCTGGCCGATGAGGCCGCCTGGCAGGGGTGGGCGCAGCAGGGCCGTTGGCCCGTCGACCCGTCCTTTCCCGCTACCCCCTTGCTGCCCATGATGATGGCGCGCCGCCTGAGCCAGGGTTCCCGGCTGGCGGTGCAGGTGGGGTTGAGCCTGCTGGCTCGCCATGCTGTCGATTACGCCATCTTCGCCAGCCGCCATGGCGAGCTGGCCCGCTCCATGACGCTGCTGCAGGCGCTGGCGGATGGGCAGACGCTGTCGCCCACCGACTTCTCCATGTCGGTGCACAACACCGCCGCAGGGCTCTGCTCCATCCAGGGCAAGGCCGCCATCCCCATGACCTCGCTGGCGGCAGGGGAAAGCAGCATGATGGCGGGTCTGACCGAGGCAGTGGCGGCCCTGCAGGCCGGTGCCCGGCGGGTGATGCTGGTGGCCTTCGAGGGGCCGGTACCCGAGTTTCATCGCCCCTGGCTGCCGGATGAGGCACCGCCCCACGCCCTGGGGATGGTGATTGAGACGGGCGAACAGTGGCGCTGCGAAGGCGTGCGACCCGTAGTGGAACCCACAGCCCGTTCGCTGCCGCAGAGCCTGGCCTTCTGGCGGGCCCTGCTGCGGCATGAACCGACCCTGACCCTTTGCGATGGCCGCCAGGAGTGGGCATGGCAGCGGCGCTGAACCGGGGCTGGCGGCTGATCGGCACGGCCCTTGGCTTCACCCTGTTCGGGGTGGGCGGCCTGCTGCTCTCCCTGTGCTGGTTTCCGCTGCTGGCGCTCTGCTTGCGCGGGGAGCGCCGCCGCACCCTGGCTCAGCTCAGCATCCGCCACAGCTTCCGGCTGTTTCTCGGCGTGCTGCGCGGCTGGGGGGTGCTGGATTATCGGGTGAAAGGCATGCCCGCAGACTTGCAAGGTGCCCTGGTGGTGGCCAATCACCCCAGCCTGCTCGACTACGTCATCCTGGCGGCCGAGATGCCGGTGTGCGACTGCATCGTCAAGCAGTCCCTCTGGCGCAACCCCTTCATCGGTGGTGTGGTGCGGGCGGCCGACTACCTGCCCAATGTGGCGGGAGAGGATCTGCTGGCCCTGTGCATGGCGCGGATCCGGGCCGGCGGCCTGCTGCTGATCTTCCCGGAAGGGACCCGCACTACCCCGGGGGAGGCGATCAAGTTGCAGCGTGGTGCGGCCCAGCTGGCGGTGCGCGGCCAGGTGCCGGTGCAACTGGTGCGGATCCACTGCAGCGCCCGTTTTCTCACCAAGCAGGACAAATGGTTCAAGATCCCGGAAAATAAGCCGACTTTCACCATAGAATTTCTGCAGCAAGTGGCGGCACAAGACGTGGTCGCCACCGGCCAGAGCAGTGCGCTGGCCGCCCGCCAGTTGACCCGGTTTCTCACCCGGGCCCTGCAACCGGGGCCCCAATGACAGCGTATGGAACAGTTATGCAAGACCTGCACCTAGAGATAAAACAACTCATCATCGACAGTCTCAACCTCGAGGGGCTCACCCCTGACGACATCGACAGCCAGGCACCGTTGTTCGGTGACGGGTTGGGGCTGGACTCCATCGATGCGCTGGAGCTGGGCCTCGCCATCAAGGGCCGCTACGGCATCGTGCTCTCCGCCGAGGATGAAAATACCCGTCGCCACTTCGCCAGTGTCGCGGCCCTGGTCGCCCTGGTGCAGGCCCAGTCGAAAGGGGAGGCCTGAGCCATGACCCGCGACGACATCTTTGCCCAGATCAAGGCCGCCCTCGTCGAACTGTTCGAAGTCGACGAAGAGGCCGTCACCCCCGAGGCCCGTCTCTACCAGGATCTCGAGCTCGACAGCATCGACGCCATCGATCTGGTGGTGCACCTGCAGAAGCTGACCGGCAAGAAGATCAAGCCGGAGGAGTTCAAGTCGGTGCGCAGCGTCAACGACGTGGTGGATGCGGTCGAGCGTCTGCTGGCCGACGCCTGATGCCGATTCGCGCCAAATCATGACGCGCTGGATCTCCTGGCTGGCCGGTGGGGCCCTGCTGCTCTACCCGCTGGCAGTCTACTGGGGGCTGACCCACGCCGGTCAGACTCCGCTGCTGCTCGCTCTGCTGCTCATCTTCTCGCTGCGGCTGCTGCCTGGCCTGCTCAAGGGGCGGTCCCGGCTAGGCCCGCTGCCGGAGTGGCTCTGGCTGGGCCGCCTGCTGGCCTGCATCGGGCTGGGGTTGACCCTGCTGTCCGCCCTGTTCAGCGCCCGGCACTGGCTGCTCTACTACCCATTGGCGGTGAGCCTCTCCCTGCTCTGCCTGTTTGGCTGGAGCCTGACCCGAAACATGAGCCTGGTGGAGCGGCTGGCCCGGCTGCAGGATCCCGATTTGCCGGCGGCGGCCATCGGTTACACCCGGCGGGTGACCCAGGTCTGGTGCGGCTTCTTCGTGATCAACGGCACCCTGGCGGCCGCCACCATCTGGCACGGGGATCTGGCGCTCTGGAGCCTCTACAACGGTCTCATCAGCTATGTCCTGATGGGCTGCCTGATGGGCGGGGAATATCTGGTGCGTAGGCGAGTAATGAAGAGGTTGACCCCATGACGCTGCTGCAGACCCTCTGGCACCGTGATGGCGAACTGGTGGTGGCCTTCGGCCCCGAAGGGGAGGTCACCCTGGCCGAGCTGCGCCGCGGCAGCCTGCAACTGGCCCGGGCCATGGCCAGCCACGCCGGTGCTGGCCAGCCGGGTGCGCGCTGGGCACTCTGTTTCGATGACAGCCTACTGTTTGCCCAGGCGCTGCTCGCCTGCGCCCTCGGTGGCTATCAGGCGATCCTGCCGGGCCATCAGCGGCTGGCCGGCCTGCAGGCGTTGCAGAGCCAGTTTGACGGCCTGCTCACCGACGGCGAGCTGCCGGGCACGGCACTTGCCGTGCCTCAACTCAGGCTGCCGCTGCTGGCGGCGGATGACAAACCGGAGGCAGACGGCGCGGCCCTGCCGCCCGAGCGCCTCGATCTCACCCTGTTCAGCTCAGGCTCCACCGGCGAGCCCAAGGCAATCCCCAAGGCCTGGCCCCAGCTGGAGGCGGAGTTGCGGGTGCAGATGGCGCTGTGGGGCGAGCGGCTGGCGGGCACCCGGGTGCTGGCCAGCGTCAGTCACCAGCACATCTACGGCCTGCTGTTTCGCATTCTGTTGCCGCTCTGCCTCGGCCGTCCGTTCGATCGCCGCTCCATCGACTACCCGGAGCAGCTGGCGCTGCAAACGGCCCCCTGGTGCCTGATCGCCTCACCTGCGTTTCTGAGCAGGCTCGATCCGGCCATTCCCGCCGCCGGCTGCCGGCTGATCGTCTCCTCCGGCGGCCCCCTGCAAGTCGAGGATGCCCATCAGACCCGGGCCCTGCTCGGCCAGCTGCCGGTGGAGATCTTCGGCAGCAGCGAGACCGGCGGCATCGGCTGGCGCCAGCGCCACCAGGCACAGACCCCCTGGACCCCCTTGCCCGGGGTCGAGGTACGGGTCGGCCCGGATCAGAGTCTGCTGCTGCGCTCCCCCTTTTTGGCAGAGGACGACTGGCTGACCTGCGCCGATCGCATCGCCCTGCTGGGTGACGGGTTCGCGCTGCTGGGTCGCCAGGACAGGGTGATCAAGCTGGAGGAGAAGCGCATCTCCCTCGACGAGGTGGAGACGCGCCTGCAGGCCCTGGTGGAGGTGGAATCGGCCGCCGTGCTGCCCCTGCTGCAGGGCCAGCGCCAGATCCTCGGCGCCGTGCTGGTGCTGAGCGAGGCGGGGGCCGCCCGCTGGGACGAACTCGGCCAGGGACGCTTCCTGCTGGCCCTGCGCCAGCAGCTGCGCCCCTGGCTCGAGCCGGTCGCCCTGCCGCGCAGCGTGCGCCGGGTCGAGCAGATGCCCGTCAACGCCCAGGGCAAACGCCCCTGGCCACAACTCAAGGAGCTGTTCGATGAGCCCATCCGCTGACAATCTGCCACAGGAGACGCTACCGACCGAACTGGGTTGCGAGGTGCTGGCCGATGGCGTGCGCCTGAGGCTGCGGCTCGATCCCGCGCTGCCTTGGTTTGCGGGCCACTTTCCCGGCGCGCCCCTGCTGCCCGGGGTGACCCAGATCCACTGGGTGATGCACTACGCCGTCAACCTGCTCAAGCTGACACAGCCGTTTCACGGGGTGGATCAGCTCAAGTTCCAGCGCCCGCTGCGCCCCGGGGCAGAGTGCAGCCTGCGCCTGCAGTGGCAGGCGGACAAGGGCCAGCTCCTCTTCAGCTACATGCTGGGAGACGAGCCGGCGAGCAGCGGACGGGTGCGGCTGATCCCATGACGCCCTGCATTCTTATCCCCTGTTACAACCATGCCGGCCCGCTGGCCGCCGTGCTGGCAAGGCTCGCCGAGTACCAGCTGCCCTGCCTGCTGATCGACGATGGCAGCGAGCCCGTGGCCGCCGCCGCACTGGATGCGCTGGCCGCCCAGCACCCCTGGGTTACCCTGCTGCGCCACCCCCACAACCAGGGCAAGGGCGGCGCCGTGATGACGGGGCTGCGCCGCGCCCATGAGCTCGGTTTCAGCCATGCCCTGCAGGTGGATGCCGACGGCCAGCACGATCTGGCGGATCTGCCGACCCTGCTGGCGGAGGCGCGTCAGCACCCCGAGGCGCTTGTCTCCGGCCGCCCGCTCTACGATGATTCCGTGCCCAGGGGGCGCCTCTACGGCCGCTACATCACCCATGTCTGGGTCTGGATCGAGACGCTGTCGTTCGCCATCAAGGACAGCATGTGCGGCTTTCGGGTCTACCCGCTGACGCCGACTTGCGCGCTGCTGGAGCAGGTGGCCCTCGGCAGGCGGATGGATTTCGACACCGAGGTGATGGTGCGCCTCCATTGGGCCGGGGTGGCGGTGCGTTTCGTGCCGACCCGGGTCATCTATCCCGCCGACGGCAGTTCCCACTTCCGGCTCTGGCGCGACAACCTCGACATCTCCTGGATGCACACCCGGCTGGTGTGCCGCCTGCTGTGGGATCTGCTGCTGCGCCTCCTGCGCTGGCCGGGCCACCTGGGCGCCCGGTTAACCCGGATCTGGCGCGAGCGCCGGACCCACTGGTCGCGCACCCCGGAGCGGGGATCGCTGCTCGGTATGCAGATCATGCTGGCCAGCTACCGCCTGCTGGGGCGGCGCGGGTTTTCCCTGCTGCTCTACCCGGTCATCGGTTACTTCTGGCTGACCGGCCGTGCCCAGCGCCAGGCATCCCAGGCCTATCTGGCCCGGCTCGAGCGCTTCGCCAGCGCGCAGGGTGTGGCGCTGCCCGCCGAGCCGAGATCTAGCTTTCGCCACTTCCTGCGCTTTGGGGAGGCGGCGCTCGACAAGCTGGCGGGCTGGCGTGGCGACATCACGGAGCAAGAGGTCGAGCTGGTGGGAGCGGAGCACTACCAGGCGGCCATCAACAGCGGTCAGGGCGTCCTGCTGCTGGGTTCCCACCTCGGGGATCTGGAGCTGTGTCGTGCCCTGGGCAGCCGCAAGCAGGGGCTGCGCATCAATGCGCTGGTGTTCACCCGCCACGCGGCCCGCTTCAACGCCCTGCTCAAGCAGATCAACCCGGATTCGCGGCTCAACCTCATCCAGGTGCAGGAACTGGGGGCCGACACCGCCATCCTGCTCAAGGAGAAGCTGGAGCGGGGGGAATGGGTGGTGATCGTCGGCGATCGCACCTCGGTAACCCGGGAGAAGCGGGTGATCTGGGCCGACTTTCTCGGCGCCCCGGCGCCGTTTCCGCTCGGCCCCTTCGTGCTCAGCAGCGTGCTGGGCTGCCCGGTCTATCTGATGTTCGGCCTCAAGGAGCAGGGGCGTTTTCGGGTGCATTTCGAGCCCTTCTCCGATGGCCAGCCCCTGCCGCGGCAGGGGCGCCAAGAGATACTCGCGTCCCGGGTACAGGCCTATGCCGATCGCCTGCAGCATCACTGTCTGCGGGCCCCCCTGGACTGGTTCAACTTTTTTGATTTCTGGCAGCTGACCGATGAACAAGAGTGAGATGAGAAGGGTCACCTTCGGCGCCGCGCCGCTGACCATCGAAGATGTGGTGGCGCTGGCAGAGCGTCGTGCCCGCCCGGCATTGAACCCGGATCCCGCCTTCATGGCCCGCATCCAGCGGGGCGCCGACTTCCTCGACCGGCTGCTGGCCGAAGAGGGGGTCATCTACGGGGTGACCACCGGCTACGGCGACTCGGTGACCCGGCCGGTGCCGACCGAGCTGGTGGCCGAGCTGCCGCTGCACCTGACCCGTTTTCACGGCTGCGGGCTGGGGGCGGATCTCGCGCTCGATGCCGGCCGCGCCGTGCTCGCCACCCGGCTCTGCTCCCTGGCGCAGGGGGTCTCCGGGGTCAGCCCGGCCCTGCTCGAGCGCCTCTGCTGGCTGCTGGAGCAGGATCTGGTGCCGCGTATTCCCGAAGAGGGCTCCGTCGGTGCCAGCGGCGATCTGACCCCGCTCTCCTACGTCGCCGCCGTGCTGGTGGGGGAGCGCGAGCTCCATCATGATGGTGTGCTGCGCCCCGCCGCCGAGGTCTATCGGGAGCTGGGGGTCACCCCCCTGACCCTGCGGCCGAAAGAGGGGCTGGCGCTGATGAACGGCACCTCGGTGATGACGGCGCTGGCCTGCCTCGCCTATGCCCGCACCGACTACCTGATGCGGCTGGCGACCCGGATCACCGCCCTGGTGAGCGTCGCCATGGGGGGCAACGCCTTCCACTTCGACGAGCGGCTGTTTGCGGCCAAACCCCACCCCGGCATGCAGGGGATCGCGGCCTGGCTGAGGGCGGATCTGGTGGCGGGCGAGTTGCCGCGTCACAGCGACCGGCTGCAGGACAGATACTCTCTGCGCTGTGCCCCCCACGTCATCGGCGTGGTGGCCGACAGCCTGCCCTGGTGGCGCCAGCTCATCGAGAACGAGCTCAACAGCGCCAACGACAACCCGCTGATCGACGGGGAGGGGGAGCACGTGATGCACGGCGGCCACTTCTACGGCGGTCACATCGCCATGGCCATGGACAGCATGAAGGCGGCCGTCGCCAACCTGGCCGACCTGCTGGATCGCCAGCTGGCCCAGCTGGTGGACACCAAGTTCAACGGCGGCCTGCCGAGCAACCTCTCCGGTGCCAGCGGCGAGCGCTGCATGATCAACCACGGCTTCAAGGCGGTGCAGATCGGCGTCTCGGCCTGGACCGCCGAGGCCCTCAAGCTGACCATGCCCGCCAGTGTCTTCTCCCGTTCCACCGAGTGTCATAACCAGGACAAGGTGAGCATGGGCACCATAGCGGCGCGGGATGCGCTGCGGGTGCTGACCCTGAGCGAGCAGGTGGGGGCCGCCTGCCTGCTGGCGGCAGTGCAGGGGGTAGAGCTGCGCCTGGGCGCCCGGCAACAGGGCCTGGAGACCCTGAGCCAGCCCCTGCGCGAGACGGTCTTGGCGGTGAGGGCGGATCACCCGCCCCTGGTGGAGGACAGGGCGCTGGAGCTGGAGCTCAGGGCCTTGATCGCCCGGTTGCAGGAGCGACACTATCAGCTTTACGGAGAACCGAAACATGTCAGCTGAACCCTGGATGATCAGCCACAGCATCGAGGGGGAGACCCTCTCTCACGACGCGGGCATGATGGCAGTGGATGTCTGGCAGGGCCCGATGGAGAAATCCCATGCAGCATGAACTCTGGATGATCAGCCACAGCATCGAGGTGGAGATCCTCTTTCACGACGCGGGCATGATGGCAGTGGATATCTGGCAGGGCCCGATGGAGAAATCCCATGCAGCATGAACCCTGGATGATCAGCCACAGCATCGAGGTGGAGATCCCGTTCCACGATGTGGGCATGATGGCAGTGGATGTCTGGCAGGGCCCGATGGAGAAATCCCATGCAGCATGAACTCTGGATGATCAGCCACAGCATCGAGGGGGAGATCCTCTTTCACGATGCGGGCATGATGGCAGTGGATGTCTGGCAGGGCCCGATGGAGAAATCCCATGCAGCATGAACCCTGGATGATCAGCCACAGCATCGAGGTGGAGATCCCGTTCCACGATGTGGACATGATGGCGGTCGCCTGGCATGGCCACTACGTGCGTTACATCGAGCTGGCCCGCTGTGCCTTGCTCGAGCAGATCGATTACAACTATCCGCAGATGGATGAGTCCGGCTACCTCTGGCCCATCATCGATCTGCGGCTCAAGTACATGGCGCCCCTGCGCTTTGGCCAGAAGGTGCGGGTCGAGGCGCGGCTGTGCGAATACCAGAACCGGCTGAAGATCGAGTACGAGCTGTTCGATGCGCAGAGCGGTGCGCGTACCAGCAAGGGTTACAGCATCCAGGTGGCGGTGAACAAGGCGAGTGGCGAGATGTGCCTGGCCTCGCCCAGGGTGCTGCTGGACAAGCTGGGGGTGAGCGAGTGACTCCTTTTCTGAACCGGTTGATGGTCGGATTGGCCCTGCTGCTGGCGTGGCCGCTGCAGGCTGCCCCCCTGACCCGTGACCAGGTGCAGCAGTTGCTGACCCTGAGCCCGGCGAGGGAGGCCCATTTCGAGCAGGAGAAGCAGGTGGCGGGGTTGAGCCAGCCCCTCAGGGCCTCCGGCGAGCTCTTGCTGGTGCGCGACCTAGGCCTCTGGTGGCAGCAGCAGAAGCCCTTTCCGCTGACACTCACCCTGACACCGACGCGCATGGTACAGCAGGTGGCGGACCAGCCCGCCACCGTCATCGACAACCCCCAGCTGCTCGAGTTCAGCCAGATGCTGCTGGCACTGTTCGGCTCGGACGAGGCGACCCTTGGCCGCTACTTCCGCATCGACTTTCACAGCTCGGAGGCGGGCTGGCAACTGGTGCTGGTGCCCAGCCAGGCGCCGCTCGACAAGGTGTTTGCCAGCCTGACCCTGAGCGGGCTGGGGCAGCTGGATCAGCTGCTCATCGCCGATCGGCAGGGTGACAGCACCCGCATCCGCTTCAGCGGCTGGCGCGAGCGCAGCCTGCCATTGACCCCTGAGGAGCAGGCCCGCTTTGCTGCCCACTAGTGCCACCTCGCGCCGTGATGTCGCCCCCGTTGGAACAAGGAGAGCCGACCTTGCTGCACGCTGAAGCCACCTGGCGCCGGCTCGGTACCCTCTGGATTTGGCTCTGCCTGCTGCTGGCGGCGGTGCTGGCCTGGCAGCTGCCCCACAGCCGCATCAACACCAGTCTGATGGACCTGCTGCCCCACGCATCCCGCAGCGATCTGGATCCGGCCCTGCAGCAGGGCCTGTTGCAGCAGCTCGACCGCCAGCTGGTCTGGATGCTGAGCCTGCCTGCCGGTCAGGATGGGCGGGCCGCCGCCGCATTCTGGGCGGAGCAGCTCGGCAAGCAATCCGCCTTGTCCCACATCAAGGGGGAGCAGCCCGAGCTGGCCCCCGCCTGGCAGGCCTATCTGCATGGGCTGGCCTGGCAGCGGCTGGACCCGGTGAGCCGTGCGCGGCTGGCCGGGGGGGCGGAAGGGTGGAGCCAATGGGTGCTCGGCCAGATCTATTCGCCCTTTGGCGGTGTCTCCCGCGCCGAGTGGCAAAGCGATCCCCTGCTCTTGACCCGGGCCGGGGTGCTGGCGGAGGCCGGTGGCGCCATGCAGCTCAAAGAGGGCTGGCTGGTGAGCCGGGACAAGGCGGGGCGCGACTGGTATATGGTCCGGGCCGAGCTGGATCGCTCCGCCTTCGACATCCAGCGCAACCAGGCGCTGCTGAGCGCCCTGGCCGGAGCCGAGCAAGGCCTTGTCGAGGCCTATCCCGGTGCCGAACTGCTGCGCCGGGGCACCCTCTTCTACAGCCAGCATGCCAGCAACCTGGCTCAGCAGGACATCTCCACCATAGGGCTGGGTTCCATGGTCGGGGTCATCCTGCTGATCTGGGGCGTGTTCCGCTCCACCCGGGCGCTGCTGCTCTCCCTGCTGCCCATCGGTGTGGGGCTGATGTGGGGGCTCGGTACCGTGCTCATCCTGTTTGGCGAGATCCATGTCTTCACCCTGGTGATCAGCAGCAGTCTCATCGGCATCGCCATCGACTACGCCATCCATTTTTTGTGCGAACGGCGGCTGCACGGCGGCGACGAGACGCCGCACCAGACCCGGCTGAAGTTGCTGCCCAGCCTGTCGCTGGCGGTGCTGACCACCCTGATCGGCTATGGCCTGCTCTGGTTCGCCCCCTTCCCCGGGTTGCAGCAGTTGGCGGTGTGCGCCCTGGCGGGGTTGTTCAGCGCCTTCATCACTGTGCTCTGCCTGTTCCCACGCTGGGCCGGTCCCCTGCCGACCAGTCCGCTTTGGGGTCAGCGCTGGCTGCAGGGCTGGCTGCTGGCCTGGCAACAGCGCTCGTTGGTGCGCGTCGGGCTGCCGCTCTGCTGTCTGCTGCTGGCGGCCCTCGGCATCAGCCGGTTGCAGGTGGATGACGACATCCGCCGGCTGCAACCCTTACCGGTGGCGCTGCAGGGGCAGGAGCAGCGGATCCAGGCCCTCACCGGCCAGCAGGGGGGCATGCAGGGCCTGCTGGTGACGGGAGCGGACGGCGAGCAGGCGCTGCAGCGGCTGGAGCGGCTCGATGGCCGGCTGGCCGCGCTGAAGGCGCGCGGTGCGCTGCAGGAGTTTGTCTCCCTTGCCCGCTGGCTGCCCTCGCTGGCGCGCCAGCAGGAGGATGCCGCCGCCATCCGGGCCCTGCTACCCGAAGTGGTGAGCCGGCTCAAGGCGGTCGGTCTGCCGCTGCAGGTGCCCGTTCGCGAGCCCAGCTGGCTGACCCCGGCCGCCTGGCTGGCCAGCCCGGTCAGCGAGGGGAGCCGCCTGTTGTGGCACGCCCTGGCGGATGGCCGCGTCGCCATCTGGGTGCCGTTGGTGGGGGTGGCAGACGAAGGGGCACTGACGGCGCTGGCGGCGGCCGAGCAGGGGGTCTACTGGCAGGATCAGCGCAGCGAGTGGAGCCAGCTGTTCGCCCACTACCGGATCAAGCTGGCGGAGCTGCTGTCGCTGGCCATCGCGCTGGTGGCCCTGCTGCTGTGGCGGCGGATGGGGGCGGCGCGGGCCGCCCGGGTGCTGCTGGTCAACCTGATTGCGCTGGGCATGGGGCTGGCGCTGCTCGCCGCCTGCGGCCAGCCGCTCACCCTGTTCGGGGTGCTGGCGCTCAGCCTCATCTTCGGGATCGGCATCGACTATGGCCTCTTCTTTGCCCACAGCGGCAGCGAGGCGGCGCGCCAGAGTTCCACCCTGCTCGCCATCCTGCTGGCCAACCTCACCACCCAGCTGGCCTTCGGTCTGCTGGCGCTGAGTCACACCCCCGCCATCGCAGGCTTTGGCCTGGTGCTGAGCGGCGGTATCTTTACTGCCTTCCTGCTCTCGCCCCTGGTGCTGGACCGGGTACGACCGCAGTTGCCGGTGCCGGAGAGTCGGGAGTCAACACCATCATGAGAACGCTGTTTGTCTTGTTTGTCCTGCTGCTGACCGGTTGCAGCAGCCAGCCGACCCCCACCGCCTATCTCGACAAGGGCAACGTCATGACGCTGCCGGCCCCCGTGCTGGCCACCCCCTTCTATCGCCAGCAGTTGCTGACCGCCAGCGTGGGGGAGAGCAGCCACCAGTTGATGACGGTGCTGGAGGCTGACGGCCACCAGCTGACCCTGGTGGGGCTGACCCCGAGCGGAGTACGGCTGTTCCGGGTGCGCTATGACCAGCTGGGTATCGCGACCGAACAGCTCAGCCCGCTGCTCACCACCGGCATGCCGCCAGTGACCCAGGTGCTGGCGGACGTGATGCTCTGTTACTGGCCGCTGGCCAGCTGGCAGCCGCAGCTGCCGCCGGGCTGGACGCTGCGGGACGAAGGGCTGACGCGCCGGCTGCGCGCCCCCGATGGCACCCTGGTCACCGAGATCCGCTACCGCGACGTCGACGGCGTGCGCGAGCCGGTCGGCCTGCAGCAACATGTATTCCACTACCGCCTGCAACTGGAGACCCTGAGCCAATGAGCTGTTATATCGCCGCCTATGGCCTCGTCTCGGCACTGGGGACGGGGCGCGATGCCAGCGCCGAGGCGCTGCTGGCCTGGCAGGCAGAGGGGATTACGCCGCTCACCCACCACCACCAGACGTTGCTGAATGGCCGCCAGACCCCGGTGGGGCGGGTCGAAGGCGCGCTGCCCGAGATACCGGCGGCGTTGGCCCCCTATGCCTCGCGCAACAATCGCCTGCTGCTGGCGGCCCTGGCCCAGATCCGCCCCGCACTGGACCAGGCGCTGGCGGCGTTTGGCCGCGCGCGGGTGGGGCTGGTGCTTGGCACCAGCACCGCCGGGATCGGCGAGGCCGAGCTGGCGGTCGCCGCCGCCCGGCGCGGGGAGGCCGTGCCGCCCGCCTTTGACTATCGCCAGCAGGAGCTGGGTTCCCCGTCCGAATTTCTGGCCCGTTATCTCGACATCTCTGGGCCTGCCTACACTCTCTCCACCGCCTGCTCCTCCAGCGCGCGCGCCTTCATCAGCGGCCAGCGGCTGCTGGCGGCCGGGCTGGCGGATGCGGTGCTGGTCGGTGGCGCCGACAGCCTGTGCGGACTGACCCTCAACGGCTTTGACAGCCTGGAGTCCCTCAGCTGTGCGCGTTGCCAGCCGTTTGATGAGGCGCGCCAGGGGATCAACATCGGCGAGGGCGCCGCGCTGTTTCTGCTGAGCCGCACGCCTGCGCCGCTGGCGCTGCTGGGAGCGGGGGAGTCGTCCGATGCCTGGCACATCTCGGCGCCTCATCCAGAGGGGGTGGGAGCCGAGGCAGCCATGCAGATGGCGCTGGCCCAGGCTGGCCTGACGCCTGAGCAGGTGGGGTACGTCAACCTGCACGGCACCGCTACCCGGCTCAACGACGCCATGGAGAGCCAGGCGGTCCACCGCCTGTTTGGCGACAGCGTGCCCTGCAGCTCCACCAAGGTGCTCACCGGGCACACCCTGGGGGCGGCGGGGGCCATCGAGGCGGCGCTCGCCTGTCTGCTGCTGGAGCGCTCCTTGCCACTGCCCCCCCAGCGAGTGACGACACAGGATCCGGCGCTGGCCCCCATCCGGCTGGTGAGCGGTACCACGCACCTGGCGGCGCCCCGGGTACTCTCCAACTCCTTTGCCTTCGGTGGCAACAATGTCAGCCTGCTGTTCGGGAGCACATGCCATGAATGACCCATCGTCACTGCCCGCCATCGAGACCTTGCTGCCCCATCGGGCCCCCATGCTGCTGCTGGACCGGCTCTGCGCGGTGGACGCCCAGCAGGTGTGCTGCGAGACCCGCATCGGTGCCCGCCATGCCCTGCTGCTGGATGGCGAGGGCAACCTGCCGGCCTGGGTCGGCATCGAGTTGATGGCCCAGACCATCGCCGCCTGGGCTGGCATGCAGGGGCGGCTGCGCGGCGAGCCGGTGCGCATCGGCATGCTGCTCGGCACCCGCAAGTACCGCTGCCAGCCCACCCGCTTCGCGGCGGGGGCCCTGCTCACCATAGAGGCCAGCTGCCTGTTGCAAGACGGCGGCATGGCCAGTTTCGAATGCCGGATCCTGCAAGCTGGGCAGGAGTGCGCCACCGCGCGCCTCTCGACCTATCAGCCCGCACCCGGCGAATTATCCGATTTGTTAGCGAAGGACGTTTCATGATCTCTACCGTATTGGTCACGGGCGCCAGCAAGGGGATAGGCCGCGCCATCGCCCTCAAGCTGGCCGCCGACGGTTTTCTCGTCGTGGTGCACTACCATGGCGACCGCGCCGGTGGCGAGGCTACCCTGGCGAGCCTGCAGGCGGCCGGGGGGCAGGGGCGCCTGCTCCAGTTCGACATCGCCGATCGCCAGGGCTGCCGCGAGCGGCTGGAAGCCGACATGGCCGAACACGGCGCCTATTACGGCGTGGTCTGCAACGCCGGCATCATCCGCGACGGCGCCTTCCCCGCCCTCACCGACGAGGAGTGGGACGGGGTGCTGCACACCAATCTGGACGGCTTCTACAACCTGCTCAAGCCCTGCATCATGCCGATGATCGGCCTGCGTCGTGGCGGACGCATAGTGACCATCTCCTCGGTATCAGGCCTGATGGGCAACCGTGGGCAGGTCAACTACAGCGCCGCCAAGGCGGGCATCATGGGGGCCACCAAGGCGCTGGCGCTGGAGCTTGCCAAGCGCAAGATCACGGTCAACTGTGTGGCCCCCGGTCTCATCGACACCGGCATGGTGGACGAGGAGGTGCAGGCGGAGGCGATGAAGATCATCCCCCTCAAGCGGATGGGGCAGGCGGACGAGGTGGCCGGCCTGGTCTCCTACCTGATGTCCGACATCGCAGGGTATGTCACGCGGCAGGTCATCTCCATCAACGGGGGCATGGTATGAAACGGGTAGTCGTCACCGGCATGGCCGGGGTAACGGCCTTCGGGCAGGACTGGCCGAGTGTGCGTGCCAGATTGCAGGCGGGGCGCAATGCGGTGGTCAGCATGCCGGAGTGGGCCATCTACGACGGTCTCAACACCCGGCTGGCGGCCCCCATCCCCGACTTCGCGCTGCCGGCACACTACCCGCGCAAGAAGACCCGCGCCATGGGGCGGGTCTCGGCGCTTGCCACCGTCGCCACCGAGCTGGCACTGGCGCAGGCGGGGCTGCTGGACAACCCGGTGCTCACCGACGGGCGTACCGGCATCGCCTACGGCTCCTCCATCGGCAGCACGGATCCCATCCGCGCCTTCGGGACCATGCTCAACGACAAGAGCACCGCCAGTATCACGGCCACCACCTATGTGCAGATGATGCCCCACACGGCGGCGGTCAATACCGGGCTGTTCTTCGGCCTGCGCGGACGGGTCATCCCCACCTCCAGCGCCTGTACCTCCGGCAGCCAGGGCATCGGCTATGCCTATGAGGCGATCAAGCATGGCTACCAGACCCTGATGGTGGCTGGCGGGGCGGAGGAGCTCTGCCCGTCGGAGGCCGTGGTGTTCGACACCCTGTTTGCCACCAGCCAGATGAACGACCACCCGGAGCTGGCGCCACGACCGTTCGACCGGCAGCGGGACGGTCTGGTGATAGGCGAGGGGGCGGGCACCCTGGTGCTGGAGGAGCTGGAGCATGCGCAGGCGCGCGGTGCGACCATCCTCGCCGAGCTGGTGGGCTTTGCCACCAACTGCGACGCTGCTCACGTGACCCAGCCCCAGCAGGAGACCATCAAGCTCTGCATGGAGATGGCGCTGGCCCAGGCGGGGCTCCAGCCCGCCGACATCGGTTACATCAGTGCCCATGGCACCGCCACCGAGCGCGGCGACATCGCGGAGAGCCATGCCACCGCCGCCATCTTCGGCGACCATACCCCCATCTCGTCTCTCAAGAGCTACTTCGGTCACACCCTGGGGGCCTGCGGCGCCATCGAGGCCTGGCTGGCCCTTGAGATGATGCGGGAGGGCTGGTTTGCCCCCACCATCAACCTGACCGAACCGGATCCCGCCTGTGCCCCGCTGGATCACGTGATGGGCAGTGGCCGCATGCTGGACGTGGAGTACCTGATGTCCAACAACTTCGCGTTCGGCGGCATCAACACCTCCCTCATCTTCAAGCGCTGGTCCTGACGGGGCCGCCCCGTTCAGCCAGGGTGCAGCTTGGGTTCAGTGCCAGTACAGCCTGGGTTTAGCTTTGATTAATTAAGATGCCTCCCTTTTCAGGGAGGCATCATGCCCGTTTTATCTGTTTCACCCTCTTTTCGCTGCGGTTTGGCCGCATGTCTGCTATCCACGCTGCTCTGGATCCCGGCCTCGCCGGCCATGGCCGACGATGAATTTCGGCTGGGTAACACCCTACTGCTGGGGGTAGGCGACCACCCAGCCATTATTCCTATCATCGTTTGCCGACCGGCCAGGTCCATCATGGTCAAGGCGGGGCGGGAGCTGACCCTGGACAGGGTCAAGGTGATCTACGGCAATGATCGCAGCAAGACGCTGCACTTTGACAAGGGCCTGAAAGAGGATCAGGAGTCGGGCTGGAAGTCCCTCGGCAGCCGGATCTGCATCAAGCGGATCGAGGTCTATGGCAATTCGGAAGGGAGCAAGGCGGGGGTCAAGGTGTACGGCCGCAAATAGGGCGGAAATGACGGTGGCCGGGGAGACCCGGCCACCGTCATTTCCTGGGGAATGCCTTATTTCTTGGGTCTGAACGGCTTGATGACGGCTTCGTCGCACTCGAGATAGGGGCCGTCCATCAGGTCGATGCAGTAGGGAATGGCGGGGAAGACCGCATCCAGGCACTCGCGGATGGACTTGGGCTTGCCTGGCAGGTTGACGATGAGGGAGCTGCCGCGCAGGCCGGCGGTCTGGCGTGACAAAATGGCGGTGGGCACGAACTTGAGGGATTCGGCCCGCATCAGCTCGCCAAAGCCCGGCATCATGCGATCGCACACGGCTTCGGTGGCTTCCGGCGTCACATCCCGCCTGGCCGGCCCTGTGCCGCCCGTGGTGACGATGAGGCAGCATGACTCCTCATCCGCCAGTCGAACCAGGGTCGCCTCGATCTGATCCTGCTCGTCCGGGATCACCTGATAGACGGGCTCCCACTCCGAGGTCAGATAGGCGTTCAGGGTGTCGATGATGGCCTTGCCGGAGAGATCTTCATAGATGCCCGCGCTGGCGCGATCGCTGACGGTGACGATACCGATTCTTGCCTTGCTCATGCTCAACCCTTGGTCATTGGAAAAAGTGGTAAATAAAATAACATAATCAGTGAGATATGTTAAACCACCGGCTCGGGTACGAGATGGAAAGGCTTAAATTGAGAGTCGAACGAAAAGCAGATTTATTCGCTATCGATGAATAGGGAATAAGAAGATCCATAAAAGCCTTTAAAATTTATAAAAAAAGTGACGCATGCGACATCACGATAATTTCATGAATCCTAAAGAATAAATCTTTCCTCTCGCCCAATATTTGCCTGCTGGGTGAAAAAACGGACTCCTGTGGCTCGAAGTCGACTGACCCAAAATCCCCACCATCTTATATAACCTTCCTGTGGACGGCGAAATGATGTGCCGGGCGTGGTCGTACCGAGATGTGCGGGGAGTCTGGCCAGGAGGGGATATGGAGCTGCCAGATTTTGATACGCTCAAACACTGGGCCCTGGCCGAGCCGGAGCGGCTCGATGCCTTGCTGCACCAGCAGATAGAGGCGCTGATCGCCCAGGTGGGGCCGGATCAGCAGCGGCGGCTGCGGGGCCTGCAGTTTCGCATCGATTGCCAGCGTCGCCTGGCCAAGAACAACCTCGACAGCTGCATCCGGATTGCCAACATGATGCACGACTCCGTCTATGCCATGCGCCGTCACATGCTTCACCTGCAGGAGGAGTCACTGACGCAAGTCGAAGAGAGTCAGCCGCCAGACAATGTGATAGTGCTGGCGGATCATCCGAGGATGAAATAATTTATTGGCCGCCATCCTGTACCGTTATTTTCAATATTTCCTTCGGCGCAAACCACCCGATGTTAATAAATAGGGTGGTTTGTTTTTTATTTGCTGCAAACCCTCATCGCGCACTCATTTAATTCCATGACGGCCCGCTAAATCCACAGATATGGATGAAGGAATATAACGCTTGGGGTAATATCTCGGCACAATTCATCTTGCTACGACTCTAAGGGATTATGAGAAGTATCACACCAAGAAGGGTGCTGTCGCGGGAGCAACAGACAGAGATCACCCGGATCATCGTCAAGGTGGGCCAGTTGCTGGCCCAGCATGGTGCCGAGGGGCGCATCATAGAGCAGACCACGGTCCGGCTCGGGTTGGCGCTGGGGCTGGAGAGCGTCGAGATGGCTATCTCCGCCAGCGCCATAGTGCTCACCAGCCTCTATCAGGGGAGTTGCGTCACCACCACCCGCCGGGTGCGGGATCAGGGGATCAACATGCAGGTGGTGTGCGAAGTCCAGCGCATCTGCATCCTGGCGGAGAAGGAGCTGATCGGTGTGCGGGAGGTGCGCCAGCGGCTCGACGGCATAGTGCCGTTCCATTATCACCCCTGGCTGGTGGTGCCCATGGTGGGGCTCTCCTGTGGCGCCTTCAGCGTGCTGTTCGGCGGCGACTGGCCCATCTTCCTGGTGACCTTCGTCGCCTCTTCGGTGGCGATGCGAGTGCGCCAGCTGATGGCTCGCCATCACCACAGCCCGCTCATCAACTTCGCCGCGACCGGCTTCGTCGCCACCCTGATCGCCTCCTGCGCCACCTACTTCCAGTGGGGAGACCAGCCCTACCTCGCCATGGCGGCCAGCGTCTTGCTGCTGGTGCCGGGTTTCCCGCTCATCAACGCGGTCTCCGACATGGTGAAGGGCTACTTCAACCTGGGGCTGGCCCGCTGGGGCATGGCGACCCTGCTCACCATCAGCGCCGTCATCGGCATAGTGCTGGCCATGTCGGTCACCGGGATCTGGGGCTGGAAGCTGTGGTGGAACTCCATATGAGATGCAATGACACTACCCGCTCCCGGAGCGGGACAATGGGGCTTCGCCTCTGTGCCGCGAGCTTGAACCCTGGGCCGGTGCCTTGCCCGGTCGCCTTGGCGGGAGGGACGCAGCCATGATGGAACTGCTCTTGCTGCTGGCCAGGGATGCGTTCTGGTCTGCCATGCCGGCGGTCGGCTTCGCCATGTTGTTCAACGTGCCGCCGAGGATGCTGAAGTATTGCGCCATGGGGGGCGCCCTGGCCCACAGCCTGCGCACCCTGCTCATTCACTACGGCATGCCCATCGAGTGGGCCACCCTGGCGGCGTCCACCACGGTGGGCTTTGTCTGCGTCTACTGGTCGAAGCGCCTGCTGGCACCGCGTCCCGTGTTCAGCGTCGCCTCCATCATCCCCATGATCCCGGGTGCCTATGCGTTCAAGACCATGATCGCCGTGGTGGAGCTCAACATCTCGGGGGTGACCACAGAGCTTATCCACCACGCTGTGACCAACGGCCTTAAGGTGCTCTTTATCGTGGGGGCCCTCAGTTTCGGTTTGGCGATCCCCTCCCTGGTCGTGTACCGTAACCGGCCCATTGTCTGAGACAGGCTGCAAGAGGCTGAACCCATGCACATTTCCATGATTGCCGCCATGGCGCACGATCGCGTGATTGGCCTGGACAACCAGATGCCCTGGCATCTGCCCGCCGATCTGGCCCACTTCAAGCGGGTGACCCTCGGCAAGCCGGTGCTGATGGGGCGCAAGACCTTCGAGTCCATAGGTCGCCCGCTGCCCGGGCGGCGCAACCTGGTGATCAGTCGCAATCTTGATTATCAAGCGGATGGGGTGGAGATGGTCTCTTCGGTGGACGTGGCCTTGACCCGTCTGCAGGGGGAGGGTGTCGAGGAGCTGATGGTCATCGGGGGCGGCTATCTTTATGAACAGCTGCTGCCCAAGGCGGATTGCCTCTATCTGACCCGGATCGATCTGGCGGTGGCAGGGGACACCCGCTTCCCCGCCTTCGACGAGAGTGACTGGGTGCGCACCGAGAGCGATCCCCATCAGCCCGACGAGAAGAACCCTCATCCTTACTGCTTCGAAACCTGGCGGCGACGCTAATCCCTCCCGTCGGCAAGGCCCCTCCACAGCGAGGGGCTTTTTTTGCGACCTTGCCGCCGCGCCCCGCATCGGTCCTGCTCCGCTCAACCCTCTCCTGAATCCTCCCCTGCACAGGGATTAAATATAGTTAGCTCTGTAATTATTTCATGAGTACCAATGGAGGGATCCTCTGTCCGGGAGCCGCCCTGATTTATGCCTCTCACGCGCTTGATTTTACTCATGAAATGGATGGGGTGTGGACTCTTTATGCAGTTTATTCATATTTTTCCGATCTTTTTCGGTCATCTGTTGAATTTTGTTGCTTTAAATAAGTGATAAAAATCATATGCTTATGACTTGGCTCGTCATGGCGGACTCTTACGGTTCTTTTGTTTTGGCTCAAAATTACTTAGTGTTAAAAGTAATTGGTTCGCGTTCGGCAGCAGGAACAGCAAGATGCCGGCCATAAAAAAAGGACAGTATGACAGTCAAACTCGAAGTGAAATCGCTCTATAAAATCTTCGGAGAACATCCGGAAAAAGCGTTCAAATTGCTGGCGAAAGGGCACGACCGCGCCAGCATACTGCAAAAGACCGGGCAGACCCTGGGGGTCCAGGATGTCAATCTGGCCATCCAGGAGGGGGAGATCTTCGTGGTGATGGGCCTCTCCGGCTCGGGCAAATCCACCCTGGTGCGTCTCTTCAATCGGCTGATCGAGCCGACCCGCGGCCAGGTGCTGATCGACGGCGAGGACATAGCCTCCATCTCGGAGCGCGAACTGCGCCAGGTGCGGCGCAAGAAGATCAGCATGGTGTTCCAGTCCTTCGCCCTGATGCCGCACCTGAGCGTGCTGGAAAACACCGCCTTCGGGCTGGAGCTGGCCGGGGTGCCCCTGGCGGAGCGCCAGCAGAGCGCCCGTCAGGCGCTGCACCAGGTGGGGCTGGGGCCGTGGATCGACGCCTTCCCCGATGCCCTCTCCGGCGGTATGAAGCAGCGGGTCGGGCTGGCCCGGGCGCTCGCCAACGACCCCGATATCCTGCTGATGGACGAGGCCTTCTCGGCGCTGGATCCCCTGATCCGCACCGAGATGCAGGACGAGCTGCTCAAGCTGCAGGCCAGCCAGCAGCGCACCATAATCTTCATCTCCCACGATCTGGACGAGGCGATGCGCATCGGCGATCGCATCGCCATCATGCAGGACGGCCAGCTGGTGCAGGTGGGCACCCCGGACGAGATCCTGAACCAGCCTGCCAACGACTATGTGCGCGCCTTCTTCCGCGGGGTGGATCTCGCCAACGTCTTCAGCGCCCGGGATGTGGCCAGCCGCAAGCAGATGCCGCTTATCAAGAAACACACCACGGACGGGCCGGGCAACGCCCTGCGCCAGCTCAAGGAGCTGGAGCGGGAGTACGGCTACGTGGTGGATCGCAGCCGCCGCTTCCTCGGGGTCGTCTCGGTCGAGTCGCTCGGCCGGGCGGTCCGCGACAAGGGGAGCCTGGAGCAGGCGCTGCTGACGGACATCCAGCCCATTCTGGCGGACACCTCCCTCAACGAACTCATCAGCCAGGTGGCCGCCGCACCCTGTCAGGTGCCCGTGGTCGAGGAGGATGGCACCTATCTGGGACTCATCTCCAAGGCCAATCTGCTCAACACCCTGGACAGGAGTACCCCGGTATGAATCTCAACCCCTTTAAGCGTCTGCTGACCGGCTTGCTGGCGCTGCTGCTATTGACCAGCGCTCCCGCCTGGGCCGACGAGGCGCAGGCCGATCCCTGGGGGGCTGCGGCCACCACCACGCTAGCCGAGGATCCCTGGGGCAGTACGGCCACAGAGGCGGCAGACTGGCAGAGCCAGATCGCAGCGGTCGACAACAGTGCCGCCGTCGACTGGCTGGATCCCTTCCAGCAGGCCCTGGTGCCGCTGGATACCTGGGTCGAGGGGGGCATCGGCTGGCTGGTGGAGAACCTGCGGCCTGTGTTCCAGCTGATCCGCGCGCCGGTGGAGCTGGCCCTGGGGGCTATGACCCAGCTGCTGCAGACTGTGCCCTCCACCCTGATGATGGGGCTCTTGACCCTGATCGCCTGGCAACTGGTGGGCGGGCGCATGGCGCTCGGCACCCTCGTTTCTCTGGTGATGATTGGCCTTATCGGGGCCTGGTCCGATGCCATGGTGACCCTCTCCCTGGTACTGACCTCGCTCTTCTTCTGCGTGTTGATAGGCTTGCCGGTGGGCATATTGCTGGCCCGCAGCGAGCGGCTCTCCACCTGGACCCGGCCGCTGCTGGATGCCATGCAGACCACCCCGGCGTTTGTCTACCTCATCCCCATCGTCATGCTGTTTGGCATAGGCAACGTGCCCGGGGTGGTGGTGACCGTCATCTTCGCCCTGCCCCCCATGATCCGCCTCACCATGCTGGGCATTCGCCAGGTGCCCGCGGATCTGGTGGAGGCGGCCCACTCGTTCGGCGCCAGCCCCTCCCAGCTGCTGTTCAAGGTACAGCTGCCGCTCGCCATGCCCACCATCATGGCCGGGGTCAACCAGACCCTGATGCTGGCGCTCTCCATGGTGGTGATCGCCTCCATGATCGCGGTCGGCGGTCTGGGGCAGATGGTGCTGCGCGGCATCGGCCGCCTCGACATGGGGCTCGCCTCCATCGGCGGCCTCGGCATAGTGCTGCTGGCCATCGTCCTCGACCGACTGACCCAGGCGATGGGGCAGCCGGATCGCAGCCGGGTCGGCCGCTGGTATCAGCGCGGTCCCGTCGCCCTGCTGCTGCGCCTGTGTGGCCGCGGCAAATCCCTCGATTACCAAGGAGTTAAAGCATGAAACAGATCACCAAAGGATTGACCCTGAGCGCCCTGCTGCTGAGTTCCCTCGCCATGGCCAGCGCCGAGTTGCCGGGTGAGGGGGTCAAGGTGCAGCCCCTGCAGAGCTCCTTGCCGGAGGAGGCCTTCCAGAGCCTGCTGGTCAGCAAGCTGATGGGGCGCCTCGGCTACGAGGTGCAGCCCGCCCAGGAGGTGGACTACAACGTGGCCTACGCCTCGGTGGCGCAGGGGGACGGCACCTTCCTCGCCTTCAACTGGATACCGCTGCAGGACAACAAGTACGAGCAGGCGGGGGGTGACAAGGTGTTCTTCCGTCAGGGCACCTATGTGGCCGGTGCCGCCCAGGGGTACCTCATCGACAAGAAGACGGCGGCCCAATACGGCATCACCAACCTGGGCCAGCTCAAGGATCCCAGGCTGGCGGCGCTGTTCGACGGCGATGGCGACGGCAAGGCCGATCTGGTGGGTTGCAACCCGGGCTGGGGCTGTGAGGGAGCCATCAACCATCACCTGGATGAGTTCGGCCTGACCCCCACGGTGACCCACAAGCAGGGCAACTATGCGGCTCTGATCGCCGATACCCTGGCCCGTTACCAGGCCGGCAAGCCGGTGCTCTACTACACCTGGACCCCCTACTGGCTCAGCAGCGAGCTGGTGCCTGGCAAGGATGTGGTGTGGCTGGAGGTGCCCGCCGATGCCCCTGATGGGGACAAGACCCGGCTGCCGAACGGCAAGAACTACGGCTTTGCGGTGAACACCATGCACATCGTCGCCAATAAGCAGTTTGCCGAGGCCAACCCGGCGGCCGCCAAGCTCTTCTCCATCGTCAAGCTGCCGCTGAACGACATCAACATCCAGAACGGCCTGATGAACAAGGGCCAGAACAAGCCGGCGGATGTGGAGCGCCACGCCGATGCCTGGCTCAAGGGACACGAGGCCCTGGTCGATGACTGGCTGACCCAGGCGCGCGCCGCCGCAGCGAAAGAGCAGTCTGCGGGCTAAACCCCGCCTCGGCCCAGTCCATGGATGCCAGCAAGCAAAACGCCCGGCCATTGCCGGGCGTTTTTTTATGGGCGGGGCGCAGCAACAGGTTGTGCTCCAGGCTCAGATGCCGGAGCCGTCGTGCTCGCCGCTCTCTTCGTGCAGGCCGCATTCGCGCTTGAGGCCGAAGAAGCGGGTCTGCTCCTCGCTCATGCCCGGCTCCCACTTGGCGGTGGTGTGAACGTCGCCCACCGAGAGATAGCCCTGCTCCCACAGGGGGTGGTAGGGCAGGTCGTGCTCCTTGAAGTAGTAGAAGACGTCCTTGTTGCTCCAGTCGATCACCGGCAGGAACTTGAAGCGGCCGCGCTGGATGGCCAGCACCGGTAGCTTGCCGCGGCTGCCCGCCTGCTCCCGGCGCAGGCCGGAGAACCAGGTGCGGGCGCCGAGCTCGCTCAGGGCGCGATCCATGGGCTCCACCTTGTTGAGCTGGTTGTAGCGGGTGATCCCCTCCACCCCCTGCTCCCACAAGAGACCGAAGCGGGCCTCCTGCCAGGCCGGGCTGAGCTCGGCCCGGTAGATCTTGAGGTTGAGGGCGAGGCGCTCGGTCAGCTCGTCGATGAAACGGTAGGTCTCCGGGAAGAGATAACCGGTATCGGTCAGCACCACGGGCACATCGGCCCGCTCGCGGCTCACCAGGTGCAGCATCAGCGCCGCCTGGATGCCGAAGCTCGACGACAGCACGTGCTCCCCCGGCAGGTTCGCCAGGGCCCAGCGCACCCGCTCGGGGGCGCTCATGGCGTCCAGCTCCCGGTTGAGGGGAGCCAGCACCTCGGTCTGCTCCTCGCGGCCCAGGGCCAGCAGGGCGTCGAGGTCGAGCCGGCCGTCGGCGGTGCGCACCAGCCGCTCGGTATCAGTCTGTTCAGGCTGCATAGAAGTCCCTCGCGGAGTCGATGACCGGGGCTATGATCCCGGCGCGGATGACGAAATCGCCGAAGCACTCGTTCCCGTCGCGCTCGGTGGCCCAGCGACCGATCAGGGCATCCAGCTCCGCCAGGATCTGCGGCTCCGTGATGTTCTCCAGGTGCAGGCGCGGGATGCGGGTCCCCTCCAGGTTGCCCCCCAGGTGCAGGTTGTAGCGGCCCGGGGCCTTGCCCACCAGGCCCACTTCCGCCAGCATGGCGCGGCCGCAGCCGTTGGGGCAGCCGGTGACCCGGAAGATGATGGCGTCGTTCGCCAGCGCGTGTTTGGCCAGCAGCCCTTCGATGTCGGTGACGAAGGCCGGCAGCATGCGCTCGGCCTCGGCCATCGCCAGGGGGCAGGTCGGCAGGGCCACGCAGGCCATGGACTGCTTGCGCTGCTCGCTCACGCCGTCATCCAGCAGGCCGTACTGGCGCGCCAGGGCTTCGATGCGGGCCTTCTCGCCAGCCGGGACGCCGGCGATGATCAGGTTCTGGTTGGCGGTGAGACGGAAGTCCCCTTGGTGCACCTTGGCGATCTCCAGCATACCGGTCTTTAGGGGCTTGCCCGGGAAGTCCAGCAGGCGGCCGTTCTCGATGAAGAGGGTCAGGTGGTGCTTGCCGTCGATCCCCTCCACCCAGCCGAAACGATCGCCACGGCTGGTGAACTCATAGGGGCGAACCTCGCCAAACTGGATGCCGGCCCGGCTCTCCACCTCGGCCTTGAAGGCCTCGACGCCAACACGTTCAAGGGTGTACTTGGTCTTGGCGTTCTTGCGGTTGACCCGGTTGCCCCAGTCGCGCTGAGTGCTGACCACGGCGGCCGCCACCTCCAGCACGTGGGAGAGCGGGATGAAGCCGAAATCGCTCGCCTTGCGCGGGTAGGTGCTGGTGTCGCCGTGAGTCATGGCCAGCCCCCCGCCCACCAGCACATTGAAGCCCACCAGCTTGCCGTGATCACTAATGGCCACGAAGTTGAGATCGTTGGCGTGGATGTCCACGTCGTTGTGGGGCGGGATCACCACAGTGGTCTTGAATTTGCGCGGCAGGTAGTTGGAACCCAGGATCGGCTCCTCGTCACCCCCCAGCTTCTCGCCGTCCAGCCAGATCTCCACGTAGGCGCGGGTCTTGGGCAGCAGGTGCTCGGAGATCTTCTTGGCCCACTCGTAGGCCTCCTGGTGCAGCTCGGACTCCACCGGGTTGCTGGTGCAGAGCACGTTGCGGTTCACATCCCCTGCGGTGGCGATGCTGTCGATGCCGGTGCTGTTGAGGGTCTGGTGCATCAGCTTGATGTCGCGCTTCAATACCCCGTGGAACTGGAAGGTCTGGCGGGTGGTCAGGCGGATGCTGCCGTACAGGCTGTGCTCTTCGGCGAACTTGTCGATCACCTGCCACTGGGCCGGGGTGATGATGCCGCCGGGCAGACGGGCACGCAGCATGACGTTGTGCAGGGGCTCCAGCTTCTGGGCGGTGCGCTCCGGGCGGATGTCTCTGTCATCCTGCTGATACATGCCGTGGAAGCGGATCAGCTGGAAGTTGTCGCCGTTGAAGCCGCCGGTGAGGGGATCCTGCAGATCCTCGGCTATGGTGCCGCGCAGGAAGTTGCTCTCGCGCTTGAGGCGCTCGTTGTCAGCCAGCGGCCCTTCGACCGGTCCCGCTTTTTGGTGAGAGAGAGGTTGTTTGCTCATCAATAGACATCCCTTTGATAACGTTTGGCACGACGCAATTCGCTCAGATACTCTTCTGCTTCCTCACGGCTCTTGTGGCCATGTTCGGCAATCACTTCCAGCAGGGCTTCCTGCACATCCTTCGCCATGTGGTTGGCGTCGCCACACACATAGAAGTGAGCGCCTGCTTCCAGCCACTGGTAGAGCTCAAGCCCGGCTTCGCGCAGACGGTCCTGCACATAAATCTTGTTGGCCTGATCCCGGCTGAAGGCCAGGGAGACCTTCGACAGCAGGCCCGATTTCACATAACGCTGCCACTCCACCTGATAGAGGAAGTCCTGGGTGAAGTGGGGGTTGCCGAAGAAGAGCCAGTTCTTGCCCTCCGCCCCCTGGGCTTCCCGCTCCTGCATAAAGGCGCGGAATGGGGCTATGCCGGTGCCCGGGCCCACCATGATGACGGGGGTGTCGGGATTGGCGGGCAGTCGGAAGTTGTCGTTGTGCTCCACGAATACCCGGACCTCGGCGTCTTCAGGCAGACGGTCCGCCAGATAGGAGGAGGCGCCGCCAGATCGCACTGTGCCATCTTCCTGGGGATGGCGCACCACGCCCACGGTCAGGTGCACCTCTTCCTCGACCTCGCTCTGGGCGGAGGCGATGGAGTAGAGGCGGGGAGTGAGGGGGCGCAGCAGGCCGGTCAGCTGCTCGGCACTGAGGGCGGTCGGGAAGCGCTTGAGCACATCCACCACCTGGGCGCTGGCCACCAGGGCGTTGACCTGGGCCTTGTCGCCGGCCAGATCTTTCAGCGCCGCATTGCCCGAGATCTCGGCAAGACCAGTGATAAAGCCGCCGTGCAAGCGGGTCAGCTCGACGTGGCGGGTCAGGGCCGCGCGCAACGGGCCCTGGGCGGTGGCCTCGTCACCGGTGAGACCGGTCAGGGCCAGCACTTCCCCCACGAGATCGGCGTCGTTGTCGAACCAGATGCCCAGGGCATCCCCCGGCTGATAAGTGATGCCGGACTCTTCCAGGCTGATCTCGATATGGCGGATGTCCTTGGTGGAGTCGCGGCCGGTGATCTTCTGATTGACCGAGAGCCGTGCCGGGAAGGGGTTCTCCTTGTGATACTGGCTATGGCCGACGGCTTGCTGCACCGAGCCCGCCACGCTGGCAGTCGCGGCGCCGGCAGAGAGGGTGGCGGCGACGGCATTGACCGCCTGTTCGCCCCAGGCCTTGGCCGCTTCCTGATAATCCACGTCCAGGCTCGCGAGTTCATGAATGCGCTCGGCCCCGGCTTTTGACAGGAAGTCGTCGAAGTCCTTGCCGGTCTGGCAGAAGAATTCGTAGGAGCTGTCACCCAGCCCCAGCACGGCGAACTTGAGGCCCTCGAGTTTGCCAATCTTGCCCTTCTTGAGCTGCTCGAACAGATCCACCGCGCTCTCCGGCGGCTCACCCTCCCCGTAAGTGCTCACTATCACCAGCAGGTGTGTCTCTTTCTTGAGCTGCTTGGGTTTGTAGTCCGCCATGGAGGTCAGGGTCACCGGCAGGCCGTGGGCCTTCGCCTGCGCCTGGATGGCGCTGGCGACACCCTTGGCATTGCCGGTCTGGGAGCCGTAGAGAATGGTCAGGCTGCCACCGGGGGCGGCCACGGCGGCGCTGGTGGCGACGCTCTGGACGCCTGATTGGGAAATACCGTAGAGATAACCGCTCACCCAGGCGAGTTGCTGGGTGTTGAGGGTCGACAAGACCTGATTCAGCTGGCGCTGCTGCTCGTCAGAGAGCGGGCTTATGTTGGGTATTGGGGCTGTCAATTGCATCACACACGTCTTCCATGGTCTGATTTTTGGTCAGGTTAAGGGGTGTAATGAATAACAACAAAGAATAAAAATATCTTCTTTATGCGATTTATGAATTTATAAAGCCGAAATCCGCCTCGGCAGCTCCCCGGCTGTGGTATAAAAATCGCAATATTGAGTCCCCTTCCGCCTCTCAGGATCTGCCGATGTCCAGACTGTTCCATGTCAATGCCTTCAGCCAGCACCCCTTCGGGGGCAATCCCGCCATCGTCGTATTGGGGCCGGAGCGCAGCGATGCCGAGCTGCAGGCCATGGCGGCGGAGTTCAACCTGTCGGAGACCGCCTTCCTCAGCCCCCTGGGGGAGGCGCACTATCGGCTGCGCTGGTTTACCCCGGCGGTGGAGGTGGATCTCTGCGGTCACGGCACCCTGGCGGCGGCCCATGTGTTGTGGCAGACCGGGGCCGTGGCCCGCTCCCAGACGCTGCGCTTCGAGACCCGCAGCGGCCTGCTGGAGGCCAGCGCCGAGGGAGAGTTGATCCGGCTCGACTTTCCGCGCATCCCCCTTGCTCCGCTGACATTGGATCCCGCTTATGCCGAGGCCCTCGGCTGCACGCCGCTGCAGACCCTGGCCGCCGGCGCCAAGTTCCTGCTGGTGCTCGGCAGCGAGCAGGAGGTGCAGGCCCTCAAGCCGGACTTCCACACCCTGCGGGCCCTGCCCGGTCGCGGCCTGATGGTGACGGCGCCGTCGAGGGATCCGGACCATGACTTCGTCTCCCGCTACTTCGCCCCCTGGGTCGGGGTGGAGGAGGATCCGGTCACCGGCTCCAACCACTGCGCCCTGGTGCCCTTCTGGGCCGAGCGCCTCGGCAGGACGCAACTGAGGGCGCGCCAGATCTCGGCCCGGGGCGGGGAACTTGTGTTGGAGTTGCAGGGGGACAGGGTGTGGATGTCGGGTCAGGCGCTGACCCTGTGGCAGGGGGAGTGGCTGCTGCCGCCCGCCCCATAAGTCGCCAGCCGGGCGTACCCTGTTCGCAGCTTTAGTCTTCGCCATAAAAAACGCCCCGCAGTGGCGGGGCGTTTTATTGCTAGCGCGCTCGGGCTGGCCGAGCGGCAGGCTTATTTCTGTTGCGGACGCAGGGCCGGGAACAGGATGACGTCGCGGATGGTGTGGCTGTTGGTGAACAGCATCACCAGACGGTCGATACCTATGCCCTGACCGGCAGTTGGCGGCAGGCCGTGTTCCAGCGCGGTGACGAAGTCGGCGTCATAGAACATGGCTTCGTCGTCGCCCGCTTCTTTCTGGTTCACCTGATCCTGGAAGCGCTTGGCCTGATCTTCGGCATCGTTCAGCTCGGAGAAGCCGTTGGCCAGCTCGCGGCCGCCGATGAAGAACTCGAAGCGATCGGTCACGTCCGGGTTCTTGTCGTTGCGGCGGGCCAGCGGGGAGACGGCAGCCGGGTACTCGGTGATGAAGGTCGGTTGCAGCAGCATGTGCTCAACGGTCTCTTCGAAGATGGCGGTGATCACGTGGCCCAGCTCCCAGCCCTTCATCAGCTCGATGTGCAGGCGCTTGGCGACGGCCTTGGCGCTCTCCAGGGTGGCCAGGTCGGCCAGGGTCACATCCGGGTTGTACTTCAGGATGGACTCGACCATGGTGAGGCGCTGGAACGGCTGACCGAAATCGATGGTCAGACCCTCTTCGCCCTCTTTGGCATAACGGATCTTGGTGTCACCCAGAATGTCCTGGGCCAGGGTGCGCAGCAGCTCCTCGGTGAGATCCATCAGATCGATGTAATCGGCGTACGCCATGTAGAACTCGATCATGGTGAACTCGGGGTTGTGACGCACCGAGATCCCTTCGTTACGGAAGTTGCGGTTGATCTCGTAGACACGCTCGAAACCACCGACCACCAGACGCTTCAGATAGAGCTCGGGGGCGATACGCAGGTACATGTCGATGTCCAGCGCATTGTGGTGAGTGACGAACGGACGCGCGGAGGCACCACCCGGGATGACCTGCATCATGGGGGTTTCCACTTCCATGAAGCGCTTCTCGTTGAAGAACTTGCGGATGCCGGCCACCACCTGGGTGCGGATCATGAAGGTCTTGCGGGACTCTTCGTTGGCGATCAGATCCAGGTAGCGCTGGCGGCAGCGGGCTTCCTGGTCGGTCAGCCCCTTGTGCTTCTCGGGCAGCGGACGCAGTGCCTTGGTCAGCAGGCGGATTTCGCCCACATGGACGGAGAGCTCGCCGGTGTTGGTGCGGAACAGGGTCCCTTCCACGCCGACGATGTCCCCCAGATCCCACTTCTTGAACTGCTCGTTGTAGAAGCCTTCCGGCAGGTCGTCACGGGTCACGTAGATCTGGATCTTGCCAGCCATGTCCTGCAGGGTAGCGAAGGAAGCCTTGCCCATGATCCGGCGGGTCATGATACGACCGGCAATCTTCACCCGTTTATTCAAGGCCACCAGCTCGTCGGCGCTCTTGTCGCCAAACTCGGCGTGCAGATCGCCGGACAGGCTGTCACGACGGAAGTCGTTGGGGAAAGGGTTGCCCTGGGCGCGCAAGGCGGCCAGCTTGGAGCGACGCTCAGTCATCTCGTTGTTCAGTTCGAGAGTCTGGTCGACTTCCGGAGTAGTGGTTTGTTCAGACATGGTGATTCCTGCTGCTCTGTTTACAGGCCTGATTTCAGGCTGGCTTCGATAAACTTGTCCAAGTCGCCGTCGAGTACCGATTGGGTATTGCGGGTCTCGACGCCGGTGCGCAGATCCTTGATACGGGAGTCATCCAGTACGTAGGAGCGGATCTGGCTGCCCCAGCCGATGTCGGACTTGGTCTCTTCGAGGGCTTGCTTCTCAGCGTTCTGCTTCTGAATTTCCAGCTCGTAGAGCTTGGCCTTCAGCTGCTTCATACACTGATCTTTGTTCTTGTGCTGGGAACGGTCGTTCTGGCACTGCACCACCACCCCGGTGGGGACGTGGGTGATACGCACCGCGGACTCGGTCCGGTTGACGTGCTGACCACCGGCACCGGAGGCGCGGTAGACGTCGATGCGCAGATCCGCCGGGTTGATCTCGATCTCGATGTCGTCATCGATCTCGGGATAGACGAAGACGGAGCAGAACGAGGTGTGGCGACGACCACCGGAATCGAACGGCGACTTGCGAACCAGACGGTGTACGCCGGTTTCGGTGCGCAGCCAGCCGAAGGCATACTCGCCGGTGAACTTGATGGTGGCGGACTTGATGCCGGCCACGTCACCCTCCGAGCATTCGATGAGCTCGGGCTTGTAGCCGTGGGCATCGCCCCAGCGCAGGTACATGCGCAGCACCATGTTGGCCCAGTCCTGGGCCTCGGTGCCGCCGGAACCGGACTGGATGTCGATGTAGCAGTCGGAGCCGTCGTGCTGACCGGAGAACATGCGACGGAACTCGAGATCCACCAGCTTGGCTTCCAGCTGATCGGCTTCGACGATGGCCTCGTTGAAGGTCTCCTCGTCTTCGCCCTCGACCGCCAGGCTGACCAGCATCTCGACGTCATCGACGCCCTGGGTCAGGGTATCTATGGTGGTGACCACGTTGTCCAGGGACACGCGCTCCTTGCCCAGCGCCTGTGCGCGCTCCGGCTCGTTCCAGACATCCGGCTGTTCCAGCTCGGCATTGACCTCTTCTAGACGCTCTTTCTTGGCGTCATAGTCAAAGGTACCCCCTAAGCAGCTCGGTCCTCTCAGACAGCTCCTTAAGCTTGTTTAATACAGGATTGACTTCAAACATCGTGAAAACTCTCGGGGTCGATGTGATTTAAAAACGGGATATTCTAGCCAATTGCGGAAGGAATAAACAGGGTTGGCTGGCCCCGGCCGCCTTCTGTCGCCGATTTCGGAGGCCATTTTGTGCTTTCTTGTGGAAAATATCGCCGGCCGCGCCATTCTGCGCTTCAGTTCTGTGCGATTTGGCCGCTAACAACAACATGGAGTGCCGCGCACTTTTCGAGTAATCCTGTTCCTGACCCCACAAGAAGAAAGCACGATGAAAAACCTATCACTCAAGCAGAAGATACTGTTGTCTGTGGTGATCGCCCTCTCCCTGGTGATCCTGCTGCTCTCCTGGCAGAGCTACAGCAGCCAGAAGTCCCTGTTGCTGCAAGGCAGTCAGGAACAGGTACAGCGCCTCGGCAGCCAGCAGGCCGCCAGCGTCAGTGACTGGCTTGCCGCCCGTCGCGATGTGATCCAGGCCCTTGGCAACAAGGCCGGCCCCGACCCCCTCAACGCCCTGCAACAGGCCCAGGTGTCCGGCCGTTTCCAGCTCACCTATTTCGGTGAGGGCAGCGGCAAGATGAACGATTCGGATTCCTCCATCAACCGTGACGGCTATGATCCCCGCTCCCGTGGCTGGTATCAGGAAGCCATGGCCAAGGGCGGCATGATAGTGACCAAACCCTACCTGGACGTGGCCTACAACGTCATGGTGGTGACCCTGGCCCAGCCGGCCCAGGGCGGCGTGGTCGGCGGCGACCTCTCCATCGCCTCCCTGGTGGAGGATGTCACCAAGATGGCCCTGCCGGCGGACGGTGTCGCCATCCTGATGCACAAGGACGGCACCGTCATCGCCTATAAAGATGCGGCCAAGGCGATGAAGCCCGCCAGCGAGATCGACAATGATCTCTCCAATGCCCTGATCGAGCAGAGCAAGAGCAGCAACAGCCTGCTCCCCGTCTATTTTGACAACGAAGGGCGCGACAAGCTGCTGTGGGCGACAGACATCCCGAACACCGACTGGGAGCTGGTGCTGGTGCTGGACAAGGCCACCCTGGAGGCGCCGCTCTCCTCCCTGCTGATGACTCAGCTCGGCCTGGCCCTGTTGGTACTGGTGGGCAGCATCCTCGCCATCTCCTGGCTGGTCAGCCTGCTGCTGGGCCCGCTCGGCAAGGTTTCCCAGGCTCTGGCCCGCATCGCCGACGGTAACGGCGATCTGACCCAGCGCATCAAGATCGACGCCAACGACGAGGTGGGCCAGCTGGCCAACAGCTTCAATCGCTTCGTCGGCAGCCAGCACCAGCTGATCGGCAACATCCGCCAGCTCGCCAACGAGCTGAACGCCGATGCGGAGCGCAGCCTGGTGACCAACCAGGCCGCGGTGGAAGAGCTGCAGCGTCAGCAGCAGGAGGTGACCATGGTCGCCACCGCGGTCACCGAGATGGCGAGCGCCACCATGGAGATCGCCGGCAACGCCGAGAACACCGCCGCCGCCGCCCAGCAATCTGCCCAGAGCAGCGAGCAGGGCAAGATGCTGGTGAACCAGACTCGCCAGTCCATCAACAACCTGGCCGAGGAGGTGGGTCAGGCCACCGGCGTCATCGGCGAGCTGAGCCGCCACGCCCAGGCCATCTCCGGCATCCTCTCCACCATTCAGGGCATCGCCGAGCAGACCAACCTGCTGGCGCTGAACGCGGCCATCGAAGCGGCCCGTGCCGGTGAACAGGGTCGCGGTTTCGCCGTGGTGGCGGACGAGGTGCGGGTGCTGTCGCGCCGTACCCAGGACTCCACCCAGGAGATCCAGTCCACCATAGAGACCCTGCAGCAGACCACGGCCCGCGCGGTCAGCCTGATGCAGACCAGCCAGGGGCTGGCGGACAACAGCGTCAAGGACGCCGATGCCGCCGCCGCCGCGCTCGAAGAGATCACCCAGGCCGTCTCTCTCATCTCCGACATGGCGGGTCAGATCGCCACCGCCGCCGAGGAGCAGACCCAGGTGACCGGCGAGATCACCCAGAACACCACCGCCATCAAGGATGTGAGCGACGAGATCACCGCCGCCGCCATGCGGGATCTGGATCAGGCGCACCACCTCAAGGGACGTGCCACCAACCTGAACCAGCAGGTGTCGACCTTTATCCTGTAAGGCCGGGTCGGGAGGCGGCGCCATCCCGGCGCCCTCCCATATCAAAGCCCCGCACGAGAGTGCGGGGCTTTTTGTTGTCCGCCATCCGGCCCGCGTCTCGATGGGATGCGTCATGGGACGCCCCCAGACGCCATGGAGGAGCAAGGTGCGGGAGCCAGCAAGCAATGAGCCCACCAAAAGGTGGGCTCATTCATACGGAGTCTGGCGCAGGGCTTACAGGAAGGGCAGGGCCAGGAACAGCTTGATCACCACGGCGTTGATGATGTCGATGAAGAAGGCGCCCACCATGGGCACTACCAAGAACGCCAGGTGGGAGGGGCCGAAGCGCTGGGTGATGGCCTGCATGTTGGCGATGGCGGTGGGGGTGGCCCCCAGACCGAAGCCGCAGTGGCCCGCCGCCAGCACGGCCGCGTCATAGTTGCGGCCCATGACCCTGAAGGTGACGAAGATGGCGTAGAGCGCCATCGCCACCGTCTGGGCGGCCAGCAGGATGAAGATGGGCAGGGCCAGGCTGGCGAGATCCCACAGCTTCAGGCTCATCAGCGCCATGGCGAGGAAGAGCGACAGGCTGACGTTGCCGAGCAGGGAGACTTCCCGATCGCTCACCTCGTGCCAGTTCAGCAGGGTCAGCAGGTTGCGCAGCAGCACGCCGACGAAGAGCACGCAGACGAACACCGGCAGCTCCAGGGCACTGCCCTTGAGGTAGAGGGAGAGCATCTCCCCCCCCTTCAGGCTGATGGCGATCAGGGCCAGGGTCTCGATCACGCTGAAGGTGGTGAGGGGGCGCTCCATGTCAGGCATCTCGAAGCCTTGGGGGGCGCCATCACGGTTGTGCTCCTCGCCGGGCACCTGCACCTTCTTCACCAGGTAGCGGGCGACAGGCCCGCCGATCAGCCCCCCCAGCACCAGACCGAAGGTGGCGCAGGCGATGGCGAGCTCGGCGGCGGATTGCACGCCGTACTTCTCGGTGAAGATGGAGCCCCAGGCCGCGCCGGTACCGTGGCCGCCGGAGAGGGTGATGGAGCCGGCCAGCAGCCCCATGTGCGGGTCCAGACCCAGCAGGGTGGCGAGGCCGACCCCCAGGCTGTTTTGCACCAGCAGCAGGCCGGTGACCACCAGCAGGAAGGTGATCACCGCCTTGCCGCCGCGCTTGAGGCTGCCCAGATCCGCGGAGAGGCCGATGGAGGCGAAGAAGGCCAGCATCAGCGGGGTTTGCAGTGTGGTGTCAAATTGCAGTTCAAGTTGCATGGTGGAGCGCAGCAGCAGCAGCACCAGGGCGACCACCAGGCCGCCTGCCACCGGTTTGGGGATGTTGAAGGTACGCAGGGGGCCAATCCGGTTGACCAGCAGACGGCCGAGCAGCAGCACCAGGGTGGCGGCGACCAGGGTGGCGTAGGAATCAAGTTGTATCATGCGGTACTCCCATGTTGATCGGCTGTGTCTTTGGCGAGAAAGACTCACAGATTCAGCCGGGATAAAAACAGTGTGGCGCAGGCGCCAGTTCAAGAGGGGGCCACAGGCCCAGTCCCAGGCAAAAATGGGATCGATGCGAGCCCGATTTCATCAGGCATCCAGATGACATTCATGAAAAATCCGCCGGATAGTAGCAAAAATCACCGTTTATATCCATGTTCATCATATTAATGCTCAAAACAGTGCATTAACCTAGCATTTAACACTATGTCCTGGGTGTGCTCCGGCCCGCAACAATGACTGCTGTCATTTGCAGCGGCAGTCTCTATAATTCGCCAGTTTCCCGCCCATGAGCGGCACCGGAATAGGAAGTGAAGGAACCGGTTGAACCTTGAATTGTCTGCCGGTTGTCAGTCCAGAGAGAGGAGAGGGTGTGAAGAAGTCTATCTATATCGCCTACACGGGCGGCACCATAGGGATGCAGCGTTCCGACCACGGTTATGTGCCGATGGCGGGTTTCATGGAAGATTGTCTGGCCCGGATGCCCGAGTTCCACCGGCCCGAGATGCCGGATTATCATATCCACGAATATGCCCCCCTCATCGACTCCTCCGACATGACCCCGGCGGACTGGCAGCGCATCGCCGAGGACATTCGTGACAACTACGAGCAGTACGACGGCTTCGTGATCCTGCACGGCACCGACACCATGTCGTTCACCGCCTCGGCCCTCTCCTTCATGCTCGAAGATCTGCACAAGCCGGTCATCATCACCGGCTCCCAGATCCCGCTTGCCGAGCTGCGCTCCGACGGCCAGCAGAACCTGCTCAATGCCCTCTATATCGCGGCCAACTACCCGATCCACGAGGTCACGCTGTTCTTCAACAACCAGCTCTATCGCGGCAACCGCAGCAAGAAGGTGCACGCGGACGGCTTCCACGCCTTCGATTCACCGAACTACCCGCCGCTGCTCAATGCCGGCATCGCCATCTCCCTGGAAGCGGGGGAGCTGGGCGTGCCGTCCGAGCGTCCGCTGGTGCTGCACGACATCACCCCCCAGCCCATCGGCGTGGTGACCCTCTATCCGGGCATCTCGGCGGAGGTGATCGCCAACATACTGCAGCAACCGGTGCGGGCGCTGATCCTGCTCTCCTTCGGGGTGGGCAATGCGCCCCAGAACCCGGCCATGCTGGCGCTGCTCTCCGAGGCGTCGGCCCGGGGCGTCATCATAGTCAACCTGAGCCAGTGCCTGCACGGCAAGGTCAACATGGGGGGCTATGCCACCGGCAACGCCCTCTCCCGGGCCGGGGTCATCTCGGGCTTCGACATGACGGCCGAGGCGGCGCTGACCAAGCTGCACTTCCTGCTGAGCCAGGATCTGCCCGCCCCGCGCATCCGCGAGCTGATGCAGCAGTCCCTGCGGGGTGAGCTGACCCCCTGAGAAACTGCCCACGATCTTACTGCGAAGCCGTGATCAAGGCTCATGTGCTGCTCGGAATCCTCACGTATATCTATACGCTCCGGTTCCTGCGCTGCTCTTCACCTTGCTGACGCCTTCTCGCGACAGGTCGTGAACAGCTTCTAACCTCCCCACCATGGGGGAGAGTGGAAAAAGAGGGGAGCCATGATGGCTCCCCTCTTTAGTTGTGGCGGGCGGGTCAGGCTCAGTGGCTGAGATCGATACGCACTATCTCTTCCTCATCGCGATACTGGCGCTTGAGCTCGCTCTTGCTCTTCATCACGATCTCGCCGTCGCGGCCTATGTTCATGTGCTCGGGATCGGCAAGGTGCATCGCCTGCCAGGCCATCACGGCCTGCAGCGAGGTGGCCTTCTGCTCCTCGGTGAGGGGCTGGCCGTCCGGCCACTTGCCCAGCTCGACCGCGGTCTTGAGCCGCTCGTACACTTCCTTGGGCATCTGCCCTATCACTTGTTGAAACGACATCGGCCTCTCCTTGCAAATTGAGCCATGAAGGGATCAGGTGGGCAGATCCTGGCGGACTATGCCGGTAGATCCTGACGGACTACGCCGGCCATCTGCTCCATCACCCGCACTACCTGACAACTGTACCCGAACTCGTTGTCATACCACACATACAGCACGCAGTGATCCCCCTCGGCGATGGTGGCCTGGGAGTCCACTATGCCCGCGAAGCGGGAACCCACCATGTCGGAGGAGACCAGCTCGGTGCTGGCGCTGAAGTCGATCTGGCGGTGCAGGGCCGAGCTCAGGGCCATCTGCTGCAGATAGGCGTTGAGGCTATCCCGGTCGGTGGCCTGCTCCAGCGACAGGTTGATGATGGCCAGCGACACATTGGGGGTGGGCACCCGGATGGCGTTGCCGGTCAGCTTGCCCTTGAGCTCGGGCAGCGCCTTGGCCACCGCCTTGGCGGCGCCCGTGCTGGTCATCACCATGTTGAGGGCCGCGCTGCGACCGCGCCGCTCCCCCTTGTGATAGTTGTCGATCAGGTTCTGATCGTTGGTGTAGGAGTGCACCGTCTCCACGTGACCGTGGCGGATGCCGTACTTGTCCTGCATCACCTTGAGCACAGGGGTGATGGCGTTGGTGGTGCAGGAGGCGGCGGAGATGATCTTGTCATCCGGGCCTATTACTTCGTGGTTGACCCCGAACACCACGTTCTTCATCTCCCCCTTGCCGGGGGCGGTCAGCAGCACCCGGGCGGCGCCGCGCGCCTTGAGGTGCTCGGACAGACCCGCCTCGTCACGCCAGACCCCGGTGTTGTCGACGATCAGCGCATTGTCGATACCATGGGCGGTGTAGTCGATGTCGGCCGGGCTGTTTGCGTAGATCACCTGGATGAAGGTGCCGTTGGCGATGATGGCGCTGCGCTCGTTATCCACCTCGATGGAGCCGTTGAAGGGGCCGTGCACCGAGTCGCGGCGCAGCAGGCTGGCACGCTTCTCCAGATCCCCCTCGCGGCCGCCACGCACGACGATGGCGCGCAGGCGCAGGGAGTTGGCGGCGCCGGTGCGCTCGATCAGCAGCCGGGCCAGCAGGCGGCCGATGCGGCCAAAGCCGTAGAGCACCACGTCGGTCGGTGCCGGCACGCTGCCCCGGTTCAGGGCCGGGGCCAGCTTGGCGCGCAGGTAGTCGTCTATGCCGGCTTCATCCTGGTGATCCTGCCAGTAGCCCACCGCCAGCTTGCCGAGGTCCACTTCGGCGGCGGTCGGGTTCAGGGCGACCATGGCCTGGAGCAGGGGGAAGCTTTGCTGGATGGGGAGGGGAGTGCCCTGGTGGCGGCGAACGACCCGATGGGCCTTGAGGATGTCGATGGTGGAGGCGTTCTGCAGGGGGCGCCCGTAGACGGTGATTTCTATCCCTTGCTGGCGGTAGAGGCGACCAATCAAGGGCTGCATGGCTTCGGCGAGCTCCTGGCTCTCCTGCCACGCCTGCAAGTAGTGCTCGTGGGTCATTAACCAGATCCTTTATTTCACGTTGTTGAAGCAAGTTGCCTGGGCAAATTGAAATTCGTCGAATGCAGATCAGTGTAGGGCTGACGGTTTCGTTATATTATTCTGCAGTCGCGGCCTTATACGGCGCGCGCATTGTAATGGATATGTAGCCTGTTTGCTAGTTGGCGGTGGCCAGGGCGGGTTGCGATTGTTACCAACCAGATGTGAACCATGACCCTATTCTCACAGCGTCCGTTACTGCTCCCTCTCGCCTGTTGTCTGACGCTGATGGCCTGCGATGACGACAGGATCCACAACATTTGCTCCCAATATCCCGCCCTGTGCGCGGACCTGGTGGACGACGGCTGGTGTCGCCATGAGCGCAGCGATGTCATCCGCGCCCGCTACTACCTCCAGGAGGAGGGGACGGACAGGCAGAGGTACGAGCTGATGCGCGGCCTGGAGCGTTACCTGCAGTGCGCCGAACACTCCACCAACATCGAATACAAGCGGGCCCGGGAGCAGAAGAGCCCCAGGGTGGAGGGCATGCTGGCCGCCGGCACTCAGCTGGAGCAGCTGGATGCGCAGACCCGTGGCTCCCAGGATCCCTATCTGCTGCTCTGGCACTGGACCAACAACACCAATCCCGCGGCCCGTGCCAGCTTCCTGGCGCTGGAAGGCACCCCCGCCCTCGAGGAGCCTGAGTTGCAGCTGGCCCTGGGGGGCATCTATGCCAAGAGCGAGCCCCAAAAGGCCATCGCCCTGATGCATCATGCCCTCTCCCTCTATGGGGAAGGGGACAAGGTCAACAGCCGGATCCTCACCGCCCTCAGCACCCTCTACATGGGGCAGAAGGCGTTTGATCAGGCCTATCTGTGGGGCAAGGTGAGCGAGTCATTCCAGGAGAGTCCCGAGGTCTCGTCCACCCGTCTCGGGATCTACCACGCCATCGGCAAGGCGCAGCAGGAGAGGCTGGACGAGCAGGCCGCCACCATAGTCGACGCGCTCAGAGCCGGGAGCTACCAGGCCCCATGATACCGCTGCCATCCGGCGCCCCCGAGTGGGCCCATGCCTTCGACATCCGCCTCGTCCATGGTCAGGTGCCCTGCGAGGGGCGGGTGCTCGAGCGGACCACGGTCAGGGCCGTGGTGATGCGCGGGGATGAACTGCTGCTGGTGCATTCTCGCGTCAACGGGGATCTCATGTTCCCCGGGGGCGGCATAGAGGCGGGGGAGTGTCACCATACGGCCCTGGCCCGGGAGCTGCGGGAGGAGTGCGGCGCCGAGCTGGTGGCCGTAGGCCTGCGGCTCGGGCAGACCCGGGAGTTTCGCGCCGCCCGCGAGGCCGACTACGACGCCTACTGCATCCGCTCCTTCTACTACCTCTGCCAGGTGGGGGAAGCCTGGAGCGAGCCGCGCCCCCAGCCTTACGAGATACGTCTTGGCTTCACCCCGGGCTGGTTCGCACTGGAAGAGGCCCTGCAGACCAACAAGACCCAGCTGGCCGGTCCCTGCCCCCAGTGGACGGTGCGGGAGACGAGGGTGCTGGCCGAGCTGCAGCACTGGGTGGATGCGGGCCTGCTGGGCTGACCGCCATGGAGTGCTGAGGATAAAAAAACCGCCATTCGGCGGTTTTTTTATTGTCGCTGCCGGATCAGGGCACGCAGACCGGGCAGAAGGCGTAGGTGCCTTGCGGGTCATTGAAGCGGGTCAGCGGGTCCAGGCTGCGGTTCATCTCCACCAGCGCCTTGCCCAACCCTGCGGGCAGCCAGCTTTGCAGGTGCGGGGCCAGCGCCTGGGCGCTGCTGTCAAACAGCTCGCGCAGGAACTTGTCCCTTGCCGACTCTTCCGGCGCTATGGGGGTGACCTGCCAGCTCTTGAGGTTGGCAAGCTCGGCGGCGGCCTTGAGGGCGTCGTCCAGGTTGCCGAACTCGTCCACCAGCCCCAGCTCCTTGGCATCCTGACCGGTCCAGACCCGGCCTTCGGCGGCTTTCTCCGCCTCTTCCGGGCTCAGGCCCCGGCCCTTGCCGACCAGACCGACGAAGCGCTGATAGGTGTCTTCCACGCTCAGCTGGATGGCTTGACCGACATGTTCCGGCAGGGCCCGGGTCAGCCCGATCCCCACGAAGTCCGTGGTGCCGACGCCGTCGGTGTGCACTCCGTACTGGGAGAGCGCCTTGTCGATGGTGGCGAACATGCCGAACACCCCGATGGAGCCGGTGAGTGTGGTGGGGGAGGCGAAGATCTTGTCCGCATCGGCGGAGATCCAGTAACCCCCGGAGGCGGCGTAGCTGCCCATGGAGATGACCACCGGCTTGCCCGCCTGTTTCAGGGCCAGCAGCTCGGCGCGGATCTGCTCGGCGGCGAAGGCGCTGCCCCCCGGGCTGTCGACGCGCAGTACCACGGCTTTCACCTGATCGTCGCGGCGGGCCTCGGCCAGCAGATCGGAGAGGCTGTCACCGCCTATGGTGCCGGCCGGCTGGATCCCGTCCATGATGGCGCCGCTGGCGGTGATGAGGCCCACCTCATCCTTGCCGCTCTGGGGGTATTGCTCGGGGATGGCGGCCAGATACTCTTTCAGGCCGACCCCTTTCCAGCCGTGATCCTCGCTCTCGCCCACCTCCTTGATGACCGCCTGGGTCATCTCGTCCCGGGTGGCGAGCTGATCCACCAGACCGTTGTCGAGGGCGTAGCTGGCGGCATTGCCACCGGCCTTGCGCAGCAGTTCGAGGAAGTGATCCTTGTTCGGTGCGACCGCATCGGGCTCTATCTCCCGCTGCTCGGCCACGTCGGTGACATAGGATTGCCACAGCTGATCCAGCCAGCGCTGGTTCGCCTCCTTGCTCTCGGGGGACATCTCGTCACGGGTATAGGGCTCGACGAAGGATTTGTAGGTGCCGACCTTGAACACATGGGGGGTGACGTTGAGCTTCTCCAGCGCCGACTTGAAGTAGGTCTGGTAGACCCCAAGGCCTTCGATCAGCACGGCGCCGCTCTGGTTGAGCAGCACGTGATCGGCATGGGCGGCGAGCAGGTAGGCGCCCTGGCTGTAGTAGTCGGCCATGGCGATGACCGGCTTGCCGCTCTCCTTGAATGCGTCTATGGCGCTCGTCACCTCCTGCAGCTTGGAGAGGCTGGCCCCCTGCAGTCCCTGGGGCTTGATCACCAGCGCCTTGATGCGATCGTCATCCTTGGCACTCTTGATGGCCCACAGCAGGTCGGAGAGGACGATTTCGCTCGGCTGATCGTCGCTCTTCTCCATCTGCCGCAGCAGTTGCACCGTCGGATCGGTCTGGGTGCGTTGCTCCACCAGCACGCCGGCGAGATTGAGGGTGAGGGCGCCCTCTATGGGGGTGCCGGGTGTCTCGCTCTGGTTGAGGCTGAAGGCGATGACCAGCACGACGATGAGAAACAGCAGATTGACCAGCATCAAGCGGGTAAAGTTGAGCAGACGCCAGAGGCTGCGAAACAGCCACCCCAGACCTTTGAAAATAGACATAGCCGTGCTAACGCCCTGTTAATGGGTAGAGAAGGGCATTATTAACCAGTTGACCCGCCAATTGCCATTTTCCCTTGGCCGCGATCGCTCCCCCTGGCTTCGGGACACGGCTGTTCGCTGAAAAATTGTCCAAACATTTGTTTGAAAAAGAATTTTCGATTCTTTACTCTAGCCTCAGTTTGATAACAAAAAATTAACTGGAGGCCCTGTGAGCCGCTACCCCACCCTGCTGATCCCCCGCTCTCCTCTCTTGCGTCACCATGTGCTCGCGGCACCCTGCGCGTCTGCCTCGAAAAGGAGTTCATCATGAGCCTGTACCCAACGCTGCTGACTCCCCTGGATCTCGGCTTTACCCAGCTCAAGAGCCGGGTCTTGCATATGGACTCCTGCGTGCTGGCCTCGAAAAGGAGTTCATCATGAGTCTTTATCCAACCTTGCTGACTCCCCTGGATCTCGGCTTTACCCAGCTCAAGAACCGGGTATTGATGGGCTCCATGCATACCGGTCTCGAGGAGGAGAAGGGGGGCTTTGACAAGCTGGCCGCCTTCTACGCCGAGCGCGCCCGCGGCGGTGTCGCCCTCATCGTCACCGGCGGCATAGCCCCCAACCTGCGGGGGCGCCTGGTGCCCCATGGCTCGCAGCTCAGCTTCCCCTGGCAGGTGGCCAAGCACAAGAAGGTGACCGGCGCCGTGCATCAGGAGGGGGGCAAGATAGCACTGCAGATCCTCCATGCCGGTCGCTATGCCTATCATCCATTTAGCTTGGCACCGAGCGCCATCCGGGCTCCCATCTCTCCGTTCAAGCCGCGGGCCATGAGCGAGCGGCAGATCCGCGGCACCATCAGGGATTTTGCCTCGACTGCGGCACTGGCCAAGGCGGCGGGCTATGACGGGGTCGAGGTGATGGGGTCGGAAGGCTATCTCATCAACCAGTTCATCTGCGAGCGCACCAACCAGCGCAGCGACGGCTGGGGCGGCAGCAGCGAAAACCGCATGCGTTTCCCGCTGGAAATCGTGCGGGCCATTCGCGAGCGGGTCGGCAGTGACTTCATCATCATCTTCCGGCTCTCAATGCTGGATCTGGTGGAGAAGGGCTCCTCCCTGGAGGAGGTGATAGCGCTCGGGAAGGCGCTGGAGCAAGCCGGGGTGAGCCTCATCAACACCGGCATCGGCTGGCACGAGGCGCGCATCCCCACCATAGCCACCAGCGTGCCGCGCGGTGCCTTCAGCTGGGTGACCGCCGAGCTGAAAAAGCACCTCACAGTGCCGCTTATCACCACCAACCGCATCAACACCCCCGAGGTGGCCGAGCGCATATTGGCTACAGGCGAAGCGGATATGGTCTCCATGGCGCGCCCCTTCCTGGCCGACCCCGAGTTCGTCATCAAGGCCGCCGAGAACCGGGCGGACGAGATCAACACCTGCATCGCCTGCAACCAGGCCTGCCTGGATCACGTGTTCAAGCAGAAGCGTGCCTCCTGCCTGGTCAATCCCAGGGCCTGTTTCGAGACCGAGCTGACGTTTGGCCGGGTGCCCCAGCCCAAGAAGCTGGCGGTGGTGGGGGCCGGGCCGGCCGGGCTGGCATTCGCCTGCTACGCCGCCGAGCGCGGCCATCAGGTGAGCCTGTTCGATCAGGCGCCGACCATAGGCGGCCAGTTCAACTTCGCCAAGCAGATCCCGGGCAAGGAGGAGTTTCACGAGACCCTGCGCTACTTTGCCAGGCGGCTGGAGAAGTGCGGCGTCGAGCTCTATCTCGGCCAGCGCCAGAGTGCCGAGAGCCTGCTTGGCGGTGGTTTTGACGAGGTGATCCTCGCCACCGGCATACGTCCTCGCACCCCCAACATTCCCGGCATCGATCACCCCAAGGTGCTGAGCTACCTCGACGTGCTGCGCGATGGCAAGCCGGTGGGCAACAAGGTGGCGGTGATCGGGGCCGGCGGCATCGGCTTCGACGTGGCCGAATTTCTGGTGGAGAAAAAGTCGGAGGGGAGCGCGGATCATCATCGCGATCACTGGCTCAGGGAGTGGGGCATCGACAAGAGCCTCGGCGAGCGCGGCGGTCTGATGACGCCTGTGATCGACGCGCCCGAGCGCCAGATCTGGCTGCTCCAGCGCAAGGAGAGCAAGGTGGGGGATGGCCTCGGCAAGACCACAGGCTGGATCCACCGCACCGTATTGAAGAACCGCAAGGTGCAGATGCTCTCCGGCGTGCAGTACCTGCGCATTGACGACGAGGGGCTGCACATCCAGGTGGGGGAAGCCAGACAGTGCCTGCCGGTGGATCAGGTGATCATCTGCGCCGGACAGGAGCCCCTGCGGGAGCTGCAGGCCGGCCTGCAGGCGGCGGGCAAGCCGGTGCACATCATAGGCGGTGCCGACGTGGCGGCGGAGCTGGACGCCAAGCGCGCCATCCGCCAGGGGGCCGAGCTGGCGTCCGTCATCTGAGCCGGCTCATCGCGTAGGAAAGGGACCCATGGGTCCCTTTTTTTATGGCTCACCCCGGCCCGGGCAGTTTCACCGGGGACGGTATTGTTGTATTTGTGGTATTCAAACGTTCTCTGTTTGTATCCATTGCATGGTCGAATGCCATTGGGGCTGGGCGCAGATGGGAAGCCGATGGGAAGATCGGCCAGATCCCGGCGAGCCCCGGAAGCGGGCAATGGGCGCCGTCTATCAATAGGAACTCTCTGTCGGGTGCCGGATGCACCTGGGATCGGTAAAGGAAACCCAGCAAATGAGCCTAGCTACATCACGGATACCCACTCAGGGGGCTGTTCATCGCTTGAGTACTATCGCCTTGGGCATGGCGATGACCCTGCACGGCACCACCGCCAGCGCCGACCCTGCGGGACGGCTCATTTTTCTCGGCTGGACCGCCGATCAACAACATTCCGTCTGGCTCTCCGCCATCTCCCCCGGCCAGTTCGAGGTCGAATCTGCCAAGCAGAGCCAGATCTATGACAGCTGGCGGCAGGATCACAAGGGGCTGCACCTGACCGTCTCGCCGGAGGCGCAGAACGGGGGCACGCACAAGCTGTATGCCTATGTCGATTCAAACGGCAAGCGGGTCCTGCTCGACACAGATAACCAGCAACCCGGTCATTTCACCTTCCCGGACCATTTCACTCCGCCTGATCGGCCCTCACGGCCGACTTCGCCACCCCAGGGGTTGATGCCCACCCAGCCGGGAGGCGTGCAGCCACCGGCAGGCACACTGCCGCCGCAAGGGATGATGCCAACTCTGCCGGGTGGCGTGCGACCACCGGTCGGCACTCTGCCGCCGCAAGGGGTGATGCCGACTCTGCCGGGTGGCGTGCGACCACCGGTCGGCACTCTGCCGCCGCAAGGGGTGATGCCGACTCTGCCGGGTGGCGTGCGACCACCGGTCGGCACTCTGCCGCCGCAAGGGGTGATGCCGACTCTGCCGGGAGGCGTGCGACCACCGGTCGGTACTCTGCCGCCGCAAGGGGTGATGCCGACTCTGCCGGGAGGCGTGCGACCACCGGTCGGCACTTTGCCGCCGCAAGGAGTGATGCCGACCCGTCCTCCCCTCGGCGGCATCAACCGACCCGGTGGTGTGCAGCCGCCGGTCGGCACTCTGCCGCCGCAAGGGGGGATGCCGACCCTGCCGGGTGGCGTGCGACCACCGGTCGGCACTCTGCCGCCGCAAGGGGTGATGCCGACTCTACCGGGAGGCGTGCGACCACCGGTCGGCACTCTGCCGCCACAAGGGGTGATGCCGACTCTGCCGGGAGGCGTGCGACCACCGGTCGGCACCCTGCCACCCCAGGGGATGATGCCGACCCGTCCTCCCCTCGGCGGCATCAACCGACCCGGTGGCGTGCAGCCGCCAATCGGCACCCTGCCACCGCAAGGGGTAAGGCCGACTCTGCCGGGTGGCGTGCGGCCACCGGTCGGTACTCTGCCGCCGCAAGGGGTGATGCCGACTCTGCCGGGAGGCGTGCGACCACCGGTCGGCACCCTGCCACCCCAGGGGATGATGCCGACCCGTCCTCCCCTCGGCGGCATCAACCGACCCGGTGGCGTGCAGCCGCCAATCGGTACTCTGCCGCCGCAAGGGGTGATGCCGACCCTGCCGGGTGGCGTGCGACCACCGGTCGGCACTCTGCCACCGCAAGGGGTGATGCCGACTCGCCCACCGCTGGGGGAGAGGCCCTTCATCACTCTGCCGGGGACGGTCGAGCCTCCCGTTGCGTTGCCAGGCAGGGTGACAGCGGGTCAGCAGGCGAGTGAACGCGCCCTGAACGAGAGGACGCTGTGCGTGATGGCCGAGGAACGGGATCAGTTGCCCCAGGAGCTGCGAGATCGGTATCCCGATTGCCCCTTCACCCGTGTCGAGCTGGCGGGGGGCCAGGTGGCCAGCCAGACCCAGCCTGCCCCCTTGCCGGAGGGACGGAGCTGGAACCTGTGGGTGGACGAGGTCTATTACGACATCTCGGATCACCGCGAGGGGTTGGACATGTCGGGCTCGACCAATGTGTTCAGCCTGGGGGCGGATACCCGGCTCGACAACGATCTCATCCTCGGCATCAGCGTCGCCCGGGTCGACAGCAAGGTGGACTCCTTCAATGGCGGCATGCGGCTGTCCGCCGGTGGTTACAACCTAAGCCCTTATCTGGCGTACCCGGTATCGGCCAGCTGGATGCTGGATGGCAGCCTGGTGTATGGCTGGATGGATAACAATCAGGACCTCCTGTTCCTCTCCGGTGATTATGGCTCTACCTCCGTTGGCGGCAGCCTGGGGGCCACCGGTCAGTACTTCTGGGAAGCGACCTCGGTACGACCGCGGCTGGCCATCAACTACAGCCACAGCCGCAGCGACGGCTATCGGATGGAGGGGGATTACCAGGGGCTGGCACTGAGGCTGAATCGGGACAGCGACAGTTACAACCAGGGCAACATGACGGGAACGGTCGAATTCAGCCGTGTCTATTACACCAGCAAAGGCCTGCCTCTGATGCCTTATGGGGAGCTGGGGCTGGATTATGGCTTTGAGCGGCCGAACGATGGCTATATCCTGACGGGTGATCTCAGCTCGGCCCGCACCGAACCGCTCAGCGGCACTGTGCGACTGGGGATGCGCACCCTGATTGGCGGCGAAGCCACCCTGACCACCAGTGCCGGATACACCAGCATTGGGCAGAATGGGCTCAACATCTGGGAGTGGCGCATCAACCTGTCCAAGCCGTTCTGACCCCTATCGACAGGGCGGTTCATCGCCCTCATGACCTAGAAGGAGCATCGAATGGATGCACTGACACTGCTGCTCAATCGCCACTCCTGTGGCCGTCTGACCACCCCGGCCCCGAGTGGCGAGGTGCTCGACAATATTCTGAAGGCCGGCCTGCGGGCACCGGATCACGGCACCCTGACTCCCTGGCAGTTCATCCTGTTTGAAGGGGAGGGGCGCGAGCGTCTGGGGGCCCTGCTGGCGGAGGCCGCTCGCGCCCGTGGCGAGGATGAAGATAGCATCGAGAAGAGCCGCGCCGCGCCCCTGCGAGCGCCCCTGGTGGTGGCCGTGGCGACCCGCTATCAGGCACACCCCAAGGTACCTAAACTGGAGCAGGAGCTCTCCGCCGGCTGCGCCCTGATGGCGATGCAGATGGCGGCCCAGGCACAGGGGTTCAACGGCATCTGGCGCTCCGGCTGGTTCATCTTCGACGAGGGGATCAATCAGGGGCTGGGGCTGGCACCGGACGATCAACTGGTGGGCTTCCTCTACCTGGGCACCCCCATGCTGGAGGCGCGCAAGCTGCGGGAGTTGCCTGTCGCTGACTTCGTCCGTCGCTTCTGAGTCGAAGATAGTGCAGAAAAGCCCTGATTATTCAGGGCTTTTTTATTTCCCCCCAAATGGCGTCAGGCTGTACTGATAAATGGAAACTTGCCAAGGGGGAGTTCGGGCTTGCCTGGGAATTTTTTGAATAGTGAGAGGCTGTTCTCAATCCTGGTTGATTACCCTATGTAAAACGTTTGCGCCCCGTTATTATCCCACTGCCAGTTTAGAAGGTGACCCCTTCTAATTTTCTGCGATGAGAGTCGCAATTCCGTAGCACCTTTTTACAGCCCAGCGTCGTCATGACATTGGGCTTTATTTTTATGGGCGGTTTTCTGCGCCAGCCCCACGGCGTCTGTGGGCGGCATCTTTTTACAGTCTCTCCGGGCCTTGGTGACATCGGGCTGTACGTTTATGGGCCCCTACCTCCCGGTCACTGGCATCTAGACTCTGGCGGGCAGGATGCGGGCCGGATTGCCCACCACCCGGGCTCCGGCCGGGACGTCTCTGGTCACCACGGCCCCCGCGCCGACGATGGCCTCCCGCCCTATGGTGATCCCCGGCAGCAGTATGGCGCCACCGCCGATCCAGACCCTGTCTTCTATGGTGACCGGCAGCGCCGTCTCCACCCCCTGGATGCGCTCATCGGCGTCCAGGGCGTGGGCGGCGGTATAGATCTGCACGTTCGGCCCTATCATGACGTCGGCGCCGATACGGATAGGCGCGTTGTCCAGCAGGGTGGCCCCCATGTTGATGTAGCTGCGCTCGCCAAGGTGGATGTGGCGGCCATAGGTGCAGTAGAGGGGCGGGCAGACAAAGGCGCCCTCCGCCAGCTCGCCGACGATCTCGCTGAGCAGGGCCTCTTGCTCCTCCTCGTCGCTGCGATTGAAGTGACGATAGCGGCGCGCCGTCTCCCGGCGCAGGAGATCCAGCTCGGGGGCCATGCAGTTGTAAGGTTGACTGGCGATCATCTTTTCGTATTCGGTCATGGCTGGGACTCAATGGGGTGGAGGAGGAGAGCATAAGCCATCGAGGGGGATAGAAGCGTGAAGCTCTCCCCAGAGTGGGCAGAAGGGTGCGCAGCTGGCGCCGGGAAACGACAAGGGCACCCTGGGGTGCCCTTGTTGGTCTGCATAGAAGGATAACGCTCTCTATCAGCCGTGCTTGCGGCCTCAGTGTTGCCGCCGCAATAGCCGCTTTCTATCAGCCGTCTTTGTGACCGCAGGCCTCAAGATGACGGTCTCTATCAGCCGTGCTTGCGGCCTGAGAGGCGACACCACTCTTCCTTCACCGCGGTCGGGTCCATGTCGAACCACTGGCTGTAGATGGTCTCCAGCTCCGGGGCCTGGCTCTCCAGCACGCCGGAGAGCGCCATCAGGCTGCCGGGCTTGCCGTGGCCGGCGATGAGCGGCGCCAGCTCCCGCAGCGGGCCGGCGAGGATGTTGGCGACGACAACGTCCGCCTCGACGTCTTGCGGCTGGTCAGCCGGCAGGTAGAGCTCGATCTGGCCGGCGACGCCGTTGCGCTCGGCGTTGTCATGGCTGGCCTGGATGGCCTGCGGGTCTATGTCGATGCCGATGACACGGGCGGCACCGAGTTTGAGGGCGGCGATGCCGAGGATGCCGGAGCCGCACCCGAAGTCGACCACCGTCTTGCCGGCCAGATCCAGCCCGTCCAGCCACTGCAGGCAGAGCGCCGTGGTGGGGTGGGTGCCGGTACCGAAGGCCAGGCCCGGATCCAGCATGACGTTGACCGCATCGGGGTTCGGCACGTCGCGCCAGCTCGGGCAGATCCAGAGGCGCTCGCCGAACTGCATGGGGTGGAAGTGATCCATCCACTCGCGTACCCAGTCCTTGTCTTCCAGCTGCTCGACCTTGTAGCCGACGTCTTCCCCGAAGATCTGCTGGAAGAAGGCGATGGTGGGAGCCGGGTCGGTTTCGGCATCGAACAGCCCCATCACCTCGGTCTCGCCCCAGAGCGGCGTTTCACCAGGCAGTGGCTCGTAGACGGGCACATCCTGGGCATCCATAAAGGTCACCGCCTGGGCTCCACGCCCCAGCAGCATGTTGCTCACCTTGTCCGCGGTCTTGGCGGTGGCGTTGATTCGAATTTGTATCCAGGGCATGGGGTCGACTCTTCATAAATGTGAAACCGCGGGATTCTATCATCATGGGCCTGTGCTGTCGTGGTTTGCCCATGATGGGATGGGGAAGGCAGGCAACTCTGCCAAGTTGGCACGGTTAATGTATTCCTTACTGGGTGACGGGAAGCAACTTGTTCCCGCTGAATGCTTTGCTCTATGAAGTTCCGTCATCTTTTTCAGCCACCTTCGGGTGGCTTTTTTTATGCCGGCGCGCTGAAAAGCGGTCATTTTGCGGGTAAAAGCAGACATTGGCACGCAATCTGCAAAGTTCCACATGTCCTGCATAAGGATATGTGTGTGATTGTTACCCCAACGTTCAGGTTTTGAGGGCCATCCCGGCGGGATGGCCTCTTTTTTATGGTTTTTTCGGGGGAAGGGCCCGTCAGGGGCCCAGATAGGCTGCGGGGCTGTGCACTCTTGGGGCTTGTCACTGGTGATCTCACCCCATGATGGTGCATTTTTTACCTATAAGGGAATAGGCAACATGGCTGCGGGGATCCCTGGCGGCAAGGGCCTCAGCTGGCGAAGCCGCTCATGTCGATCACCAGCTTGCCCACCATGCGGCCCGCCTCCAGTTCGCGATGGGCCTGTGCCAGGCTGGCCGGAGTCAGTTCGGGCAGGGTGCGAGTGAGCGTGCTCTTGAGCACCCCTTGGTCCAGCAGGGCGGCGACCCGGCCCAGCAGATGGTGCTGCTCGATCATGTCCGGGGTCTGGAACAGGGAGCGGGTAAACATGAACTCCTGGCTGAAGGTGACGCTCTTGGTCTTGAGCAGGCCCAGATCCCAGGGCTCGCTGGATTCGGCAATGGTGCAGATGTGACCGAAGGGGCGAATGAGGCTCGCCATGGCGGCCCAGTGCTGCTCGGTGGCATTGGTGCAGAAGATGGCATCGAGCTGGCTGATGCCAAGGCCGGCCAGCTCTTCCTGCAGATTGTGATGACTCACTACCTGGTGGGCGCCCATGGCCAGGCACCAGTCACGGGTTTCAGGTCGGGAGGCGGTGGCGATCACCTCCATCCCGGTGAGCTGGCGTGCCAGCTGGATGGCGATGGAGCCGACCCCGCCGGCGCCGCCTATGACAAGCAGTCGCCCGGTACTTTCGCGGTTGAGGCCGATGCGCTCGAACAGGGTTTCCCAGGCGGTGATGGCGGTCAGGGGCAGGGCGGCGGCTTCCAGGTCGCTCAGGGTCCTGGGGGCGAGGGCGGCGATGCGCTCGTCCACCAGTTGCAGGGCGCTGTTGCTGCCGGGGCGGCTGATGTCGCCGGCATACCAGACCCTGTCCCCCGCCTTGAACAGGGTCACCTCGTGGCCCACGGCCACCACTTCCCCCACGGCATCCCAGCCCAGCACCCGAGGATTGCTCTCTACCTTGGCCTTGGGGGCGCGCACCTTGGTGTCCACCGGGTTGACCGAGGTTGCCGTTACTTTCACCAGCAGATCCCGTGGGCCCGGGGTCGGATCCGGCAGCTCGGTCTCGATGAAGCAGTGGGGGTGATCGCTTGGCAGATAATGGGTGAGGGCGATGGCTTTCATGGCAGTTCCTTTCAAATCGCTATGAGTGGGATTGCCAGAGAGTCTAGTCTGGTTGATTATTCCGATTAAGATGGGTAATCAGGACAGACTGTTTGTATATATGAACAATGTCGAACTGGAGTTGATGGGGCTGTTCGCCACCGTGGTGGAGCAGGGCAGTTTTACCGGGGCGGCCGAGGTGCTCGGCATGCCCAAGTCCTCGGTGAGCCAGAAGATCTCGCGCCTCGAGTCACGGCTCGGGGTGCGACTGTTGCAGCGCACTACCCGCAGGCTCAGCCTGACCCCCCAGGGGGAGGTCTATGTGGAGCATTGCCAGGCCCTGCTGGCCCTGGCGAGAAGCGCCAATCTGGCCATGGCCAGGCTGCGCTCGGCCCCGGCGGGCCGGGTGCGGATCACCGCCCCCGAGGCGACCGGTACCCTGTTGCTTGGCCGGATCCTGGCCCAGTTTCGCGCCCTCTACCCCGAGGTGGTGCTGGAGCTGACCTTGAGTGACGAGCAGCTGGATCTGGTGGGGGAGGGCTACGATCTGGCGCTGCGGGCGGCGCCGCTGAAAGATTCCAGCCTCATCTGCCGGCGTATCGGCCAGGTGGCGCGCCACCTGGTGGCGGCCCCGGGTTATCTGGCGAGCCAGGGCACGCCGCAACAGCTGGCGGAGCTGGGAGGGCATGCCTGCCTGGTGCATGGGGCGTTGCCGGTGTGGCCACTGCAGGAGGGGGGCTGGCGACCGCAGGTGGCCTGCCTCAGCAACAGCTTGCTGGCGCTGAGGGAGCTGGCGCTTCACGAAGGGGGGATCGCCCTGTTGCCGGATCACGTCTGCCGGGACGATCTGGCGGCGGGGCGCCTGCTGAAGGTGCTGCCGGATCACCCCATACCCCCCAATCCCTTCTACCTCATCTATCCGAGCCGCGAACACCTGGCCCCCGCCCTGCGCAGCCTGATGGACTTCGTCGCCGAGCGGCTGCCCTTCGCCTGATCAGCGGTGCTGGCTGAGGGGGGCCTGGCCGGGCTCGAGGCCGAGGGGGACCGACTGGCGCTCTGCCAGCATGCGGATCTGCCCCTCGATGAGGCCGGCGTTGGGGCCCAGTACCAGCACCAGCTGATGCTCGTTGAGCTGGATCCAGGAGAGGCAGCCGAGCCTGGCCAGACGGGACTGATCCACCAGCGCCATCTCCCGCACCCGCAGGCTGAGGCGCGTCAGGCAGACGCTCATGGCCTGCAGGTTGTCCATGCCCCCCAGCATCTTGAGGTACTGGATGGCCAGCATCTGGGGATCCGTGGGGGCCACGGTCGCGAGCTGGGGCAGATCCTCGGCGATGGGCTTGCTCGGCAGGCTGAGGGGGGCGTATTCAAGCAGCCGGGAGAAGACCAGGGCATAGATGACGAAGAACAGTATGCCGAGGGGAATGAGCCAGAAACTGTGCTCGCCGGCGCCATAGCTGAGCACCAGATCCAGCAGCCCGGCGGAGAAGTAACTGCCCACCTGGATGCCGAGCCCGCTGCAGATGGCCAGCGACAGCCCGGTCAGCAGGGCATGGGCCAGGAACAGCCAGGGGGCGGTGAAGGCGAACAGGAATTCGATGGGTTCGGTGATCCCCACCAGGGCCGAGGTGAGCGCCAGGGTGAGCAGCAAGCCCCCCTGTGGCAGGCGTCGCATCCGCTGGCGATGGAGCCAGATGGCAAAGCAGGCGCCGGGCAGGCCGAACATGATGACCGGATAGAGACCCGCCACATAGCCCTCGTGCAGCGGCTGGGCGGCGGAGAGCGCCTGCAGGTTGCTCTCCCCCAGCCCCATGAGGCTGCCCAGCACCTGGTGCAGGCCGAGGGGGATCAGCAGCCGGTTCAGCACGCCGTAGCAGAAGGCGCCAAACGGCGTGGTGAGCAGGTCGGAGGCGAGCAGGGTGATGCCTTGCTCCAGCAGGGGCCAGAGCAGGGCCAGGGGCACGACCAGCAGCAGGCTGGCCAGGGCCGAGAGCAGCAGGCCGGGCAGCTCCTCCTGCAGCGGCCGCAGCCAGCCGGGGAGGGAGAGGTTGCGGGTCCAGGAGCAGACCATGGCGGTGGTCAGGCCCGCCAGCAGGCCGCAGATCATGTCCGCATGCAGGCCGGGCTGCAGGGTGGCGAGCGCCGAGCTCAGCAGCAGGAAGTTGACCGCGCCGGCCAGGGCCTGCGCCCCTTGCCCCTGTCGGCTCAGCCCGAAGGCGATGGCCACCGCATAGATGAGCGGCATCTGGCTGAAGAGGGCGCGTCCGGCCAGGGAGAGCACCGCCAGATCCAGCACGTCCGGCTGGCCGAGCCGATAGAGCAGGGCCGCCAGCGGCAGAATGGAGACGGGCAGCAACAGGGCATAACCGAGCCGTTGCAGGGACTGGGTCAGGATCTTTCTGGCGTTCTGGACTGGCATAAGGGCGCGGCATTTTGTGACGTGGCGCACATTTTACTCACTCGCACCCATTTGGGAATAGGTGCGAGTCCCTTTATTGGCCCCTTTCTTATTTCTGATCAAACAATCGGCGAACCGATTGATCCGGGGCGGGGGTCAGCAGGCTGACCAGGATGAAGGCCGCAAGGCCGAGCGCCAGGCTTGGCACTATGGCGTGCAGGCCGGCCAGCTTGATCCCCCACTGACTCAAGACCCCGTAGCAGACAATGCCTGACACCATGCTGGCCAGCGCCCCGGGGCCATTGGCCCGCGACCAGTAGAGGCCGAGCACCAGGGGCCAGAGGAAGACCGCCTGCAGGCCGCCGAAGGCGAGCAGGTTGAGCCAGATGATCATCTCGGGGGGCTGCAGCGCCGCCAGCAGCACTAGCGTGCCGAGGATCAGGGTACAGAGCAGGGAGAGCCGTGGAATGCGCACCTCCAGCTTCTCTTGGCGAGGATTGAGGTAGTTGAGGTAGAGATCCTTGACCAGAGTCGCCGAGGCCTGGATCAGCTGGGAGTCGATGGTGGACATGATGGCCGCCATGGGGGCCGCCAGGAAGACCCCGGCCAGCCAGGGGGGCAGCACCTCCATCATCAGGGAGGGCATGATCTTGTCCGGGCTGTCCATGCCGGGCAGGATGGCGCGACCCAGGGCGCCGGCGAGGTGCATGCCCAGCATCAGCAGGGCGCTGACCACGGTGCCGATGAGGATGCCTCTGTGCAGCGCCTTGCTGTCGCGGTAGCCGAAGCAGCGCAGGGCCGAGTGGGGCAGCCCCACCACACCGACGCAGACCAGGATCCAGAAGCTCAGCATGAAGGGCTGGGTCAGCATGTCGCCGGCGCCGGTCGGGCTCACCAGCTTGGGATCGATCACCTTGAGCTGGTGGATGAGGTTCGGCAGGCCGTCACCGGCAATCAGGATCCCCGCCAGCAGGGCCCCTGTGCCGATCAGCATGATGATGCCCTGCAGGGCATCCGTCATCACCACGGCGCGAAAGCCGCCGATCACCGTGTAGAGCAGCACGCAGCTGGCAAACAGGAAGAGCCCCTGCTGGTAGCTGAGACCGGTTGCCGTCTCCAGCAGGCGGGCGCCGCCGATGAACTGCACCACCATGGTGGCGATGAAGGCGAGGATGATGGTCACCGAGCCCAGCACCACCACCCACTTGCTGCGGTAGCGGGCCCACAGCATGTCGTTGATGGTCACCGCATTGACCCGGCGGGCTATGATGGCGAACTTCTTGCCAAGCACCCCCAGGGTGAGCCAGACGGTGGGCAGCTGGATCATCGCCAGCAGCACCCAGCCCAGGCCTATCTTGTAGGCGGCGCCCGGCCCGCCGATGAAGGAGGAGGCCGAGGTGTAAGTGGCCACCAGCGTCATGGCCAGCACCAGGCCGCCCATGCTACGGTTGCCGATGAAGTACTCCTGCACGAAGTCACCCCCGGCGCGGTGGCGACCGGCCCAGAAGCCGACCCCCAGCACCAGCATCAGATAGACGAAGAGCGGCAGCATCAACTCAAGATTCATGGGGTGACTCCTGGGGGGCCAGCGGGACCTCGGTAAACCGGGGATCCATCATGGGTTCAGTACGCGGCTCAGGAGTCATGAGGGGGCTCCTCGGTGTCCAGAGGAATGTCGACGAACAGGCGATCCACCATGAGCGCACACAGGCCGATGAACAGCAGTGGCATCAGCATGCAGCTGAGCAGGAACCAGAGCGGCATATCCCAGAGTTCCAGCTCTTCCGGGATGAAGTAAGCGGTGCCATACCAGGCAACGAAATAGAGCAGGGTCAGCAGCAGGCAGAGGGCTGCTTCCCGACGGGCGAGCGCGAAACGATTCACCTTGGCCTCCGACAATTTTGAGGGGCGCAAGGATAACAAAAAAGGGCCATGTCGCCATGGCCCTTTTTCAATTGTCGATCCAGATGGATCGGGCAACCGCTCGCTAAATGAGGATCTCTTACAGACCCAGCTTCTTGTGCAGGTAGTGGCTGTTTGTGCTACCACCGTGCGCCAGGTTGCAGGGTCCCGAGACCTCTTACAGACCCAGCTTCTTGTGCAGATAGTGGATGTTGGTACCACCGTGCTGGAAGTTCTCGTCCTTCATGATCTCTTTTTGCAGGGCGATGTTGGTCTTGATCCCTTCCACCACCAGCTCGTCGAGAGAGTGACGCATGCGGGCGATGGCGATGTCACGGTTCTCGCCGTAACAGATCAGCTTGCCGATCATGGAGTCGTAGTAGGGGGGCACCTTGTAACCCGCATAGATGTGGGATTCCCAGCGCACGCCCAGGCCACCCGGCGCGTGGAAGCGCTGGATGAGACCAGGAGACGGCATGAAGGTGGCCGGATCCTCGGCATTGATCCGGCACTCGATGGCATGGCCACGGAGACGGATGTCCTGCTGGGTGATCGACAGGGGCTGGCCGGCGGCGATGCGCAGCTGCTCCTTGATGAGATCCACGCCGGTGACCATCTCGGTGACCGGGTGCTCGACCTGGATCCGGGTGTTCATCTCGATGAAGTAGAACTCGCCGTTCTCGTACAGGAACTCGAAGGTGCCCGCACCGCGGTAGCCGATCTCGAGACAGGCGCGCACGCAGCGCTCACCGATGAACTTGCGCATCTCTTCGGTGATGCCGGGTGCCGGCGCCTCTTCCACCACCTTCTGGTGACGACGCTGCATGGAGCAGTCCCGCTCACCCAGGTAGAGGGCGGTGCCCTGGCCGTCTGCCAGCACCTGGATCTCGATGTGGCGCGGGTTCTCCAGGTATTTCTCCATGTAGACCATGTCGTTCTTGAAGAACTGGCCCGCTTCGGATTTGGTCAGGGCGATGGCGGCGGCCAGCTCCGACTCGTTGCGCACCACGCGCATGCCACGACCACCACCGCCACCGGCGGCCTTGATGATCACGGGGTAGCCGATCCGCTTGGCGATGGTGGCGTTGCGCTTGGCATCGTTGTCCACCGGGCCGTCGGAGCCGGGTACGCAGGGGACGCCCGCCTTCTTCATGGCTTCGATGGCGGAAACCTTGTCACCCATCAGGCGAATGGTCTCGGCGCGCGGGCCGATGAAGATGAAGCCGGATTTCTCGACCACTTCGGCGAAGTCGGCGTTCTCGGAGAGGAAGCCGTAGCCCGGGTGGATGGCGACGGCACCGGTCACCTCGGCGGCGGCTATGATGGCCGGCACGTTGAGGTAGGACTCACCGCTGGCGGGTTTGCCGATACAGATGGTTTCGTCGGCCAGGAGCACATGCTTGAGCTCCCGATCGGCGGTGGAGTGAACGGCCACTGTCTTGATCCCGAGCTCTTTGCAGGCGCGCAGGATCCGCAGGGCAATTTCACCGCGGTTGGCGATGACTACTTTGTCCAACATGGGTGGCGTCTTCCCTTATTCGATGATGAACAGCGGCTCGTCAAATTCGACGGCCTGACCATTTTCAACCAGGATCGCTTTGATCACACCGGCCTTGTCAGACTCGATTTGGTTCATCATTTTCATGGCTTCGACGATGCACAGGGTGTCGCCGACATTGACGTGCTGACCGACTTCCACGAACGGCTTGGCTTCCGGGCTGGAGGAGCGGTAGAAGGAGCCCACCATGGGGGAGCGCATCAGATGGCCACTCGGGGCGGCATCGGCAGCAGGGGCGGCGGCCGGAGCGGCAGCGGCGACCGGAGCGGCGGCTTGTTGAACCTGTGCCGGCTGCATCATCATCTGCGGGGCAACGCTAACCTGGCCGGAGAAATTACGGCTGATGCGAACGGACTCTTCCCCTTCGGAGATTTCCAGCTCGGCGATGCCGGACTCTTCAACCAGTTCAATCAGCTTCTTGATTTTGCGGATATCCATTAGCATTCTCTTTCTTCTTTATCTGATCAGTGATTATCAAGCCGCGCGCAACTGATGCACGGCCGCGGTTAAAGCGAATTGGTAGCCATCGGCACCCAGCCCACAAATGACCCCCTTGGCGACATCAGACAGATAGGAGTGATGGCGGAAGGGTTCCCTGGCATGCACGTTTGACAGGTGAACCTCGATAAAGGGGATGGCCACGCCCAGCAGGGCATCGCGCAGGGCGACGCTGGTGTGGGTGAAGGCGGCCGGGTTGATGATGATAAAATCCACCTGGCCCATGGCCTGATGGATGCGGCCGACCAACTCATGTTCGGCATTGGATTGCAGGTGTTCCAGGGTGACACCGAGTTCGTTGGCGTACTGGCTCATATCGGCGACGATCTCATCGAGCGTCTTGCTGCCGTAGATTCCCGGCTCCCGCTTGCCCAGCAGATTCAGGTTGGGACCGTTGAGCAGGAGGATTCGGTGATGTTGCGACATATTGAGTACATCCTCGATGATTATGCTGCTATCTATCAGCTATCTGTGGACCACCAAAAATCTAGCCACTTTCTGCACAATTCGGTGTGCCCTGGCACACAGATTTCGCAATTATATTGATTTCGTGAAAATTAGCAGCATTTTACTGGTCTAATCTCTACATCTGGCTATTTATTGAGCATTTTGGCGCCCGGAGCCGCTCTGCCGCAGCATCCACCTCTTCAGGCTTTCCAGACACGACAAAGCCGGCACAGGGCCGGCTTTGTCGTGCAGCAAGCGAAGGGGATCAGGCCGCTTCCGACTTCTCGCGGATAAGCTTGTCCACGACACCCGGATCCGCCAGGGTGGAGATATCCCCCAGGCTGTCGGTCTCGCCGGTGGCGATCTTGCGCAGAATACGACGCATGATCTTGCCGGAGCGGGTCTTCGGCAGCCCCTCGGCCCAGTGGATCACGTCCGGGGTGGCGATGGCGCCTATCTCCTTGCGCACCCACTCCTTCACCTCCTTGTGCAGCTCGCGGCTCGGCTCCTCCCCGGCGATCAGGGTGACATAGGCGTAGATGCCCTGACCCTTGATCTCGTGGGGCACCCCCACCACGGCCGCCTCGGCGATCTTCGGATGGGCCACCAGGGCCGACTCGATTTCGGCGGTGCCCATGCGGTGGCCGGAGACGTTGAGTACATCATCCACCCGACCGGTGATCCAGTAGTAGCCATCCTCGTCGCGACGGGCACCGTCGCCGGTGAAGTAGCGGCCCGGGAAGGTGGAGAAGTAGGTCTGCTCGAAGCGCTCGTGATCGCCGAACACGGTGCGCATCTGGCCCGGCCAGGAGTCGGTGATCACCAGGTTGCCCTCGGTGGCGCCCTCCAGCGGCTCACCCAGGTTGTCCACCAGGGCCGGCTGCACTCCGAAGAAGGGACGGGTGGCGGAGCCGGGCTTGAGGGCGGTGACGCCGGGCAGCGGGCTTATCAGGATGCCGCCGGTCTCGGTCTGCCACCAGGTGTCGACTATGGGGCAGCGCTCGTCCCCTATGGTGCGGTAGTACCACTCCCAGGCTTCCGGGTTGATGGGTTCCCCCACAGATCCCATGATGCGCAGGCTCTGGCGGGAGGTGCCTTCGATGGCCTCCTTGCCCTTGGCCATCAGGGCGCGGATGGCGGTGGGGGCGGTATAGAGGATGCTGACCTGGTGCTTGTCCACCACCTGGCTCATGCGGTTGGTGGCCGGGTAGTTTGGCACCCCTTCGAACATGAGGGTGGTGGCGCCGTTGGCGAGCGGCCCGTAGACCAGATAGGAGTGACCCGTGACCCAGCCCACGTCGGCGGTACACCAGTAGATGTCCTCCTCGTGATAGTCGAACACGTACTTGAAGGTGAGGGCGGCATAGACCAGGTAGCCGCCGGTGGTGTGCAGCACCCCCTTGGGCTTGCCGGTGGAGCCCGAGGTGTAGAGCACGAACAGGGGATCCTCGGCGCCCATGGCTTCGGGCGGGCATTCCGGGCTGGCAGCGGCGACGGCGTCGTGCCACCAGATATCCCTGTGGTCATGCCAGGCGACCTTGCCGCCGGTGCGCTTGAGGACGATCACCTTGCTGACCTTGGTATCCGGGTGGGTGAGCGCCTCGTCCACGTTCTTCTTGAGGGGGATGGGGCGGCCACCGCGCAGGCCCTCGTCGGCTGTGATGACGATGGAGGAGCCCGAGTCGATGATGCGACCAGAGAGCGCCTCCGGCGAGAAGCCGCCGAAGACGATGCTGTGCACCGCCCCGATGCGGGTACAGGCGAGCATGGCGATGGCCGCCTCAGGCACCATGGGCATGTAGAGGCAGACCATGTCACCGCGCTTGACCCCCTGGGCTTTGAGCACGTTGGCAAACTTGCACACCTCGGAGTGGAGCTCGCGATAGGTGAGCTTGCGATCCTCGGCCGGGTTGTCCCCTTCCCAGATGATGGCGACCTTGTCGCCGCGTTGGGCCAGGTGGCGATCCAGGCAGTTGGCCGACACGTTGAGCAGGCCATCCTCGTACCACTTGATGGAGACGTGGCCCGGATCGTAGGAGGTGTTCTTGACACGGGTGTAGGGGGTCATCCAGTCGAGGATCTTGCCCTGCTCCCCCCAGAAGGCGTCCGGGTTCTGCACCGACGCCAGGTACATGGCTTCATAACCTTCCTTGTCCAGCAGGGCGTCGCTACCTATGTGGGCCTTGACCGGATAGACCTTGCTCTCGCTCATCTCTCACTCCTGTGAATACATTTTTGTAATGATTGAGTAACAACTTATACCTTTGGCACGGGAGGGCAATTAGACTTTTGGATAGCGACGAGAGGGGCCGGTCGACATGGCCGAGGGATCGCGAAGAAGGGAGCCTGAGGCTCCCTTCTGTCATTGGGCTGTCCGGGATCGTCAATGCCCTGTGGCGAGCATGGAGGTCATGTGGGGTTCGGACAGGGGATGGCTGAACAGGTAGCCCTGGCCCTCCTCGCAGCGCAGGGATTGCAGGAACTGGCGCTGGGGCTGGGTCTCTATGCCTTCCGCCGTGACCGCCATGCCGAGGCTGTCTGCCAGGCTGACTATGGTGCGGCACAGCTCCCGGCTGTGCCTGTCGTCGGGCAGCGCCTGCACGAAGGCCCTGTCTATCTTGATGCGGTCTATGGGCAGGCTTTTGAGCAGGCTCAGGGAGGAGAAGCCGGTGCCGAAGTCGTCGATGGCGATCTGCACTCCCAGAGCCTTGAGGCGGGTAAAGAGCCGCAGGCTCTGATCCACGCTCTGGATGATGCTCTCGGTGACCTCGATCTCCAGCCGCTCTGCCGGGAAGCCGGTCTGCGCCAGGATGGCGGTGACCCTGTCCACGTAGTCGGGGGATCGCATCTCCCTGACCGACACATTGACGGACAGCCTGGGCACGGCGAACCCCTCCGCCAGCCACCGCTGTCCCTGCTGGCAGGCGGTGCGCATCACCCATTCCCCCAACTGCTCTATCAGGCCGCACTCCTCGGCCACCGGAATGAAGCGGGCGGGAGAGATAATGCCCTCGCTCGGGTGCTGCCAGCGCACCAGGGCCTCGAGGCCGCTGAGGCTGTCACTGGCCAGATCCGTCATGGGTTGGTACAGCAGGCGGAACTGCTGCTGCTCCATGGCCTTGATCAGCCCCTGCTCCAGGGCCATCCGCTCCCTCATCTGGGTCATCATCTCGGGGGAGTAGAACAGATGGCCGTTGCGGCCCCGGCGCTTGGCCTCATGCATGGCATTGTCCGCCGCACTGATGAGGCTGTCCTGGGTCAGGCCATGATCCGGGTAGAGGGCGACCCCTATGCTGGCGGAGAGCCTCACCCGCTCCTGCCCTATGTCGGCAGGATCGTGGAGCCTGTGTTGCAGCCGCTCGATCAGCTCCACCAGCTCCTGGTGCTGCCCGATGTCGGGCAGCAGCACCAGAAATTCGTCTGCGCCGAGCCGGGTGGCGAGATCCCCCGGGCGCAGGCTGTGACGGATGCGCTCCGCCAGCAGCTTGAGCAGCAGATCCCCGGCGCTGTGCCCCAGGTTGTCGTTGATCAGCTTGAAGCCGTCGAGATCGATGAACAGCAGGGCGAGGGGCTGCCGGTTGAGCCTGGCCGTCTCCATCTCCAGTGCGAGCCGTTCCTGCAACAGGCTGCGATTGCCAAGGTCGGTGAGGGGGTCGTGATAGGAGAGGTGGTGGAGCCTTGCCTCCGCCTGGTAGAGCCGCTGTGCATGCAGGCTGCTGGTCTCCTGGATCTCCCCGGTGAAGCGAGTCAGGCCCAGGTAGGCGCGGGGATCCTGGGTGAGGTCGCGGGCGATGAGGAAGATGCCATTGAAGAGCCCTGTTGCGTCCATCAGGGGGCTGCAGCTCATCTGCCAGCGCCTCGGCCCGCCGGGGCGGGAGACATGGATACAGCCGAGATCCAGCTCGGCCCGGGGGGCACCATCGAGCAATTGCTTGAGCCGGGGGAGCAGCATGGGCGCCTGGGCCGGGGTGATGTCAAACAGCGTCTTGCCGAGGTGATCCCCCTGCGCCAGACCGCTCAGCTCGGTGAAGATACCGTTGACGCCACGGCACCTGAAGTCACGATCGAAGACCCCTATCCCAAAGGGTGCCAGCTCGAACAGTTGTTGCCATTCATGAAGGGATAACGGGCCTGACAAATGCAGTGTCTGAACCGATTCGGGTAGCACTTTTTCCATGGAGGCTCCTGAATTGATTTCATTGTCATTTAGATGACTGTGTCAGTATGGCAGGAAGTTTCAGGAGGAAGAGAAAGTCTGGGAATGATGTCAAATCAAGGGGATGTCAGCCTTTCTGGCGGCCGAATGCCTGAATGCCGCGCACCAGTACCAGCCAGCCGAGCAGGTGGAACGGCAGGGCCAGCAGGTAGAGCAGCAGGAAATGTGACTCGCTGCCGCTGCTGTTGATGAAGCCTATCCAGGCCACCAGCAGGGTCAGCATGCCCGCTATCTGGAAGCGGCGGCGCAGCACCACTTCCACGCCGAGATTGGCGAGGTAGAGGGTGAGCAGAATGCCGCCAAAGCCGGTCAGCTGGGCGGCGCCGTACAGTTCCCTGTCCGGGTGGAACAGCAGGACGGCGAGGGGGGTCAGGCCCTGATCCAGCGGGATCAGGGCCAGCAGCCAGCATGCAATCAGAAGCAGGGCTGTCTTCATGCGAGGCTTAGTCGGCGGACTGTGCCGGCTTGACCAGGCTGAGGTAGTTGGCATCCATGGTGAGGAAGACCCCCAGCAGACGGGCACTGGCGCCGTAGAAGCCAAACTGGTCGGCGGCGCGACAGGCGGTCTCGAACTTGTCGAACCAGCCCAGCAGATGGTGGTGCAAGAGCGCTTCCTGCTCCTGCAGCCATTGCGCCCGCTCGGCGGCGGTGGTCGCCTCGGCGGCGCGAATGATGAGGTTGCCCATCAGATCCAGCTCGATGGCCAGGTGATCGGCGGGCTCCTTGTACTTGTCGCTGACATTGATGCCAAGGCGATCGAGGCGGGCCTGCATCTCGGCCATGGGGGCCTGCATCATCAGCTTGGCCTCACCCCGGTAGAGGGACTCGTAGGGCAGGGCGCCCTGCTTGGGATCCACCAGGAAGAGGCCGGCGAAGTCGGCGGCGAGCTCCAGCTGGCGATCGGTGCGCACCAGCAGGCGGGCGATGGCGTCGTTGAGCTCGGTCACGGCCTCGCGCATGGGATCCAGGGTGGAGAGGCTTTTCAGGAAGCTTCGCACATCATAGGTGTCATATTCGGCGATCTGCTCATCACTGAGTTCGGCGGCAAACAGGGTGGAGAACCACCAGTAGAGTTGGGCCCGGCGTTCGCTGGTAGCCATAAATTCCTGCATTTTTCCTCCGTGGATGGCAATCGGGAGCCTTGATGGCTCCCGATTCTAACGACTTTAAAAATAAAGGAAACTCAAGGGGGTGCTTTCGTCTCCCAAGGGTCAGAGCGCCGGGAACATGGGGTCTATACCCTTTGCCGACTCGGGCGCGCCGAAGGCTGTGATGGCAGGGGCCTGCCCGTGGAACTTCTCGATCTCCACCAGCGCCGTGTGGGCCGTGGTGGCCTGCGCCAGGCTGGAGGATCCGATGTCGGCGGTCAGCACGTTGGGATCGCCATAGGTACAGAGCGTACCCACTTTGCCGCCCTCCTGCGGGCCATACCAGGCACCTTCCTGAATGCGCACCACGCCGGGGGCGTAGTCATCGCTCACCACCAGACCGGCCAGCACCTGACCGCGGCCGTTGAACACCCGCACCAGATCGCCGTCCTTGAGGCCGCGCGCTTTGGCATCCTGCGGGTTCATGTAGACGGGCTCGCGCCCCTGCACCGTGTAGGTGGCACGGTAGTTGTCGGAGGAGCAGAGCTGGCTGTGCAGCCGCTTGTCCGGGTGGCAGGATTGCAGGTGCAGCGGGAACTGCTTGCTGCCAGGGCCGCCGTGAGAGCGCTCGTAGGGCTCGATCCAGACCGGGTGGCCCGGGCAATCCCCATAGCCGTAGTCGGCGATGGTCTTGGAGTAGATCTCGATGAGGCCGGACGGGGTGCCGAGCGGTTCCAGATCCGGCTCCTGGCGGAACGAGGCGTGGCGCACCCAGGGCTGGCCCGCCGGGAAGGTGACGAAGCCTTCCCCGTGCCAGAACTGGCTGAAGCGGGGCAGACGGATGCCGATGCCGCGACCCTGCAGGCGGGCGTCGTCATAGATGCTCTGGATCCACTCCAGCTTGCTCTTGCCGCCGGTGAACTCGGCCTCGCGACCGAAGCGACGGCAGAGATCGGCGAAGATGTCGTAGTCATCGCGCGCCTCGAACAGCGGCTCCACCACCTTGTACATGGCCAGAATGCCGGCGTTGGAGTGAGAGCCCCACTGCTCGATGTCATCCCGCTCATAGGTGGTGGTGGCGGGCAGCACGATATCGGCGAAGCGGCAGCTGGCCGTCCACTGGTGATCGATGCTGACCACGGTTTCCAGCTTGCGCCAGGCCGCGACCATCTTGTTGCGATCCTGCTGGTGGTGGAAGGGGTTGTTGCCGCAGAACACCGCCATCTTCATGTGGGGGTAGGTGATGGTCTGGCCGTTGAAGGCGATGGTCTTGCCAGGATTGAGGATGCAATCGACGAAGCGGGCCACCGGAATGTACTTGGAGTAGCCCTTCCAGTCGCCGTCATGGCGCGGCTTGACCCCGGGAATGACCGAGCTGAAACCGGACATGATGGGGCCGCTGGAGGTGATGGTGCCTGCCCCGTTGTAGTGCCAGCCAAAGCCGTAACCGCCCCCCGGCAGGCCGATCTGGCCAATCATCGAGGCCAGTACCACCAGCATCCAGGCGTACTGCTCGCCGTGGTGCATGCGCTGCACGCACCAGCCGCCGATGAGCTGGGTACGGCCACTGCTCATGGCGCGGGCCAGCTCGCGGATGGTCTCGGCAGGCACGCCGCAGATGGCGGCGGCCCACTCGGCATCCTTCACCTGACCGTCGCTGGTGCCCAGCAGATAGGGCAGGAACTTGTCAAAACCGGTGGTGTAGTTCTTGAGGAACGCCTCATCGTGACGCTTCTCGCTGTAGAGGGTGTGGGCGATGCCCAGCATCAGCGGCACGTCGGTCTGCGGATTCAGGGTCACCTGATCGCAGTTGAGGTACTTCTGGGTCTTGGATTTGACCGGGTCGATGCTGATCACCCGGATCTCGCCCTTGGCCACCTTCTCTTTGAGCTGCGCCCAGTAGTCGTAGACGCTGTGATCCGGCACCAGCCAGCCCACCTGCAGGTTCTTGATGGGATCGGAACCCCAGATGACTATGGTCTTGCTGTGCTCCAGCACCAGCGGCCAGGAGGTCTGTTGCTCGTACACCTCCATGGCGCCCGCTACGTGGGGCAGGATCACCTGGGCGGCGCCGGTGGAGTAGTCACCGGCCTTGGCCAGATAGGTGCCGTGCAGGTTCATGGCACGCCCCAGCATGGCGCCGGCGGAGTGCAGCTTGCCCACCGACTGCCAGCCGGAGTGACCGGCGTAGAGGGCGCTCGGGCCATGGGTCTTCTGCACTCGCTCCAGCTCGTGATAGAAGAAGTCCAGCGCCTGTGACCAGGTGACCCGCACGAAGCGGTTCTGGCCGCGTTCGCTGGTGTCGGACTGGTGGCCCTTGCGCAGCCAGTCCAGCCGCACCATGGGGTAGCGGATGCGGGAGGGGTTGTAGACCACCTCACTCAGGGCCTTGAGCATCTCGGTGGGGTGCTTGTCGTGCTCGAACGGCAGGGTCTCGACCCAGCGGCCATCGACCACCCGGGCGCGGAAGGCGCCCCAGTGGGAACCGGACTGCACCAATTTTTCGCCGGACTCGGCGGCCATCACGGCGCGACCGAGCAGGGAGGGGCCGATCAGGGCAGAGGCACCGCTGGCCAGCAAGCCACCCAGAAAACCACGACGGGAAATGTTGATCATCTTGTTATTCCTCTCTCGGATCCGGAACTCGAATCCGGAATTAGTGGCTGCCCTGACCACCGGTATCGGCGGCATGGTTTTGCAGGTATTTGAGCAGGGTGCGCTCCTCTTCCTTGCTCAGGCGGTAGTAGGCGGACATCGCCTTGAGTCCCGAGATCCAGCCATTGGCGGTGAAGTGAGCCGGGTCCGGCGCGCCGTGGCAGGAGTTGCAGGTGGACTTGTACATCTCGCCGGCGTAATCCCAGATGGGTTTGAGGGAGGGCTCGAGCCCCTTGCCATCGACCCAGGCCTGCACCTGTACCTGCTCCCACTGGATATGGGTGGCGCTGTCGGTCTCCTGCTTGAGCACCTTCTCGCTCGCTTTCAGCTCGTCACGGACGGTGGCCACGAAGACCCGCTTGCCCATGTACTCGCTCAGCACCCGGCCCTTGCCGTCGCGCTCGCGCCACCCTTCGATGGTCACCTTGAGGCGATCGCCGCTGCGGGCCACGACGTCGATGCGGGAGGCGGGCAGCAGCTTGCCGACCGGGTCGGTGCTCTGCTCGCTGGCATAGAGATCCTTTTCACCCAGGGTGTAGAGGGTGTCGCCGGCTGGCGCCTCTTGCGCTTCGCTTGCCAGGGTGGCGTAGGTGGCACGGAAGCCCCCCGCCATGTTGGGCAGTTCGTGGGCGATACCCTTGTGGCACTCGATGCAGTTCATGTTCTTCGCCGCCGCATCCTTCATCGCCAGCGCTGCCGCCGGGGACTGCTTGGCGTGATCCATGTTGTCGTAGCTGTGGCAGGACTTGCAGGTCTTGGAGTTCTGGCTGCTCATCCGGGCCCACACCTTCTCGGCCAGGTGCAGGCGCCTGTCCTCGAACTTCTCCTGGGTGTCGATGCTGTGGCCTATGTACTCCTGATAGAGGTCGTTGGCCGCCTCCATCTTGCGGGCTACCTTGCCGACGAAATCCTTCGGCTGGTGGCAGTCGGTACAGATGGCCTGTACCCCGGAGGCGTTCTTGAAGTGGATGGACTCCTTGTACTCCGGATAGACGGTGTCCTTCATGGAGTGGCAGGAGATGCAGAACTCGAGGCTGCTGGTCTTCTCGAAGCCGTAATGCAGGCCGACGCTGCCGGCCAGGGTGACCCCGACGCCGGCCAGAACCAGCGCCAGCACCGACCAGCGGCGGCTGGGTGTGCGCAGGAAGTGCCACAGTTTTTTCATAGCTGTCTCTCATCATCATGACTTTTTGATGAGGGCCATGATAGGGAGAGGCTGTGAACAGGGTTGCCGCGGTAAATTAACGAAATAGGGGTATTTATGACAAAATGTGAATAGAATAATCCTCCCTTGTCGACCTTCGTGAACCCTGCCCATGAGCTACCACATTCTGGTTGTTGAAGATGATGCGGTGACCCGCGAGAAGCTGACCGGCTATTTCGAGCGGGAGGGCTATCGGGTGACGGCGGTGGAAAACGGCCAGGAGATGCGCGCCGTGCTGGCGGAGCAGACGGTCGATCTGGTGATGCTGGACATCAACCTGCCGGGGGAAGACGGCCTGCTGCTGACCCGTGAGCTGAGGGCGCGCAGCACGGTGGGGATCATTCTGGTCACCGGCCGCAGCGATGCGGTGGACCGGATAGTCGGCCTCGAGATGGGGGCCGATGACTATGTCACCAAGCCGTTCGAGCTCAGAGAGCTGCTGGTGCGGGTCAAGAACCTGCTGTGGCGGATTTCGCTGGCTGCCGCCGCCCCGAGTGAACCCGAGACGACCGACGATGCGGTGCGCTTTGGCCCCTGGCGATTCGACATTCCCCGCCGCCAGCTCAGCAAGGACGGGGTGCCGGTGCGCCTGACCAAGGCAGAATACGAGGTGCTGGTGGCCTTCGTCGCCCACCCCGGGCGGGTGCTCAGTCGGGAGCGGATCCTGACCCTCATCAGCCACCGTGGCGATGGCCCGAGCGATCGCACCATAGACGTGCTGATCCGGCGGCTACGGGGCAAGATGGAGCTGGATCCCCGGGATCCCCAGCTCTTTGTCACCGTGCACGGGGAGGGCTATCTGTTTGCCGGTGAGCTGGCTCCCTGAGTCAGCAGGCTTGGCTATTGGCCGGCTGGGGCGGCACCGACCCGGTAGACGGGGCGAAAAGCCCCCTCGGAGAGGGAGTCGCCGGTGTCGGCCAGGGGCCCATCCAGGGTCAGAATAGGGGGGCCCATCACCCGGGGGCACTGCTGCTCGTCCGCCTCGGGATGCCGTAGCAGGCAGACGGCCTGGGCCACGGCGAGGCGGCCCTGCAGCCGCATCTGATCGCTGTTGGCCGCCAGCATCTTGCCCCGCAGCAGGCCGCGCTGCACCCCGTGACTGAAGTAGGTACCGAGCACTCTGGGGTGGTCGAGCCGGCGCTGGGCCAGCTCGTTGACCGCCACTTCGGCGGCAATGGCGCCCCCCACCAGGTAGTCGAGGTCCGGGTGGCGGGCCAGGGTCTGCTGCACCAGGGTGCGCTGGATCTCGCGGCTGTTGTCGCCGCGGGCCGTGGTCACCAGCCTGATGGCGCTCCCCCGGATGGCATCGGCAAAACCGGGCTCGACCACGTTGTTGCCACCGCTGCTCTTGGGGCCCGGGAACAGGGCAACCGAGACGGGTTTGCTGCCCGCCGGGTGACGCAGTGCCAGCCAGTGCCCCATCTGCCAGCCCATCTGATACCAGGAGACCCCCACCTTGGCCCGCACCAGGCCGGCGGGCAGATCGTTGACCAGGCCGAATACCGGCAGCGGGCTGGCGGTGATAGCCTCCCTCAGCCCCTCATAGCTCACGGCGCCAAGCAGGATGGCGTGGCTCCCCTCCCTCACGCACTGCTGCAACTGCTGGCGCTGCTCGGCCAGGGCACCGTAGCCCCCCGCCTCGTGGATCCGCAAGCTGACCCCCAGCCGTGTCGCCTCTTCCACCATGCCTTGATTGACCGACAGCCAGTAGGCGTCCCGCAGATGGGGATAGAGGGCGCACAGGGTCAGGGGAGATTGAAGAGGCGCTGGCCCTGGCCACTGGAGGCGCACGGGCTGGCCGCTGAAGGCGCCACCTGGCCAGTGATCCACCTCGAAGGCGAGGAGGGGGCCAGGGAGCAGCATGAGCAACAGGGAGAGATAGACGCTTCGCATGAGCCGGGGTTTTGTTAAAGTGTGGGCCCACATTATCCGGTCAAAGCCGACCACAACCAAGGTGCCGAGCGTGAGAATCTTTTCCGGCCTGGGGGGCAGGCTGCTGCTGGCCTTCTCCCTGATGGCGCTGCTGACCCTGAGCGCCTCCCTGCTCGGGTGGATTGGGCTCACCCACCTGCGCCAGCTGGAGCAGGGGGTGCAGCAGACCCTGGCCGATCAGGAGCGGGCCCGTACCCTGGCGCGCCTGAGCGGCGAGATCCAGAGCGCCTCCCATCTGCTGGCCACGGCGACCAGCGAGGCGGAGCGTGAGCATCAGGGACGCTTGCTCACCCTGCAGGGGCAGCAGATGCAGCGCCTGCTGGCGCAGCTCGGCGGTGAGGGGGACAGGCAGGTGCAGGAGCAGCTCCATCCCCTGAGCCAGAGCATCATAGGCAACCTGGGGCAGCAGGGCTGGCTGGTGGGGGAGCGCCTGACCCTGATGGCGCAAGGCAACGACCTGCGCGCCCGCCTAGTGGCCGCGGCCGGCGAGGTGGCGGAGCTTGCCCGCAGCCAGATGGAGAACGCCGAGACCGTGATGGTGGCAGGGCTCGGCTCCCTCTACCCCTTGCAGGGGCGCGCCGCCGCAGCGATAGACCGCCTGCTGGAGCAGGATCTCGACTGGCTGGAGCAGATGACCGAGCTGCGCCACAGAACCCTGATGCAGCAGCAGCGCATCGAGGAGATCTGGCGCGGTGAGCGGCAGGAGCGCTTGCAGGCACTGTTGCGGGATGGACAGCGGGAGCTGGCGATATTGCAGCTGAGGGCCGGGGCGGTGACGGATCCGGCCCGTCGCCAGGGGGTGGAGCAGGCCCTCGCCGTGCTGGCGCAGAGCGACCAGCTGGTGCAACTGCGCAGCGACTGGCTCGGCAAGGGGGAGGCGCTGCGGGTGCTGGCCAGCGCCAATGAGGCCCTGATGAGCAGCCTCAACCAGCAGGTGGGTGATCTGGTCAACCGTGCCCGCGATTCCCTGGGGCAGAGTCAGCAGGCACTGAGCCAGCGTCTCAGGCTGCTGGAGCAGGCCCTGATGGGCATTGGCCTGCTCACTCTGGTGCTGCTGATGCTGCTGATGTGGCGCATGGTCTACGGCCGCATCGTCTGGCCACTGCAACACGCGGTGGCGGGGATGAGCCGGCTGGCGCGGGGGGATCTGGCCCCCCTTGACCCGATCGCCAGTGCGGGCCGTGACGAGCTGGCGGAGCTGGGACGGGCCCTGCAGGTGTTTCGTGACAATGCGGTCGAGCTGGGCCGCTATCAGCGGGAGCTGGAGTCGCGAGTGGTGGAGCGGACGGAGCAGCTCAGCCATGCCAACCTGCGCCTCAACGAAGAGGTGGAGAAGCAGCGCCTGGCCCGCGCCGAGGCGGAACAGGCCAATCGGGCCAAGTCGGTCTTCCTCGCCACCATGAGCCACGAGATCCGCACCCCCATGAACGGCATTCTGGGGGGGCTGACCCTGCTGGAGGACACCCATCTCAGCGAGACCCAGCGGCGCTATCTCGCCGCCATCGAGCACAGCGGCGAATCCCTGCTGGAGATCCTCAACGACATCCTCGACTACTCCAAGATCGAGGCGGGCCACGTGGAGGCGCGCCGGGAACCCTTCCCGCTGCATCAGCTGGTCGATGAGCTGAGCGCCCTGTTCCGTCCCAAGGCAGAGGCCAGAGGGGTGGCCCTGGTGCTGGAGTACGCCCCCGCCCTGCCTCCCGTGGTGGAAGGGGATCTGGGCAAGCTGCGCCAGGTACTCGCGAACCTTTTGGGCAACGCGGTCAAGTTCACCGCCAGGGGCCGGATCTGCCTCGAGGTGAGCCCCCTCCCATGCGGCGGCCCCTGCGCCGAGCCCTGCATCCTGTTCGTGGTGAGCGATACCGGCCCCGGCATTCCTGAACAGGAGCAGGAGGCGGTGTTCGAGGCGTTCCGCCAGCGCAAGCGGGACATGGGGCACCAGGGGGGCACCGGACTCGGGCTTGCCATCAGCCGCAGGCTGGTGGCCGCCATGGGGGGGGAGCTGTGCCTCGCCAGCCGGCCCGGGGAGGGTTGCCGCTTCAGCTTCAGCCTGCCCCTGCAACGCTCGGCCGCCCAGCTGCCGACCGCGGCCCAGCCGCTGCACCTCGGCCAGCCTCGCGAGATCCTGCTGGTGGAGGACAACGAGATCAACCGGCTGGTGGCGCAGGGCATGCTGACGCGCCTGGGCCATTGCGTCACCCTGGCGGAAGACGGGCGCTCGGCGCTGGCGCGGGTGACGGAGCGGGGTTTCGATCTGGCGCTGCTCGACATCAATCTGCCGGACATGGATGGCCTGACCCTGCGCGAAGATCTGGCCGCCATCAGCGAGGAGGTGCACGAGCGCCCCCTGCCCGCCATCGCCATCTCGGCCCAGATGTACCCCGAGGATATTCGTCTCTGTCTGGAGGCGGGCTTTGCGGACTTTGTCGGCAAACCGGTGCGTCTGGCGGCGCTGGCCAGCGCCATCGACCGTCAGTTCCAGATAGAGACAACGCAGGCCCTGCCGGACGCGAGGGAGGGCACCGTCAGCCTGCCCGCCCCCCAGGCCGCCAACCCCGTGCTGGACGCCGACCTGGCCTTGCTCGGCAGCCAGCGCATCCGTCAGCTCATCGGATTGTTTGAATCCCAGGGGCCGGCCCTGGTGGCCGCACTGGTGCGGAGCGAGGGGGAAGAGCGCAAGGGGATGGCCCACAAGCTCAAGGGCAGTGCTCTGGCGCTCGGGCTGGATGATTTTGCCGCGCAGTGCGCCGCCCTGGAGGCGGGGGATGCCGATCCGGCGGGGCTGGCCGGAGCGTTTGATGCGGCGGTGGCGACGCTCAAGGCGTGGCAGGAGGGGCAGCCGTCGGCCCCGGCATGAGCCTCAGCCTGGTCTGCTGCCGACGACTGATCCGCCGCTCCCTTCCTGCTCCTCGTCTCTGTAGAGCGCCTGCTTGCAGCGGGGGCAGATGTGCTGGCGCCGGTAGTCGGCCTGGTGCACCACCCCCACCTCGAGCTGCTGATGGTGGCCGCAATGGATGCAGAAGATGATATCGCCATCGACGGCCTCGGGGTGGGCCGCCAGGTACTGCGCCCGGGTGGGCAGCGTCTCCCAGCGGGTGGTGCAGGCGCCCTTGCGACTGCCGGTGTAATAGACCCAATAGAAGATGGCAAAGACGGCGACAATCACGAACAGCATCAGATGATCCATGGAATTCCCCCTTGTGGTGAGAGAGGCAAATGCAGGGCTCTGGTGCGACCCTGTGCGCCAAAGGGCCCTGCCGTTGCCAGCCGATGGCCGCTCGCCAGGCTTCGCAGCCCCTGTGCCGTCTAAAGATGTTATCTGTTAGTAAATGCTATATCCATGATCTGGCTCTGGTTTTTGCCCTCCATAGGGGAGGATTCAGGGGGCGGGTCAGACAGATTCGCCGGGCGCCCCAGGAGGGGCCGAGCCGACGGAAGGGGCGCCGGCCCCGCGAGAGGCAAGGGGAAAGAGGGGTGTCCGGCTTCGAAAATTGCGACGTATTTTACATTTTATAAACAAGTTTTTGGGTGGTTGGACTGTCTCTTTGATCCAGCTCACGTTACAATGCGCGGGCCCACTTCACCTATCGCGCAAACGATTTTCAGGAGATAAACGGATGTTGAAACGTGACATGACCATCGCCGGCTATGATCCAGAGCTGTGGCAGGCCATCACAGACGAAACCCGTCGTCAGGAAGAACATATCGAGCTGATCGCGTCTGAGAACTACACCAGCCCCCGCGTCATGGAAGCCCAGGGCTCCCAGTTGACCAACAAGTACGCCGAAGGCTACCCGGCCAAGCGTTACTACGGCGGTTGCGAGTACGTCGACGTGGTCGAAACCCTGGCCATCGAGCGCGCCAAGGAACTGTTTGGTGCCACCTATGCCAACGTGCAGCCGCACTCCGGCTCCCAGGCCAACAGCGCCGTCTACATGGCCCTGCTGCAGCCGGGCGACACCGTGCTGGGCATGAACCTGGCCCACGGTGGTCACCTGACCCACGGCTCCCCGGTGAACTTCTCCGGCAAGCTGTACAACATCATCCCCTACGGCATCGATGAGTCCGGCAAGATCGACTATGACGAGATGGAACGTCTGGCGGTCGAGCACAAGCCGAAGATGATGATAGGTGGCTTCTCCGCCTACTCCGGCATCGTCGATTGGGCCCGCATGCGCGAGATCGCCGACAAGATCGGTGCTTACCTGTTCGTCGACATGGCCCACGTGGCCGGTCTGATTGCCGCTGGCGTCTACCCGAACCCGGTGCCCCACGCCCACGTGGTCACCTCCACCACCCACAAGACCCTGGCCGGTCCGCGCGGTGGTCTGATCCTCTCCGCCGCCGACGACGAAGATCTGTACAAGAAGCTGAACTCCGCCGTCTTCCCGGGTGGTCAGGGCGGCCCGCTGATGCACGTCATCGCCGGCAAGGCCGTGGCCTTCAAGGAAGCGCTGGAGCCCGAGTTCAAGACCTACCAGGCCCAGGTCGTCAAGAACGCCAAGGCTATGGCCGCTACCTTTATCGAGCGCGGTTACAAGATCGTCTCCGGCGGCACCGACAACCACCTGATGCTGGTTGACCTCATCGGCCGCGAGCTGACCGGTAAGGACGCCGACGCCGCACTGGGCAAGGCCAACATCACCGTCAACAAGAACTCGGTGCCGAACGACCCGCGCTCTCCGTTCGTCACCTCAGGTGTGCGGATCGGTACCCCGGCCATCACCCGCCGCGGTTTCAAGGAAGCCGAGTCCATCCAGTTGGCCAACTGGATCTGCGACGTGCTGGACAACCACGACAACGACGCCGTGCTGGCCACCGTTCGCGAGAAGGTGCTGGATATCTGCCGCCGTTTCCCGGTTTATGCCTGATCGGCCAGACAGCCTGGTTTGAGACCAATGCCACCTTAGGGTGGCATTGTTTTTTCTGGGCTTTTACCGGCTTTGGATGGCCGTGCTACACTGGCCGGCCAAGATCCTGACCCCGCGGGGCAGGTGCCTTTTCCGTTAACGCCGGAGGTCCGATGCATTGCCCTTTCTGTAGTGCGGTTGATACCAAGGTGATCGATTCCCGTCTGGTGGCAGAAGGCCATCAGGTGCGCCGCCGTCGTGAATGCCTGCTCTGCCACGAGCGCTTCACCACCTTCGAGATGGCCGAGCTGGTGATGCCCCGTGTCATCAAGTCCAACGGCTCCCGCGAGCCCTTCAATGAAGACAAGCTGCGGGCCGGCATACTGCGGGCCCTGGAGAAGCGGCCGGTGAGCATGGAGGCCATCGAAAAGGGGGTCAATCACATCAAGTCCCGGCTGCGTGCCACCGGCGAGCGCGAAGTCGCGTCCCAGCTGGTGGGCAACCTGGTGATGGATGAGCTCAAGAGCCTGGACAAGGTGGCCTATATCCGCTTCGCCTCCGTCTATCGCAGCTTCGAGGACATCCGCGAATTCGGTGAAGAGATCGCCAAGCTGGAGAAGTGAGGAGGGTCGGGTGAGCAAAGCAATATCCGCTTCACCCTCTCTACCTCAGGACTCGAGGACATCCGCCTTGTTTGTAACAAGAAGCGGTGAAGAGATCGCCAAGTTGGAGAAGTGAGGAGGGTCGGGTGAGCAAAGCAATATCCGCTTCACCCTTCTCTACCTCAGGACTCGAGGACATCCGCCTTGTTTGTAACAAGAAGCGGCGAAGAGATCGCCAAGCTGGAGAAATAAGCCAGCCATCCACGGATTGCGTTAGCACCCCTATTTTCTCGCGTTGAACGGGAGCCCAGATGTTTAGTCAAGATGATTACCAATGGATGAGCCGGGCCCTCGAACTGGCCCGTCGCGGCCGTTACACCACGGCCCCCAATCCCTGTGTGGGCGCCGTGCTGGTGAAGGCCGGCGTGGTGGTGGGGGAGGGTTGGCACCAGCGTGCCGGTGAACCCCATGCCGAGGTCTATGCCCTGCATGCCGCCGGGGAAGAGGCTCGTGGCGCCACCGCCTATGTGACCCTGGAGCCCTGCTCCCATCACGGTCGCACCCCTCCCTGTGCCGAGGCGCTGATCAAGGCCGGGGTGACCCGGGTGGTCGCCGCCATGGTGGATCCCAATCCCCAGGTGGGGGGGCGCGGCCTGCGCATGCTCTCCGAGGCGGGCATCAAGACCGACTTCGGCCTGCTCAGCGCCGAGGCCGAGGCCCTCAACCCCGGCTTCTTCAAGCGGATGCGCACCGCCTTCCCGCAGGTGACGGTCAAGCTCGGCGCCAGCCTCGACGGTCGCACCGCCATGGCGAGCGGCGAGAGCCAGTGGATCACCTCCCCGGAGGCGCGCCGGGACGTGCAGCGGCTGCGTGCCCGCCACGATGCGGTGCTCTCCAGCGCCGAGACGGTGCTGGCCGACGGCGCCTCCCTCAACGTGCGCTGGGACGAGCTGCCGGCCTCGGTCAAGGCCGTTTATCCCAAAGAGACCCTGCGCCAACCGCTGCGGGTCATCGTCGATTCCCAGAACCGGCTGACCCCGGACTTGCCCCTGTTCCAGAGCGAGAGCCCTGTGCTGCTGGCCCGTCATAAGGTCGACGGGGAGTGGCCTGCTTGGGTGCAGCAACTGACCCTGCCGCTGCTGGATGGCAAGCTGGATCTGGTGAGCCTCTTCATGCTGCTGGCCAAGCAGAACATCAACTCTGTGCTGGTGGAGGCGGGCCCCAGACTGTGCGGCGCCCTGCTGGCCAAGGGGCTGGTGGACGAGCTGGTGCTCTATCAGGCCCCCAAGCTGTTGGGGGATGAAGGGCGCGGCCTGTTCCACCTGCCGGAGTTGACCCGGCTGTTCCAGGCCCCCAAGCTTACTGTCAAGGATGTGCGTCTGGTGGGGCAGGACATTCGCATCACAGCGAAAATAGCCTGATTTATCAATGTTCAAGGGGGCAGTCACTGCCCCCGTCATCAGCAAGGTGATCTGCATGTTTACCGGAATTATCGAAGCCATGGGCACCCTGGCCGCCCTGCGCCGCCAAGGGGATGACATGGCCCTCACCGTCCACGCGCCGACCCTGGACTTTGGCGACGTCAAGCTGGGTGACTCCATCGCCACCAACGGCGTCTGCCTGACCGTGGTGGCCCTGGGGGACAAGAGCTACACCGCCGACGTCTCCCTTGAGACGCTCTCTCGCACCGGCTTTGCCGAGGCCAAGGTAGGGGATCCGGTGAACCTCGAGAAGGCGCTGATGCCCACCTCCCGCCTCGGTGGCCACCTGGTCTCGGGCCACGTGGATGGCATCGGCGAGGTGAAGAGCAAGTCCAACAGCGGCCGCGTCATCGAGTACTGGATCGAGGCGCCAAAGGAACTTTCTCGCTACATCGCCGAGAAGGGCTCCATTGCGGTGGATGGCATCAGCCTGACGGTCAACGCCGTGCAGGGGGATCTCTTTCGCCTGACCATTGTGCCCCACACCGCCCAGGAGACCACCATAGCCCGCTGGAAACCGGGCCACAGGGTGAACCTGGAGGTGGATCAGATCGCCCGCTATCTGGAGCGGCTGATGCAGGGCAGGGCGCAGGAGCAGGGTGGCTCCAGCCTGACCCTGGAGACCCTGGCCCGATCCGGGTTTATCTGACAGGCAGGGGAGCGGGCAAAACACGGTTCTGTGATCCCGCTCCGATTGAAATGGGGCCCCGCGCCCCCATCTAGCACACAATGATGCAGTATCAAGCCGAGCCGGCAGGCTCAATTCCCCAAGCATGTTGATGGAGTAGCCCATGGCGCTGAGCACAACCCAGGAAATCATTGCCGATATCAAGGCGGGCAAGATGGTGATCCTGATGGATGACGAAGACAGGGAGAACGAAGGGGACCTCATCATGGCCGCCTCCTGTGTCCGTCCGGAGGATATCAACTTCATGGCCCGTTACGGCCGTGGCCTCATCTGCCTGACTCTGACCCGGGATCGCTGCAAACAGCTGGCGCTGCCGCTGATGGTTGATCGCAACAACGCCCAGTTCTCCACCGCCTTCACCGTGACCATAGAAGCGGCCGAAGGGGTGACCACGGGCATCTCCGCCGCCGATCGCGCCGTGACCGTCCAGGCCGCCGTCGCACCGAACGCCAAGGCCGCCGATCTGGTGCAGCCCGGCCACATCTTCCCGCTGATGGCACAGGATGGCGGCGTGCTGACCCGTGCCGGCCACACCGAGGCGGGCTGCGATCTGGCTCGTCTCGCCGGTTACGAGGCGGCCTCCGTTATCGTCGAGATCCTCAACGAGGATGGCACCATGGCGCGCCGTCCCGATCTCGAGATCTTCGCCGAGCAGCACGGCATCAAGCTGGGCACCATCGCGGATCTTATCGAGTACCGCAACCAGCACGAGACCACGGTGGAGAAGGTGGCCGAGTGCAAGCTGCCCACCGAGTTCGGGGAGTTTGACCTCGTCACCTTCCGCGACACCATAGACAACCAGGTGCACTTTGCCCTCAAGAAAGGCGAGGTGAAAGCCGACCAGCCGACCCTGGTACGGGTCCATCTGCACGACGTGCTGAGCGATCTGCTGCTGACGGATCGCCACAGCGCCCGCAGCTGGCCGCTGCCCAAATCCATGGCCCGCATCGCCGCCGAGGGTGGTGTGCTGGTGATCCTGGGGGCCGAAGCCCAGGGCGCCGAGCTGCTGGCCCGGGTCAAGGGCTTTGAAGCCGCCGACAAGGGGTTGGCACCGGAAGGGGCCAAGTGGCAGGGCACCTCGCGCCGGGTCGGCGTGGGTTCCCAGATCCTCAAGGCATTGGGGGTCGGCAAGATGCGCCTCTTGAGCTCGCCGAAGAAATACCATGCCCTCGGCGGCTTCGGCCTCGAGGTGGTGGAGTACGTCGGCGAGTAAGCGCCCTGGTGCTCGTTTGACGAAATACCATGCTCGCCAGCGGCTTCGGCCTCGAGGTGGTGGAGTACGTCGGCGAGTAAGCGCCCTGGTGCTCGCTTGATGAAATACCATGCTCGCCAGCGGCTTCGGCCTTGAGGTGGTGGAATACGTCGGCGAGTAAGCGCCCTGGTGCTCGCTTGATGAAATACCATGCTCGCCAGCGGCTTCGGCCTCGAGGTGGTGGAGTACGTCGGCGAGCAAGCCCCTGACGGGTTGAATGACTATCCTGGCCGCTCGTTGCGGCCATGGTTTTTTGTCGCGGCTCTGTTGTGCTAGAATGCGTGCACTTTTGGCCCCGGCCCCTATTGATTGCACAGAGACAGGATTTCCAATGAAGATTATCGAAGGGAATATCGCCGCTCCCGAGGCGCGTGTTGCTATTGTCGTTGCCCGTTTCAACAGCTTCATCAATGACAGCCTGGTGAACGGTGCGGTCGACGTACTGAAGCGTCAAGGCCAGGTCCAGGACAGCAATCTCACCCTGGTGCGCGTGCCGGGTGCCGTCGAAATTCCCCTGGCAGCCAAGAAGCTGGCCAAGAGCGGTCAATACGACGCCATAGTCGCGCTCGGTACCGTCATCCGTGGCGGCACCTATCACTTCGAACTGGTGGCGAGCGAGAACGGCAAGGGGCTGGCCCAGGTGATGATGGAGTATGAAATTCCCGTCGCCTTCGGCGTATTGACCACTGAAAACATTGAACAAGCCATCGAGCGCGCCGGTACCAAGGCGGGTAACAAGGGTGCAGAGGCTGCACTGAGCGCGCTCGAAATGATCAACGTCCTGAAACAGCTGGACGTGTAACGAGGAGAAGTACATTGAAACCGTCCGAGCGCCGTAAGGCCCGCCATTGCGCCACCCAGGCCATCTACCAGTGGCAGATGACCCAGGCCAACGTGGGCGACATCGAAGAGCAGTTCAAGATCGATCAGGACACCAAGGGTGTGGACCTGAGCTATTTCCGCGATCTGCTGTTCGGGGTAGCGGTCCACTGCAACGAGCTGGACAAGGTGTTCTCGCCTTTCCTCTCCCGTCCGCTGGAAGAAGTGGACATGGTGGACAAGGCGATCCTGCGTCTGGCGACCTACGAGCTGACCCGTCGTGATGATGTGCCGCCGCGCGTGGTGATCAACGAAGCGATCGAGCTGGCCAAAGCCTTCGCCGCCGATGACAGCCACAAGTTTGTCAACGGTGTACTGGACAAGGTGATCAAGACGCTGACCAAGCGTTGATCCTGACGTCCATCAGCATTAAGAGAGGAGCCAGCCTAACCGCTGGCTTTTTACTGTATGGGTGAATTTGAGCTGATTGAGAAGTACTTCAAGGTCCCCCACGCCCGCAAGGACGTGGTGATGGGCCCAGGGGATGACTGTGCCCTGCTGACCCTGCCCGCCGATACCCTGCTGGCGGTGAGCACGGATACCCTGGTGAGCGGCGTGCACTTCTTCCCGGACATGGATCCGGTGGATCTGGGCTACAAGGCGCTGGCGGTCAACCTCTCCGATCTCGCCGCCATGGGGGCAGAGCCGCGCTGGGTCTCCTTGGCGCTGACCCTGCCCGCCGTCAACGAGGCCTGGGTTGCGGGCTTTGCGGAAGGGTTCCTCGAGCTCGCCGAATATTACAATGTGGCCCTGGTGGGGGGGGACATGACCCGCGGGCCACTCTCCATCACCGTCTCGGTGAAGGGATCCGTGCCGACCGGTCGTGCCCTGATGCGCAGCGGCGCCAGGGTAGGGGACGGCATCTATGTCACCGGCACCCTGGGGGATGCGGCCCTGGCCCTCTCCCATCTGCTGGGCAAGCGCACCCTCAACGAGAACCAGCTGGCGGCCGTGCTGCCCAGGCTCGATCATCCCCATCCCCGCATTCTGGCAGGACAAGCCCTGCGCGGGTTGGCGAGCAGTGCGCTGGATCTCTCCGACGGCCTGGCTTCCGATCTCGGCCACATCCTCAAGGCGTCCGGCGTGCGGGCCCAGATCGATCTCGACCTGCTGCCCCTCTCGCCGGTGTTGCAGGACGCCGTGCCCGCACGGGATGCCTGGCAGCTGGCGCTGGCCGGTGGGGATGACTACGAGCTCTGCTTCACCGTGCCACAAGAGCATCACGGTGCCCTGGACACGGCGCTGGCCAACTGTGGCGTCAGGTTCACCCGCATCGGCCGCATCCAGGCCGGCGACCCCGGCATCGACTATGTGCAGGATGAGCAGCCGGTCGAGCTTCATCTCAAGGGCTGGGATCACTTCGCATGAGCTTTTTCAAGATAAGGCCCGAGCTGACAGGCCTGAGCCTGAAGAACCCGCTCCACTTGCTGGCGCTGGGCTTTGGTGCCGGTCTCTCCCCCAGGGCGCCGGGGACCATGGGGACGCTCGCCGCTATCCCTCTTTACCTGCTGGTGAGCGGTCTGCCGACCCCCTGGTTCATCGCCCTGCTGGCGGTGGGGTTCGTGGCGGGTATCCGCATCTGCCAGGCGGCCACCGATGCCATCGGCATGCCGGATCACGGTGCCATTGTCTGGGACGAGGTGATAGGGTTCGGCGTCACCATGATAGCGGCCCCCGCCGGCTGGGAGTGGGTGCTGGCCGGCTTCGTGCTGTTCCGGCTGTTCGACGTGCTCAAGCCCTGGCCCATCTCCTGGTTCGATCGTCGTATTCACGGCGGGCTCGGCATCATGCTGGATGATCTCATCGCCGGCCTGTTCGCCCTGCTCTGCATGCAGTTGCTGGCCCGCTGGTAAGGCGGGTCGGCGATCACGGCCGTCATGGCGGGCCTGGCCCTCGCTGCCGCGCAGTTTCATCGTCTGTCTGCCCGCTCTTTCCATACAATTAAGCGTGAGGCGCAGTTCCTTGATGGGACTGCGCCTTTTTGTATGCAATCCCCCCGCCTTGTCCGGTGATGGCGAATTGGGCTCTGGCAGATCATTCTGAGTTGACCCTATTTATCTCTGCTTAGTTTTCCTTCATCCAGATATGCTGCCGTTAAAAAATCATTTCACATAAATATTCACTACTCATTCGAAGCTGCGCACTCGGCATTGAATAGTGAATTCGATTGCTTGTTACATCTTTGTTGAAATTTAAATAAGCTAATCTCTCGCATTGCCATCACAATCTCTGTTAATGTGATATTTATCGACATTTTGCGCCAATGGCTAGTGCGTTATCTGCGCAAAGTATTGCGAAATTGTATAACTGGATCATTTACACCCGCGGGCAAACCGACTAACTTACTCGCGGGTTATTCCAAAAAAATGCAAAAAACCCGCCCGGATCGCTGGTTTGGCTGCCTCATGGATTGAGCGTTTACTGCACAAGAGAAGCTCTCAACATTAAGTACCAAGGCACAACCAGCATCTGCGGCTGATTTACGGACGAATTATTTGGGACGGATGTCCCCCGCAGAGGTAACCATGTCCTTGCTCGAAGTGAAAAACTTGCGGATCGAGTACCCCTCCCGCTATGGGGTGCTGGCCGCGGTCAAGGATCTCTCTTTTTCCGTGGAAAAAGGCGAGATCGTCGGAGTGGTCGGTGAATCAGGTGCCGGCAAGTCCACCATAGGCAATGCCGTCATCGATTTGTTGAGCCCGCCCGGTCGCATCGCCCGTGGCGATATCTACCTCAACGGCGAACTCATCTCCGGCAAGAGCCAGAACGAGATGCGGGCCATCCGTGGCTCCCGTATCGGCTTCATCTTCCAGGATCCCATGACCTCCCTCAATCCGTTGTTCACCGTTGAACAGCAGCTGGTGGAGACCATACTGGCCAATACCGATCTCAATCGCGAGGCCGCCTTTGCCAAGGCGCTCGAGCTGATGGGGGCGGTCGGGATCCCGCAGCCGGAAGTGCGCATCAAGCAGTACCCGCACCAGTTCTCCGGTGGCATGCGCCAGCGGGTGGTCATCGCCATCGCGCTGTCTGGGGATCCCGAGCTCATCATCGCCGATGAGCCGACCACGGCGCTGGACGTCTCCATTCAGGATCAGATCCTCCAGCTCATCCGCAACCTCTGCAAGGAGCGTCAGGTAGGCTGCATGCTGGTGACCCACGACATGGGCGTGGTCTCCAACGTCACCGACAAGGTGGCTGTCATGTACCGCGGGGATCTGGTGGAGTTCGGCACCACAGAACAGGTGCTGGGTCGCCCCAGCCACCCCTATACCCGCAGCCTCATCTCGGCGGTGCCCCGTTCCGATGTGAAGCTGGTGCGCTTCCCCCTGGTCTCCTACATAGAGGATGCCGGTGCGCCGGATCTCAGCATCGATCTCAAGACCCACTGGCTCGGCCAGAGTCAGGACGAGCGCGCCTATGAAGGGGCCCTGCTGCGGGTGGAGAACGTGGATCTGAAGTTTGTCACCAAGGATTCCATCTTCCCGAGCCGCCGCCAGTACGTGCGCGCCTGCAACAACATCAGCTTCGAGATCTTCGAGGGTGAGACCTTCGGTCTGGTGGGGGAGTCGGGCTCCGGCAAATCCACCATAGCCCGCGCCATTACCGGCCTCTATCCACCCGATACCGGCAAGATCTTCTTCGAGGGGATCGATCTCACCGCCCTGAAAGGGGAGCATGAGCGCCGCCCGCTGCGCCGCCAGATGCAGATGGTGTTCCAGAACCCTTACTCCTCGATGAACCCGCGCATGAAGGTGCGTGACATCATCGCCGAGCCGATCCGCTTCCACAAACTGGCGACCAGCGAGAGCCAGATTGAGGGCATAGTGAGCGATCTGCTGGATCACGTCGGTCTCGGCCGCGGGGCCGGGGTCAAGTATCCCCACGAGTTCTCCGGTGGTCAGCGCCAGCGTATCTCCATCGCCCGCGCCCTGGCGACCCGGCCGCGCTTCCTCATCTGCGACGAGCCCACCTCGGCGCTGGATGTCTCGGTGCAGGCCCAGATCCTCAACCTGCTCAAGGATTTGCAGCAGGAGCTTGGGCTGACCATGCTGTTCATCAGCCACGATCTGCCGGTCATCCGCCAGATGTGCGACCGCATCGGCGTGATGCAGCACGGCCACCTGGTGGAGGTCGCGGAGACCGAAAAACTGTTTACCAATGCCGAGCATGAGTACAGCCGAAAGCTGATCTCCCTCATGCCGGAATTTAAGGGAATGTCCCGCGAGGGGCTGGAAATCGCAAGCTAGGAAAGCACCGGTTCGCCGGTTTGTCTGTCAATAAAAAGCCAAAAGCATGGAGAAAGACATGAAGAAAGGATTATCCAAGATCGCCATGGCGCTGTTCGCCGCTGGTCTCGCGTTCAACGTTTCTGCCGCCGACATCAAGGTTGCCGTCGCCTCCGACGCCACCTCGCTGGACCCGCAGGAGCAGCTCTCCGGTCAGACCCTGGAGATGTCTCACCTGGTGTTCGATCCCCTGATGCGTTACACCCAGGATCTGCAATTCGAGCCGCGTCTGGCCGAGAAGTATGAGCGCATCGACGACAAGACCGTCCGCTTCCACCTGCGCAAGGGTGTCAAGTTCCACTCCGGCAACGACTTCACCGCCGATGACGTGGTATGGACCGTCAACCGTCTGAAGGCCTCCCCGGACTTCAAGGCTATTTTCGACCCCATCGCCGAAGCCAAGAAGGTGGATGACTTCACCGTGGATCTCGTCACCGCCAAGCCGTTCCCGCTGGTGCTGCAGACCGTCACCTACATCTTCCCGATGGACTCCAAGTTCTACAGCGGCAAGGATGAAGCCGGCAAGGACAAGGCCGCCATCGTCAAGAACGGCGACTCCTATGCCTCTACCCATGTTTCCGGTACCGGTCCGTTCAGCGTCAAGTTCCGCGAGCAGGGCGTGAAGCTGGAGTATGCCCGCAACGCCAACTACTGGGACAAGGCCTCCAAGGGCAACGTCCAGAACCTGACCGTGGTGCCGATCAAGGAAGACGCGACCCGCGTAGCCGCCCTGCTGGGTGGTGACGTGGACATGATCTACCCGGTTGCCCCGAACGATCTGGAGCGCGTGAAGAACGGCAAGGATTCCCAGCTGGTGACCCTGTCCGGTACCCGCGCCATCATCATCGAGCTGAACCAGAACACCAACCCGGCGCTCAAAGACAAGCGCGTGCGTCAGGCGATCAACTACGCCATCAACCAGGTGGGCATAGTCGACAAGATCAACAAGGGCTTCGGTACCCCCGCTGGCCAGCTGAGCCCGAAAGGCTATGCCGGTTACAACGAGGCGCTCAAGCCCCAGTATGATCTGGCCAAGGCCAAGGAGCTGATGAAGGAAGCCGGTTACGAGAAGGGCTTCAAGATGACCTTCATCTCCCCGGCTGCCCGCTACGTCAACGACGTCAAGATCGCCCAGGCCGTCTCCGCCATGCTGTCCAAGATCAACATCAAGGTGGATCTGAAGACCATGCCGGTGGCCCAGTACTGGCCCGAGTTTGACAAGTGCGCCTCCGACATGCAGCTGATCGGCTGGCACTCCGACACCGAAGACAGTGCGAACTTCTTCGAGTTCCTGACCTTCACCAAGGATGCCAAGACCGGCATGGGTCAGTACAACTGCGGCGGTTATGCCAACGCAGAGGCTGACAAGATGGTGATGGAAGCGAACACCGAAACCGACCCGGCCAAGCGTGCCGCCATCCTGCAGAAGGTGGAAGCCATGCTGATCGACGACGCTGCCTATGTGCCCTTGCACTGGGAAGACCTGGCCTACGGTGCCAAGAAGAACGTCGACATCAAGCCTGTGGTCAACGTGATGAACTTCCCTTACCTGGGTGACCTGGTGGTCAACAAGTAAGTGAAGCGCTAAGGAAGGACCTGGCGGGGCGTCCATGGGTGCCCCGCCATTAACAGAAGCCTGTGCCAAGACACAGGCCACGTAGAAGGACAAGCATGTTTACATTCCTGCTGAAACGGTTCTATCAGGCCGTGATAGTGATGTTCGTCATCAGCCTGGTCGCCTTCTCCATCCAGGACAACCTGGGGGATCCGCTACGCGAGCTGGTGGGACAATCCGTCTCCGAGTCCGTGCGCCAGGAGCTGCGCGACAAAATGGGCCTCAACGATCCCTTTTTGGTGAAATACAGCCGCTTCCTGCAGAACGCGGTGCAAGGGGATCTGGGCACCTCCTATTTCTTCAAGCGACCGGCCCTCGAGGTGATCCTCGACAAGCTGGTGGCTACCCTTGAGCTGGTGTTTGCCGCTGCGCTCATCATCGTCGTGGTCTCCATTCCGCTGGGGGTTTATTCGGCGATAAGACCGCGCAGTTTCCTGACCAAGCTCATCATGGCGGTGAGCAGCATCGGCATCTCGATCCCGGTCTTCCTGACCGCCATCATGCTGATGTACCTCTTCTCCATCCAGCTAGGCTGGCTGCCGGCCTATGGCCGTGGCGAGACTTACAATCTGCTGGGCTGGGAGTCGGGCTTCTTTACCTGGGACGGCATACTGCACCTGATCCTGCCTGCTGTGTCCCTCTCCTCCATCATGCTGCCGCTGTTCATCCGGCTGGTACGCTCAGAGATGCTGGAGCAGCTCTCCTCCGAGTACGTGAAGTTCGCCCGTGCCAAGGGGCTGGACAATAACAAGGTCTACTACCAGCACGCCCTGAAGAACACCATGCTGCCGGTCATCACAGTCGGCGGCGTGCAGATCGGCACCATGGTGGCCTACACCATACTGACCGAGAGCGTGTTCCAGTGGCCGGGGACGGGCTTCCTGTTCCTCGAGGCGATCCACCGGGTCGATACCCCGCTGATCACCGCTTACGTCATCTTCGTGGGCCTTATCTTCGTGGTGACCAATACCCTGGTCGACCTGCTCTACGGGTTCATCAACCCGACCGTCAACCTGACCGCCAAGGGGTAACAGATGACTAACGCTGTAACTGCAAGCCCAAGCCGTTGGGCGCGATTCAAGAACTCTGACATCGTCTACTACTTCCTGCGGGACAAGGTAGCCATGTTCAGCTTTGCGGTGTTTGTGGTGTTCGTACTGGCGGCGCTGCTGGCGCCCTGGCTGGCACCGCACAACGTCTATGACCAGACCAGCTTCGATCTGATGGATGCGGAGCTGCCACCCTCCTGGCTGGAAGGGGGCGAGGCGCGCTTCTGGCTCGGTACCGACAACCAGGGACGGGACATCTGGAGCACCATCCTCTATGGCGCCCGCATCTCGCTGACCATAGGCCTGTTCGCCGTCGGCCTGCAGCTGGTGCTCGGCATCGTCATCGGTCTCATCGCCGGTTACTTCGGTGGTCGCATCGACAACCTGCTGATGCGCTTTGCCGACGTGCAGCTGTCGTTCTCCACCATGATGGTGGCCATCATCATCTCCGCCATCTTCCAGGCGACCTTTGGCTCCGAGTTCTACTCGAAGTTCGCCATCCTGATGCTGGTGGTGATCATCGGCATCGCCGAATGGCCCCAGTATGCCCGGACGGTGCGCGCCTCCGTGCTGGCGGAGAAGAAGAAGGAGTACGTGGAAGCGGCCCAGGTGATGGGGTTCCGTGCCCCGCGCATCATGTTCCGCCATATACTGCCTAACTGCCTGTCGCCGATCCTGGTCATCTCCACCGTGCAGGTGGCGAACGCCATCATGAGCGAGGCGGCACTCTCCTTCCTGGGGCTGGGCATGCCGGTGGATCAGCCGTCGCTGGGGTCGCTCATCAGCGTGGGCTTCAACTACATCTTCTCCGGCTCCTGGTGGATCACCGCCTTCCCGGGCATCTGCCTGGTGGTGCTGGTGCTGGTCATCAACCTGCTGGGTGACTGGTTGCGGGATGTGTTCAACCCCAAGATCTACAAGGGCTGATGGAGGGCGATTCACGAGTGCGCTGCGGCGGCCCGTGAACCGGTTTGACATCATGAATGACAAGAAGGGCGCCTGATGGCGCCCTTCTTTATTGCTCGTGTTTGCCCTTGTCGGGCCTGCCGTTCTGCGTCAGGCCTGCAGCCAGGCCTCAATGCTGGCCTGGATACCTGCGGCATCCAGCCCCAGCTGGGCATAGATCTCCTCCTGGGTGCCTTGCTCCACGAAGCGATCCGGCAGCCCCAGATTGAGCACAGGCTTGCACTGCTTGGCATGCATCAGCAGCTCGTTCACCGCAGAGCCAGCCCCGCCCATGATGGCGTTGTCCTCGAGAGTGACAAACTGATCGTGGGAGGCGGCAAGGGAGAGCACCAGGGCCTCGTCCATGGGCTTGACGAAGCGCATGTCCACCAGGGTGGCGTCCAGCGCCTCGGCGGCGGCCTTGGCCTGATGCAGCAGGGTGCCGAACGCCAGTATGGCGGTGCCCTTGCCCTGACGAACAATCCGGCCCTTGCCGAGTTCAAGTGCCTGCATCTCGCTCATGATCTCGCTGCCGCAGCCGCTGCCACGGGGGTAGCGCACCGCAGCGGGCTGGTTGCACTGATAGCCGGTGTAGAGCATCTGGCGGCACTCGTTCTCGTCGGAGGGCGTCATCACCACCATGTTCGGGACTGTGCGCAGGAAGCTGATGTCGAACGCCCCCTGATGGGTGGGGCCGTCGGCGCCTACCAGACCGGCGCGGTCGATGGCGAACAGCACCGGCAGGTTCTGCAGCGCCACGTCGTGGATCAGCTGGTCATAGGCCCGTTGCAGGAAGCTCGAATAGATGGCGACCACGGGTTTCTTGTCGGCGATGGCAAGGCCGGCGGCGAAGGTGACCGCATGTTGTTCGGCGATGGCCACGTCGAAGTAGCGATCCGGGTACTGCTGGCTGAACTTGACCAGGCCGGAGCCCTCGCGCATGGCGGGGGTGATGCCGACCAGTTTCTCGTCTTTCGCCGCCATGTCGCACAGCCACTGGCCGAAGATGGCGGAGAAGGTCGGCTTGCCGCCGGCGCTCTTGGGCAGGGCGCACTCGTCCGGGTTGAACTTGGGCACGGCGTGATAGCCGATAGGGTCTTTCTCTGCGGGCTCGTAGCCCTTGCCCTTCTTGGTCTTGACGTGCAGCAGCTGGGGACCCTTGAGGTTGCGCATGTTGCGCAGGGTCTCGACCAGAGCGTGGATGTCGTGGCCGTCGATGGGGCCTATGTAGTTGAAGCCGAACTCCTCGAACAGGGTGCCGGGCACCACCATGCCCTTGAGGTGCTCTTCGGCCCGCTTGGCCAGCTCCTTGACCGGCGGCAGCCCCGCCAGCACCTTCTTGCCGCCTTCGCGGATGGTGGTGTAGAGCTTGCCGGACATCAGCCTGGCCAGGTGGTTGTTGAGCGCCCCGACATTTTCGGAGATGGACATCTCGTTGTCATTGAGCACCACCAGCATGTCCTTGTGGACGTCGCCTGCATGGTTGAGGGCCTCGAAGGCCATGCCCGCCGTGATGGCGCCGTCACCGATGACGGCCACCACCTTGCGGCCCAGCCCCTCGCTCTCGGCGGCAACCGCCATGCCGAGGGCGGCACCTATGGAGGTGCTGGAGTGGCCCACGCTGAGCACGTCATACTCGCTCTCTTCCCGCCAGGGGAAGGGGTGCAGGCCATCTTTCTGGCGAATGGTGTGAATGCGCTCGCGCCGACCGGTCAGGATCTTGTGGGGATAGGCCTGATGGCCTACGTCCCACACCAATCGATCGAAGGGGGTGTTGTAGACGTAGTGCAGCGCCACCGTCAGCTCGACTGTGCCTAGGCCGGAGGCGAAGTGGCCGCTGGAGCGGCTCACCGAGCGCAGCAGATACTCGCGCAGCTCTTCGCACAGAATGGGCAGCCGCTCTTTGGGCAGGGATCGCAACTCGACCGGCGTATCCGCGAGGGCCAGGTTGGGGAAATCGCTAATATCAACGCTCATATTGTTACTGTTATCCAGCGTTTAGTGGGTTCGCTCGATGATGTAATCGGCAAACGCTTCCAGAATGTCGGTATTGTAGGGCAAGGATTGCAGGGCTGTTAAGGCCTTGTCATGCAGTTCGCGAGCCAGCTCACGGGCAGGGTCGAGACCGAGCAGGGCCGGATAGGTGCTCTTCTCCTGCGCCAGATCCGAGCCTTGCGGCTTGCCCAGAGTGGCGGTGTCGCCCGTGATGTCGAGGATGTCATCCTGCACCTGGAAGGCGAGCCCGATGGCGGCGGCATAGGTTTGCAGCGCGGCCAGGGTGGCGGGTTCCACGTCGGCCTTGCACAGGGCCCCCAGGGTGACGGCGCACTCGATGAGCGCACCTGTCTTGTGGCGGTGCACCTGCTCAAGCTCGGCGAGGCTGATCCGGCGGCCTTCGGCCTCCAGATCCAGCGCCTGACCGCCGCACATGCCGAGATAGCCGGAGGCGCGGGCCAGGGCACTCAGCATCCGTACCCGGTTGGCCAGCAGCTCGTCGGGGAGGGGATGATCCGCCAGGATGGAGAAGGCCAGGGTCTGCAGGGCATCACCGGCCAGGATGGCGGTGCCTTCATCGAACGCCTTGTGGACTGTCGGTTGGCCGCGGCGCAAATCGTCGTTGTCCATGGCGGGCAGATCGTCGTGCAGCAGGGAGTAGGCGTGAATGCACTCCACCGCGGCGGCAGGGCCGTCGAGCCGCTCGCTTGGCACCCCCAGCATCTCGCCCACGGCGTAGACCAGGAAGGGGCGTACCCGTTTGCCGCCGAGCAGCAGGCCGTATTTCATCGCGTCCCGCAGGCGCGGCGCCATGGCGGGCAGAGCCTCAAGCTGTGCCGAGAGACAGTCGTCGATGCGGCGCCGGTGCAGGCGGGAGAAATCGTCCAGGGTCACTCACTCCTCTCCTTGCTCTGATCGAAAGGGGACCGCCTGTTCGCTGCCGTCGGCCTGGGTCAGGAGGATCTGGATCTTCTGCTCGGCCTGCTCCAGCTTCTGCTGGCCGGCCCGCACCAGATGGATGCCCTGTTCGAATTGTTTGAGTGCCTCCTCGAGGGGGAGCGACCCCTGTTCGAGTTGATGCACTATGGTTTCCAGCTCTTCCAGGGTGGCATCAAAACTCAGACGGTCGATTTTTTTACTGGCCATGTCCATCCTCGGGGATTGAAAAAAACGGCTCATCTTAACATCGACCGGGCACAGGGGGGAGGCAGAAAAGTGTGCCGTCCTCAAACTATCCTGACTGCGGCCGATAGAAAGGGGCTGGCATCCATGTACTGCCGATGGGTTATTGAGGTGTGCCGGGCTTGCTGCCAGGGGCGCAATAGCAGAAAATTCAACAAAATATAAATAGATGGCAAGTTCGGTGACAGGAGTAGGGATGTGGATTTAGGCAGTCTGATAGGCATAGTGCTGGGATTCGGGGTGGTGGTGTACGGCATGCTGCTGGGTGGCCCCATGAGCATGTATGTGGATATGCCCTCGGTCTATATCACCATACTGGGTTCCCTCTTCATCTGCATGATGAAGTTCAACCTCAGCCAGTTCCTGATGGCGTTCAAGGTTGCGGGCAAGGCCTTCATGTACAAGGGCGACAAGCTCGATGACCTGATTGCCAAGGCTGTGGAGCTGGCGGACGCGGCCCGCAAGGGAGGCTTTCTGGCGCTGGAAGCGGCGGAGATCCCCAATCCCTTCATGAAGAAGGGCATCGACATGCTGGTGGACGGCCATGACGCCGACGTGGTGCGCGCCGTGATGGAAAAAGACATAGAGCTGACCTCGGAGCGCCACGTCATCGCCGTCAAGGTGTTTCGCTCCCTCGGCGACCTCGGCCCCGCCATGGGGATGATAGGTACGCTAGTGGGGCTGGTGGCCATGCTGGCGAACATGAGTGATCCCAAGTCCATCGGCCCGGCCATGGCGGTGGCCTTGCTGACCACGCTGTACGGGGCGATCGAGGCCAACATGATCGCCATCCCCATCGCCGACAAGCTGGAGCTGCGCAGCGGCGAGGAGCAACTGAGCCGCACCCTGATCCTCGACGCCATCATGGGCATTCAGGATGGTCAGAACCCTCGCGTGATCCAGGCCATGCTGCAGAACTACCTGAATCAGTCCAAACGCAACAACGGGGTTGAATAGGAGGCCCCATGGCAAAGTGCAAGTGTCCGCCTCCCGGCCTGCCCGGTTACATGGGTACCTTCGCCGATCTGATGTCCCTGTTGATGTGCTTCTTCGTGCTGCTGCTCTCCTTTGCGGAGATGGATGTACAGAAGTTCAAGCAGATCGCCGGCTCCATGGAGAAGGCGTTCGGGGTGCAGAACATCCTGGAGGTGAAGGATATTCCCAAGGGGACCTCGGTCATCGCCCAGGAGTTTCGCCCCGGCCGGCCCGAACCGACTCCCATCGACACCATCATGCAGCAGACCATAGACATGACCCAGACCGAGCTGGATTTTCAGCCCGGGGATGCGGATCAGGCGGGGGGGCATGACAAGACCGAGGGTCAGCAGAGCGGGGGCGACACCGCCCAGCAGGCCCAGAAGGCGCAGCAGCAGTCCAACGAACTGGCCAAGGCGCTGGCCGAGCAGATGCAGGCCCAGATCCAGGACGGTGCCATCGAGATAGAGGCGCTGGGTCAGCAGATCATCATTCGCATCCGCGAGAAGGCGGCGTTCCCGGCAGGTTCCGCCTTCCTGCAGCCCCAGTTCTGGCCGGTGATCCGTAAAGTCGCGACCCTGCTCAAGGATGTGCCGGGGGAGATCACCGTCTCCGGTCATACCGATGACGTCGCCACCGAAGACGAGCTGTTCCAGTCCAACTGGGAGCTTTCGTCCCAGCGGGCGGTGGCGGTGGCCCACCAGATGATCAAGGTGCCCGGCTTTGACGGCAACCGCCTGGTGGTGCAGGGCATGGCGGACTCCCAGCCGCTGGTGCCGAACAACAGCCCGGAGAACCGGCGCATGAACCGGCGGGTGGAGATCGCCATCATGCAGGGCAAACCGACGGTATCTGCCCCTATCGGGGTGGCGGATCCCAAGTAGCTTTCGCCAGGAAGCGCGATCCCGCTCGCAGGGGCTGACATGGATTTTGTGACGGCTTCATATTAAGATGCCTCATCCGAACCGATAGCTGCGGCTCTCTTTGATTGCCGCAGCTTCTCTTTATAAAGCAACCCAGGTTTCGACTATGAATCATACTCCGATGACTGTTCGCGGCGCTGAAAAGCTGCGTCAAGAGCTCGACTATCTGAAGAGCGAGCTGCGTCCCCAGATTATCGAAGCGATTGCTGATGCCCGTGAACATGGTGATCTGAAAGAAAACGCCGAGTACCATGCCGCTCGCGAGCAGCAAGGTTTCTGTGAAGGCCGCATTCAGGAGATTGAGAGCAAGCTCTCCAATGCCCAGGTGATCGATATCACCAAGATTGCCAACAATGGCCGCGTCATCTTCGGTGCGACCGTGACCCTGCTCAAGAGCGAGACGGAAGAGGAAGTGGTGTACCGCATCGTGGGTGACGACGAGGCGGACATCAAGCAGAACATGATCTCCGTGAACTCGCCCATTGCCCGTGCCCTGATCGGCAAGGAAGTGGACGATGTGGCCATCGTCAAGACGCCGGGTGGCGACGTTGAGTACGAAATTCTGGAAGTCGCCTATCTCTGATTGAGTTCTGACAAAGACAGACAGGGGAGCCCCGGCTCCCCTGTTGCATTTAGTCCCCCTGATAGGTCTGGACGAAGGCGTCCTGATGACGCTGGAAGAGCCAGTCCCGCAGTTGCTCCTGGTCTCCCTTGTCCAGCTGGAATTTCAAGGCCCAGTCATGGTGCTTCTGGTGGGACTGGACATGCCTTATCAGGGTGCCGCTCAGTGCCAGGGGGGGCAAGCCCTCTATGCCGAGGGTGCCGTGCAGCCGGTCGCCCTTGGCCAGCGTCGGTGGCAAACCGGCCACGATGAGACCACCGAGGGAGAGGCTGTGCACCTCATACTCGGCATCGCTGGTATGCAGGACGGCTTTCTCATCGAGTCGCCAGGCGCGCAGGTGAGGGGAGCCCAGCTCAGTGATGGTGGGGGCGGCGATACGCAACTCGGTGTGGCCTTCCGCCGCCAGGGTACAATGTAGCGGAAAACGCAGTTGGTGGCCGGCGATGCGGGCCTCGATCGTCAAGGGGCTGGCCCGTTGCAACAGGCTCTGTAGGGGAAGACTCAGGTTGCCTCGCAGGAACTGGCCGGCGGCCATGTCCTCGGCATCTCCCAAGTCCTGCAGCATGGCCAGCTCCTCGTCGGTGAGAATCTGATGCTTGTCCATAGTGGGTGTCCGCAAGTATTCATCGCAGGTTAAGGGCCTGACGACTATTTTGGCAAGCGACTTGGGAAGAAGGGAAATGAAGGAAAGAGCGAACGCTCTTTCCTGTTACTTGCGGGGCAACTGGATCTTGGGTTCTGTGGCCTGACGATAGATGGTCAGTACATGGCCCATGCTCTGTACCTTGATGGCGCCTGTCTCACGGACGATGGCTTCCATCACCAGCTGTTTCATCTCACGATCTTCAGACGACACCTTAACCTTGATCAGCTCGTGATGGTTCAGCGCCAGATCGATCTCGGCCATCACCCCTTCGGTCAGGCCGTGTTGTCCCAGCAGGACGACCGGCTTCAGGCTGTGGGCGAGGCCCTTGAGGTACTGTTTCTGTTTATTGTTGAGAATCATGGCAATTTCTTCATAAGTCAGGGTTGAAAGGGGCGTATTCTACCCCCACTTAGCCCTTAATACTAATAACCCTTGTGGTTTTTTAAAGTCGACAATCATGACCCAGAAAAAACATTCCCCCAGTTCAACCCGCTGGTTAAAAGAACATTTTGACGACCATTACGTCAAAAAAGCCCAGAAGTTGGGACTGCGTTCCCGCGCCGTGTTCAAGATCGATGAGATCCAGGGCAAGGACAAACTGCTCAAGCCGGGCATGACGGTGGTGGATCTGGGGGCGGCCCCCGGTGGCTGGTCCCAGTTCGCCATCGAGCAGGTGGGTGAAAAGGGACGAGTGATTGCTTGCGATATTCTGCCGATGGATTCCATTGCCGGTGTCGATTTCCTGCAAGGGGACTTTCGGGAGGAAACTGTGCTTGCCGCCTTGCTGGCCCGGGTTGGCCCGGACAAGGTCGATGTGGTCATGTCTGACATGGCCCCCAACATGAGCGGGACCCAGCAGGTGGATCAGGCTCGCTCCATGTATCTGATCGAGCTGGCGCTGGACATGTGCAATCAGGTCTTGCGCAGTAATGGCAGTTTCGTGGTCAAGGTATTCCAGGGGGAGGGGTTTGACGCCTATCTCAATGAAATTCGTAGACTTTTCTCTGTCGTCAAGATTCGTAAACCAGACTCCTCCCGTGCCCGTTCACGAGAAGTCTACATTGTGGCTACCGGTTTTAAACTGTAGTACCCTAACCCTCATCGTTAACTGTCAGTCTGCGAGGTCATTGATTTGAGTGACATGGCGAAAAACCTAATCCTGTGGCTGGTCATCGCCGTCGTGCTGATGTCGGTGTTCAATAGCTTCAGCCCCAGCGATACCACCAGTCGCCAGCTGGACTATTCCAGCTTCGTGAAAGAAGTGACCCAAGAGCAGATCCGTGAAGTGCGGATGGATGGCAAGGTCATTAATGGCGTCAAGCGCACCGGTGAACGTTTCACCACCATCATCCCTGCGCCTGATCCCCAACTGCTCAACGACATGCTCAACCACAACGTGAAGGTGATGGGTGAGAAGCCGGAAGAGCCGTCTCTGATCACGTCCATCTTCATCTCCTGGTTCCCGATGCTGTTGCTGATCGGTGTCTGGGTCTTCTTCATGCGTCAGATGCAGGGCGGCGGTGGCAAGGGTGCCATGTCGTTCGGCAAGAGCAAGGCTCGCCTGATGAGTGAAGATCAGATCAAGACCACCTTCGTCGACGTGGCGGGTTGTGACGAGGCAAAGGAAGAGGTCAAAGAGCTGGTCGACTATCTGCGCGATCCGACCAAGTTCCAGAAACTGGGCGGCAAGATCCCCACCGGCGTGCTGCTGGTCGGCCCGCCCGGTACAGGTAAGACTCTGCTGGCCAAGGCCATCGCGGGTGAGGCCAAGGTGCCCTTCTTCACCATCTCGGGTTCCGACTTCGTCGAGATGTTCGTGGGTGTCGGTGCCTCCCGGGTGCGCGACATGTTCGAGCAGGCCAAGAAGTCCTCCCCTTGCATCATCTTCATCGATGAAATCGACGCGGTCGGTCGCCAGCGTGGCGCCGGTCTGGGTGGTGGCCACGATGAGCGTGAGCAGACCCTGAACCAGATGCTGGTCGAGATGGATGGTTTCGAAGGCAATGAAGGCGTCATCGTCATCGCCGCGACCAACCGTCCAGACGTGCTGGATCCCGCTCTGCTGCGCCCGGGTCGTTTCGATCGTCAGGTCGTGGTCGGTCTGCCGGATGTCCGCGGTCGCGAGCAGATCCTGAAGGTACACATGCGCAAGGTTCCGTTGGCGGATGACGTCAATCCGGCGCTGATTGCCCGCGGTACGCCCGGTTTCTCCGGTGCCGATCTCGCCAACCTGGTCAACGAGGCCGCCCTGTTCTCCGCCCGTGAGAGCCGCCGCGTGGTGTCCATGAACGAGTTCGAGAAGGCCAAGGACAAGATCATGATGGGGGCGGAACGTCGCTCCATGGTGATGAAGGAGTCCGAGAAGGAGATGACGGCTTATCATGAAGCCGGTCATGCCATCATCGGTCGGGTCGTGCCGGATCATGATCCCGTCTACAAGGTCTCCATCATTCCCCGTGGCCGTGCCCTTGGGGTGACCATGTACCTGCCGGAGCAGGATCGCTGGAGCCACTCCAAGCAGCATCTGGAGTCGATGATCTCCAGCCTGTACGGCGGTCGTCTGGCGGAAGAGCTGATCTACGGTGCCGAGAAGGTATCGACCGGTGCGTCCAACGACATCGAGCGTGCCACCGACATCGCCCGCAAGATGGTGACCCAGTGGGGTATGTCCGAGCGTCTGGGCCCCATGCTCTATGCCGAAGAAGACGGTGAAGTCTTCCTTGGCCGCAGCATGGCCAAGGCCAAGCACATGTCCGACGACACCGCGCGCGTCATCGATGCCGAGGTCAAGCAGGTCATCGATCGCAACTATGCTCGTGCCAAGCAGATCCTGCAGGACAACATGGATGTGCTGCACACCATGAAGGATGCCTTGATGAAGTACGAGACCATAGATGCCAAGCAGATCGACGATCTGATGGCTCGTCGTGAGGTACGTGCTCCCAGCAACTGGCACGATGAACACGGTGACACCCCGCAAGGCGGCGCCAGCGTGAGCAGCGAGCCCGAGGTCAAGGCGCAGGCCGATGACAACAGCGCACCGCGCAGTGACATCGACAAGGCGAACGATGTGCCGGCCAAATAAGCTTTCATGATCCAAACCCCGGGCTTGCCCGGGGTTTTTCTTTGTGCGGATATCCAGATTTTCTTGTGACAGGTAGATGTAAAGATGCAACTAATCAGCAAGGGGCGCAGCCTCTCCCTGGAGCGTCCCCACGTCATGGGGATCCTCAACGTGACGCCGGACTCCTTCTCCGATGGTGGCCGCTTCAAGCAGCTTGAACTGGCCCTGGCCCATGCTCGCCAGATGATGGAGGAGGGGGCCACCCTCATCGACATCGGCGGCGAGTCGACCCGCCCCGGCGCCCCCGACGTGAGCGAGCAGGAGGAGCTGGACAGAGTCATCCCCGTGGTCGAGCGGATGGCGCAGGAGCTGGATGTGATGATTTCCCTCGACACCTCCAAGGCTGCCGTGATGAGAGCGGGCTGCGCGGCAGGGGGTCACCTCATCAATGACGTGCGGGCCCTGCTCGAACCCGGCGCCCTGGCTGCCGCGGCAGAGGCTGACGTGCCCGTGTGCCTGATGCACATGCAGGGGCAGCCGAGAACCATGCAGGCGGAACCTCATTACGAGGACTTGCTGGGGGAGGTGAGGGCCTTCTTCGACGAGCGAATAGCCGCTTGCCTGGATGCCGGGATCTCGCGCCGGCACCTGCTGCTGGATCCGGGTTACGGCTTTGGCAAGACGGTGGCACACAACTATCAGTTGCTGGCCGGGCAGCAGAAGTTGCTGGATTACGGTCTGCCGCTCTTGGTGGGGATGTCGCGAAAGTCTATGATAGGCAATCTGCTTGGCCGCCCCGTTGATGAGCGGCTGGCCGGCAGCCTGGCCTGCGCCCTGATCGGGTTGCAACATGGCGCCAGAATCATCCGGGTGCACGACGTGCGAGCCACCATGGACGCGCTGCGTGTAGGCTGGATGACCATGACGGGACAAGATTTCGTATCCAGATAAAATAACGAGAACAGACAATGACCAGAAAGTACTTCGGCACAGACGGTGTGCGCGGCAAGGTGGGTGAATACCCGATCACCCCGGATTTCGTGATGAAGCTGGGCTGGGCCGCCGGCAAGGTGCTCTCCAAGAAAGGTACCAAGAAGGTGCTGATAGGCAAGGACACCCGGATCTCCGGCTACATGCTGGAATCGGCGCTGGAAGCGGGCCTCTCCGCTGCGGGCCTCAAGGCCATACTGATGGGCCCCATGCCGACGCCGGCGGTGGCTTACCTGACTCGCACCTTCCGTGCCGAGGCCGGCATCGTCATCAGCGCCTCCCACAACCCCTATTACGACAACGGCATCAAGTTCTTCTCCGCCGACGGCACCAAGCTGCCCGATGAGGTGGAGCTGGCCATCGAGGCCGAACTGGATCACGAGCTCAAGTGCGTGGAGTCCGCCGAACTTGGCAAGGCGCAGCGCATCGACGATGCCGCCGGCCGTTACATTGAGTTCTGCAAGAGCACCTTCCCCACCCATCTGAGCCTGGAAGGGGTGAAGATGGTGGTAGATTGCGGCCATGGCGCCACCTATCACATAGCCCCCTCGGTGTTCCGCGAGCTGGGCGCCGAGGTGATTGCCATCGGTTGCAGCCCGGATGGCCTCAACATCAACGATGGGGTGGGCTCCACCGCACCAGAGGCGCTGGCCGCCAAGGTGCTGGAGTGCAAGGCCGATCTCGGTGTTGCCTTCGACGGTGACGGCGATCGCCTGGTGATGGTAGACAGCACTGGCTACATCATCGACGGGGACGAGATCCTCTACATCATCGCCCGCGATGCCCTGCGCAACGGCCGCCTCAAGGGCGGCGTGGTCGGTACCCTGATGGCCAACATGGGCCTGGAGCTGGCATTGCAGACGCTCGGTATTCCGTTTGCCCGTGCCAAGGTGGGTGACCGCTACGTGCTCGAGATGATGAACGAGAAGGGCTGGCGCATCGGTGGCGAGAACTCGGGTCACATCATCTGCCTGGATCAGACCACCACAGGGGATGGCATAGTCGCCGCCCTGCAGGTGCTGACGGCGGTGTGCTCTGCGGAGATGCCGCTGGCCAAGCTGCGCTCCGGCATGAGCAAGTTCCCCCAGGTACTGGTGAACGTACGTTTTGCCGAGGGCAAGGATCCGCTGGCGGCCGAAGCCGTGCAGCAGGAAGTGGCCAAGGTGGAACAGGAACTGGGCGGCCGTGGCCGTGTCCTGCTGCGCAAATCCGGCACCGAGCCCCTGATCCGGGTCATGGTGGAAGGGGAGCATGAGCAACAGGTGCGTGACATGGCACAACGCATCGCCCAACAGGTCGAATCGGCGTTTTAATGAGCGACCAGGGCGATTTTTTAATCGTCCTGGTTGTATCTTGTTCAAACGATTCGAAAATTTGAAAATAGCACTTGTCAGCTGATCATCCTCTGGATATTATCAGCCCCGCTTTCGCAAGGGAGTTGCCGATGGGACATCGCAAGCCGTTTGTAGCCGCCAACTGGAAGTTACACGGTAGTAGGTCGCAGTTAGAGCAGTTTACGAGTCAATGCCTGAAGGGTGTTGGTGATGATGTAGATGTTGTTCTCTGTCCTTCCCATGTGCATCTCGACTTTACCGCACGATTGCTCGATGAGCAGAAGGTGATAAGGTTGGGGGCTCAGAATGTGAGCCAGCACAGACTGGGCGCTTATACGGGTGAAGTCTCGTGTGAGATGCTGGTCGAGGCAGGGTGCCGATACGTACTGGTCGGTCACTCCGAGCGCAGGCGTCTCTTTGGTGAGACCAGCTTTATCGTCGCAGAGAAGTTTGCGGCAGTCAGAGCGGCAGGTTTGATTCCCATCCTTTGTCTTGGGGAGTCAGGTGCGGCGAGACAGGCGAGAAGAACCTTTGAGGTGATCGCCGAAGAGCTGGATATCGTCATAGAGAAAAATGGCGCGATGGCTTTCGATAATGCTATCATCGCCTACGAGCCGATTTGGGCTGTAGGTACAGGTAAATGCGCCACACCCGAGCAGGCACAAGAGGTTCATTCCTTTATACGTGGTCGCTTGGCGGAGGATACTCCGGTAATAGGTGAGAAAATCAGAATCATCTATGGTGGGAGCGTGACGCCGACCAACGCGAGAGATTTGTTTGCCCAGCCCGACATTGATGGCGGACTGATAGGTGGAGCAAGTCTCGACAGCGATGCGTTTTTAGGAATTGTTGAAGCGGCAAAGGGTGCAAGTTAAATGTACGAGATTCTTTTAGTCGTTTATCTGCTGGTGTCACTGGCTCTGATCGGTCTGGTGATGATTCAGCAAGGTAAAGGGGCTGATATGGGCGCCTCCTTCGGCGCAGGGGCATCGAATACCGTATTCGGCTCCGGTGGTTCAGGCAGTTTCCTGACCCGCACAACTGCAATTTTGGCCACTCTGTTCTTTTTGATCAGCCTGGTGCTTGGCTCCATGTCAAGCAACAAGGTAAAACAGGGTAGCGAATGGGAAAATCTGCAACAGACTCAGCAAGTTGAGCAGACCAAAGCGCCAGTGAAGAAAGATACTGACGTTCCCGAGTAAAGAGTTTTTGCCGTGGTGGTGGAATTGGTAGACACGCTATCTTGAGGGGGTAGTGCTCTAGGGTGTGCGGGTTCGAGTCCCGCCCACGGCACCAATTAAGTAGTGAACCCGGGTAACCGGGAAGTTATAGCCAGTCAGTCTTGTGTGATGAGAATGAAGTGGCTATAATCTCGCACGATTTCGGACGCGGGGTGGAGCAGCATGGTAGCTCGTCGGGCTCATAACCCGAAGGTCGTCGGTTCAAATCCGGCCCCCGCAACCAAATTTCACGCATTTCCTACGCTCAGGAAGGCGGTCGCTGCGAGGCGACAATCAGGGTAAAGCGCCAAGCCCCGATTTGACATCGGGGCTTTTTGTTATGTGCGATTTACTCTGAATCGATCTCTATCTGGGCTATATGCCCTTTTTTTGTTTTTCGGAGGGTGACTTTGGCTACGTTGGAACAACGTTTGACCGATCTGCTCGAGGCTCCGGTCGTTGCCTTGGGTTTTGAACTTTGGGGTGTCGAGTTTATCCGTGCGGGTAAGCACTCGACCTTGCGCGTCTTCATCGACTCGGAGCAAGGCGTGACGGTGGAAGACTGTGCCGAGGTGAGCCGCCAGGTTGGCGCCATCATGGACGTCGAAGATCCCATCACCGAGGAGTATTACCTCGAGGTGTCCTCCCCGGGCCTGGATCGTCCGCTGTTCAAGGTTGCCCAGTTCGAAAAATACGTTGGCCAGGAGGCGGCGGTTTCGCTTCGGATGGCAACAAACAACCGCCGCAAGTTCAAAGGCGTAATCAAAGCTGTGCAGGGGGACATGATCACCCTGACAGTAGATGGTAAGGACGAGGTGTTGGCTTTCACCAATATCCAAAAAGCGAACATAGTGCCGAACTTTGGTTAACGAGGCTATCGGATATGAATAAAGAGATTTTGCTGGTCGTTGACGCTGTGTCCAACGAGAAGGCTGTCCCCCGCGAGAAGATTTTCCAGGCTCTGGAGACTGCGCTGGCGACTGCGACCAAGAAAAAATACGAAGGCGAGATTGAAGTTCGGGTCGAGATCGATCGCAAGACCGGTGACTACGACACCTATCGCCGTTGGGTCGTGGTGGCCGATCAGGCTTCCATGGAGAACCCGTACGGGGAAATCACCCTCGAAGCCGCTCAGATCGAGCAGCCGGATATCCAGATCGGCGACTATGTTGAAGACCAGATTGACTCTGTCACCTTCGACCGCATCACCACCCAGACCGCCAAGCAGGTCATCGTGCAGAAAGTGCGCGAGGCCGAGCGTTCCCAAGTCGTTGACCAGTTCAAGGACAAGGAAGGCACCATCATCAGCGGCGTGGTCAAGAAGAGCAACCGCGACAACGTGATCCTGGATCTGGGCAGCAATGCCGAGGCCGTGATCTTCCGTGACGACATGCTGCCCCGTGAGACCTTCCGTCCCGGTGATCGCATCCGTGGCCTGCTGTATGCAGTCCGTCCGGAAGCCCGTGGTTCCCAGCTGTTCGTCAGCCGCTCCAGCCCGGACTTCCTGAAAGAGCTGTTCCGCATCGAAGTGCCGGAAATCGGCGAAGAGATGATCGAAATCATGGGCGCCGCCCGTGATCCGGGTTCCCGCGCCAAGATCGCGGTCAAGACCAACGATCGTCGTATCGACCCGATCGGTGCCTGTATCGGCATGCGCGGCGCTCGCGTTCAGGCGGTCTCCGCCGAGTTGAGCGGTGAGCGTGCCGACATCGTCCTGTACGATGACAACCCGGCACAATACGTGATCAATGCCATGGCGCCTGCCGATGTGGCCTCCATCATCGTTGATGAAGACAACCACACCATGGATATCGCCGTGGAAGCCGCCAACCTGGCCCAGGCCATCGGTCGCAACGGTCAGAACGTGCGTCTGGCCTCCCAGCTGACCGGTTGGGAGCTGAACGTCATGACCGTCGAGGACATGCGTGCCAAGCACCAGGCCGAGAACGACCGCATCCTGACCCTGTTCACCACAGCGCTGGACATCGACGACGATTTCGCCGGTCTGCTGATGGAAGAAGGTTTCTCCACCCTGGAAGAGATCGCCTTCGTGCCCGTCAATGAGCTGCTGGCCATCGACGGTCTGGACGAAGACATGGTGGAAGAACTGCGCAAACGCGCCAAGGATGTCCTGACCACCAAGGCCCTGGCCAAAGAAGAATCCTTCGACGGCGTAGAGCCTTCCGAAGAACTGCTCAATCTCAACGGCCTTGGCCGTGACATGGCGTATGCCCTGGCCGCTCGCGGCGTCGGCACCCTGGAAGATTTGGCAGAGCAAGGTATCGACGACCTTGCCGACATTGAAGAGCTGACCGCTGAGAAAGCCGGTGAGCTGATTATGGCTGCTCGCAATATCTGTTGGTTCGGAGAAGAGCAGTCTGAATAAGGTCAAACGGAGGAAAATGAATGGCAGAAGTATCAGTCAAACAACTTGCCACTGACATCGACACGCCGGTTGATCGTCTTCTCCAGCAGTTTGTCGATGCCGGTATCAGCAAGAGCAAGGCCGACGACCTCGTCAGCGAGTCTGAGAAACAGACTCTGCTGGCTCACTTGAAAAAACAGCATGGAGGTGACGAGATCACCGCACCAGCCCGCATGACTTTGCAGCGCAAGACCAAGAGCACCCTGAGTGTTCAAGGGACTGGCGGCAAGAACAAGGAAGTGCAGGTTGAAGTGCGCAAGACTCGCACCTATGTAAAACGCTCGGCGCTGGAAGATGAACAGCGTCAGGCGGAAGCCGAGGAAAAAGCGCGTTTGGAAGCAGAAGAAAAAGCTCGTCACGAGGCCGAAAACAAGGCCCGTCTCGACGCTGAAGAGAAGGCTCGCCGTGAGGCTGAGCAGGCTCGTCGTGAAGCTGAGGAAAAGGCGCGGATCGAGGCACAATCAAAGGCTCGACAGGCTCCACAGCCCGCCAAAGTAGCCGCTAGCACAGCTCAGCAAGAGGCAGAAAAGATGGCCAAGCGCGAAGCAGAAGAACTGAAGCGCCAACAGGAACAGACAGCTTTGCAAAAAGCTGAAGAACTCGCCGCGAAGAAAGCCGAAGAGGCTCGTGTCATGGCGGAACAGAATGCGGCCCGTTGGGCCGAGGAAGAGGCCGCTCGCGCCAAAGAGAGCAGCGATTACCATCTGACCACCAACAAGCACGCGCAAGCGGCCGAAGATGAGTTGGATCGTAAGGAAGAGACCAGCCGTCGCACGGCTGCCGCTGCCAAGGCCCCGAAAAAGGCCACTCGCCGCGAAGACGACCGTGACTCCCGCAACCCCCGTGCCCGCAAGGGCAAGCGTGGCAAGATGGCCATGCCGAACGCCATGAAGCACGGCTTCAACAAGCCGGCAGCCGTGGTGAACCGTGACGTCGTCATCGGCGAGACCATCACTGTGGCCGAGCTGGCCAACAAGATGGCCGTCAAGGGCGTCGAAGTCATCAAGGTGATGATGAAGATGGGTGCCATGGCCACCATCAACCAGGTGATCGATCAGGAGACCGCTCAGCTGGTCGCCGAGGAGATGGGTCACAAGGTGGTGCTGCGCCGCGAGAACGAGCTGGAAGAGGCGGTACTGTCCGATCGTGACGAGACCTCCGAAGCCAAGCCGCGCGCGCCGGTCGTAACCATCATGGGTCACGTCGACCACGGCAAGACCTCGCTGCTGGACTACATCCGTAAGGCCAAGGTCGCCGCAGGCGAAGCCGGTGGCATTACCCAGCACATCGGTGCCTACCACGTCGAGACCGACAGTGGCATGATCACCTTCCTGGATACCCCGGGTCACGCCGCGTTTACCTCCATGCGTGCTCGTGGTGCCAAGGCGACCGACATCGTGGTTCTGGTAGTTGCTGCCGATGACGGCGTCATGCCGCAGACCATCGAAGCCATCCAGCACGCCAAGGCGGCAGAAGTGCCCCTGGTGGTGGCGGTCAACAAGATCGACAAGCCTGAAGCGGATCCGGATCGCGTCAAGACCGAGCTGGCCCGTTACAACGTCATGTCCGAAGACTGGGGTGGCGATTGCCAGTTCGTCCACGTCTCCGCCAAATCCGGCGAAGGCATCGACGAGCTGCTGGAAGCCATCCTGATCCAGTCCGAAGTGCTGGAGCTGAAAGCGGTCGTCGATGGCATGGCCAACGGCGTCGTGATCGAATCCTTCCTGGACAAGGGCCGTGGCCCGGTTGCCACCGTACTGGTACAAGAAGGTACCCTGCGTCAGGGTGACATCGTGCTCTGTGGCCTCGAGTACGGCCGTGTTCGCGCCATGCGTGACGAACTGGGTCGCGAGATCAAGGAAGCGGGTCCGTCCCTGCCGGTGGAAATCCTGGGTCTGTCCGGTGTTCCCTCTGCCGGTGACGAAGCCACCGTCGTGCGTGACGAGAAGAAGGCCCGTGAAGTGGCACTCTATCGTCAGGGCAAGTTCCGCGAAGTCAAGCTGGCTCGCCAGCAGAAGGCCAAGCTGGAAAACATGTTCGCCAACATGACCGAGGGCGAAGTGTCCGAAGTGAACGTGGTGATCAAGGCCGACGTACAGGGTTCTGTGGAAGCGATCTGCGATGCGCTGGTCAAGCTCTCCACCGACGAAGTCAAGGTCAAGATCGTGGGTTCCGGGGTCGGTGGTATCACCGAAACCGACGCTACCCTGGCGGCTGCTTCCAGCGCCATCCTGGTGGGCTTCAACGTCCGTGCCGACGCTTCTGCGCGCAAGGTCATCGAATCCGAGAGCCTGGATCTGCGTTACTACTCCGTCATCTATGACCTGATCGACGAAGTGAAGCAGGCCATGAGCGGCAAGCTGGCCCCTGAGTATCGTCAGGAGATCATCGGTCTGGCTGAAGTCCGTAGCGTCTTCAAGTCACCGAAGTTCGGCGCCGTTGCCGGCTGTATGGTCACCGAAGGTGTGGTCAAGCGTTCCAACCGTATTCGCGTTCTGCGTGACAACGTGGTTATCTATGAAGGCGAGCTGGAATCCCTGCGTCGCTTCAAGGATGACGTCAACGAGGTCCGCAACGGTTACGAGTGTGGTATCGCGGTCAAGAACTACAACGACGTGCGTGAAGGCGACCAGATCGAAGTTTACGAGACCATTGAAATTCAGCGGACTCTGTAAGCCGAGCGTTAGAACAAATAGGGGGCTGCGGCCCCCTTTTATCGCAGGATAGAATATGGCCAGAGAATTCAGCCGGACCCGTCGGGTCGGGCAGCAGATCCAGCGTGAAATCGCGCTGATCCTGCAGCGCGAGGTGAAAGACCCGCGCATCGGCATGGTGACCGTCTCCGACGTGGAAGTGTCCAAGGACCTCAACTATGCCAAGATTTACGTCACCTTCCTGCAGCTGGAGAATGACGCCGAGCGCATCGCGGAAGGGCTCAAGGGCCTGACCGAGGCGGCCGGTTACATTCGCAGCCTGCTTGGCAGCGCCATGCGTCTGCGGGTGGTGCCGGAGCTGCGGTTCTACTACGACCAGACCCTGGTCGAGGGGATGCGCCTCTCCAACCTGGTGACCAACACTGTGCGTGAAGACAAGCGTCGCATGACCGAAGCAGGTCGTGAAGAAGACGAAGCCGCACCGGATGATACTACTGAGGACAAAGCCTGAGATGTCTCGAAGACGTCGTTTCAAGGGCCGTGACGTACACGGTATCCTGCTGCTGGACAAGCCGACCGGTCTGACTTCCAACGATGTGTTGCAGAAGGTCAAGCGGATCTACAACGCGGCCAAGGCCGGCCACACCGGCGCCCTGGATCCCCTGGCGACCGGCATGTTGCCGATCTGCCTGGGCGAGGCCACCAAGTTCTCCCAGTATCTGCTGGAGGCGGACAAGCGCTATGAGGTGACCGCCAAGCTGGGCGAGCGCACCAACACCAGCGACTCCGACGGCGAGGTGGTCTCCACCCGTCCGGTGAACGTGGCCGTGGGTACCCTGATCGAGGCGCTGGACCAGTTCCGCGGCCCCATCATGCAGGTGCCGTCCATGTACTCCGCCCTCAAGCACAACGGTCGTCCGCTCTACGAGTACGCCCGTGAAGGCATCGAGATCGAGCGGGAAGCCCGCCCCATCACCGTGTTCGAGCTCAAACTGCTGAGTTTCGAAGGGGATGAGGTGCGCCTCGAGGTGCACTGCAGCAAGGGCACCTACATCCGCTCCCTGGTGGACGATCTCGGCGAAGTGCTGGGCTGTGGCGCCCACGTCACCCAGCTGCGTCGCACCCAGGTGGCCAGCTATCCGTATGATCGGATGCTGACCCTGGAGCAGCTCGAGTGCATCTTCGAGCAGGCCAAGGCCGAGAGCATTCCGCCGCGGGAGCAGCTGGATCCGCTGCTGCTGCCGATGGATACCGCAGTGGCGTCCCTGCCCGAGGTGAACATGCTGACGGCCGTGGCCGCCTATGTGAACCAGGGCCAGGCCGTGCAGGTGGCGGGTGCGCCGCAAAGCGGCCAGGTCCGCATGACGGTGGGCCCTGAGCGCGAGTTCATCGGCGTCGGCGAGATCGACGACGAAGGCCGTGTCGCCCCCAAGCGGCTGGTGCGTTATCACGACGATCGCGACGAGGAGTGATCCTCTGGCGGTATCGCCCTGGCTCACCGGCCAGGGCGCGTGCAGCTCGCCCCTCTTTATCGTTGCGAAAAGGGGCGGCTGCGATTATGATACCGCCCTCATTTCACGGCTGAATTAGAGATTGGCTGTGAACCTTTAAACACTCTACTGGAGTAATACCATGTCTCTAAATGCTGAGATCAAAGCTTCCATCGTTGCTGACAACGCTCGTTGCGCCAACGACACCGGTTCCCCCGAAGTGCAGGTTGCCCTGCTGACTGCCCAGATCAACCATCTGCAAGGTCACTTCAAGGAGCACGCCAAGGATCACCACGGTCGTCGCGGTCTGCTGCGCATGGTTTCCCAGCGTCGCAAGCTGCTGGACTACCTGAAGCGTAAAGACGTTCAGCGTTACGCTGCTCTGATCGCCAAGCTGGGTCTGCGTCGTTAATCGACCATCAGATTTCGCGAAAAAGGGGAACCGTGAGGTTCCCCTTTTTTATGGATCATTTTTCTCGCGCGACAAACCGTTGCCTGCCTCACAGAATGCGTGCCACCGCTTACCTTTTGATGCGAATCAAGTATACTTGCACGCGAATTTAAAGCGCCAAATTGTAAAAAGGAAATTCACGTGAATCCTATTGTAAAGTCATTCCAGTACGGTCAACACACCGTCACCCTGGAAACCGGTGTGATGGCCCGTCAAGCCACTGCGGCCGTCATGGTCAGCATGGACGATACCTGCGTATTTGTGACCGTCGTCGGCAAGAAAGAGGCCGATCACGGCCGTGATTTCTTCCCGCTGACCGTCAACTACCAGGAGCGTACCTATGCTGCTGGTCGTATCCCGGGTGGTTTCTTCCGTCGTGAAGGCCGTCCGAGCGAAGGTGAGACCCTCATCTCCCGCCTGATCGACCGTCCTATTCGTCCGCTGTTCCCGGAAGGCTTCCTCAATGAGGTTCAGGTGGTTGCCACCGTCATGTCCGTGAACCCGGCCGTGTCTCCCGACATCGTTGCCATGATCGGTGCCTCTGCTGCCCTGGCCATCTCCGGTATCCCGTTCGGCGGCCCGATTGCTGCTGCCCGCGTGGGTTACATGAACGGCCAGTACGTGCTGAACCCGACCACTACCGAACTGCCCCAGAGCGATCTGGACCTGGTGGTTGCCGGTACCGCCAACGCCGTGCTGATGGTGGAATCCGAAGCGGCCATCCTGTCCGAAGAGGTGATGCTGGGCGCCGTGGTCTATGGCCACGAGCAGATGCAGGTGGTGATCAACGCCATCAACGAATTTGCCGCCGACGTGGGTACCCAGCCCTGGGACTGGACCCCGCCTGCCGTCAACGAAGCGCTGAAAGCCAAGGTTGCCGAGCTGGCGACCGCCGAACTGGGTGAAGCCTACCGCATCACCGAGAAGGCCGTGCGTTACGCCGCCATCGGTGCTATCAAGGCGCGCGTGGTCGAGCAGGTCATCGCCACCGGCGTGGAAGAAGATGCCAAGAAGATCGGCGAAGAGTTCCACAGCCTGGAAAGCCGCATCGTTCGTGGCCGTGTGGTCCGTGGCGAGCCGCGCATCGATGGTCGCGATCCGGAAATGATCCGCGCCCTGTCCGTCGGCACCGGCATCCTGCCCCGTGCTCACGGCTCCGCCCTGTTCACCCGTGGCGAGACTCAGGCCATCGTGGTTGCGACCCTGGGTACCGAGCGTGACGCCCAGAACATCGACGAGCTGTCTGGCCACCGTGCCGACCGCTTCATGCTGCACTACAACTTCCCGCCGTACTGCGTCGGCGAGACCGGCATGATGGGCAGCCCCAAGCGTCGTGAGATCGGTCACGGTCGTCTGGCCAAGCGCGGCGTTGCTGCCGTGATGCCGAGCGCCGCCGAGTTCCCGTACGTGGTGCGCGTGGTGTCTGAAATCACCGAATCCAACGGTTCCTCCTCCATGGCCTCCGTCTGTGGTTCCTCCCTGGCGCTGATGGACGCGGGTGTGCCGATCAAGGCCTCCGTTGCCGGTATCGCCATGGGGCTGGTGAAGGAAGAAGAAGGTTTCGTGGTGCTGTCCGACATCCTGGGTGACGAAGATCACCTGGGTGACATGGACTTCAAGGTGGCCGGTACTACCCAGGGTATCACCGCGCTGCAGATGGACATCAAGATCGAAGGCATCACCAAAGAGATCATGGAGATTGCCCTCAAGCAAGCCCGTGGCGCTCGCTTGCACATCCTGAAGGTCATGGATGAGGCCATCCAGGCTCCCCGTGCCGAAATCTCCGATTTCGCCCCGCGCATCCACACCATCAAGATCAATCCCGAGAAGATCAAGGATGTCATCGGCAAGGGCGGTTCCGTGATCCGTGCCCTGACCGAAGAGACCGGCACCAACATCGAGCTGGATGATGACGGCACCGTCCGCATCTCTGCCGTTGCCAACGAAGCCGCCATGGAAGCCATCCGTCGCATCGAGGCCATCACCGCCGAGATCGAAGTGAACCGCATCTATGAAGGCAAGGTTGTGCGTCTGGCCGATTTTGGCGCCTTCGTCAACATACTGCCGGGTAAAGACGGTCTGGTGCACATCTCCCAGATCACCGATGCCCGCGTGCAGAACGTGGCCGACTTCCTGAAGATCGGCGACGTGGTGAAGGTGAAGGTACTGGAAGTGGACCGTCAGGGCCGCGTGCGTCTCTCCATCAAGGAAGCGAATGCACCGACCGAAGCCGCCGCCCCGGTTGCAGACGTGGCCGTTGCCGAAGAGCCGGCTGCCGAATAAGGCATCCGTTCTGTGAAGAGCCGACCTCAGGGTCGGCTTTTTTGTGCCTGTCTGCCTGTGAAGACCAGAGAGAAGATGCCTTGTTCCTTTTGACGCCAGTTGCTATAAGGGACGACTCGCCGTCACGTTGTCAAAAGGAAGTGCAGCATGTCATGGGCCTATCTCAGGCAGTTTCCCCCGTTAGTCTGGATCGTCATCCTGGGCACCTTCATGGTGCGCACCACCTTCTTCATGGTCTGGCCCTTTCTCTCCATCCTGCTCTATCGCGACTACGGGCTCTCGGCGACCCTGATCGGCCTCATCCTGGGGGCCACGGCGGCCCTCTCCACCCTGGTCAGCTTCTATGGCGGCTGGCTGTCGGACAAGTGGGGGCGGCGCAACATACTGCTGTTCGGCTGCCTGGTGTCCGCCCTGAGCGTCGCCATGCTCGGCCTCTCCCATCAGGTGATCTGGCTGGCTCTCGGGGTGATCGGCAGCGGACTCTCCTACGGGCTCATCGATTCCCCTGGCAAGGCGCTGATGGCCGACAACCTGGCCGAGCCCAAGGCCCGCGAGCTGGCGCTGCACCTGCGTTACTTTCTGCTCAACCTGGGGGCGGCCATCGGTCCCCTGCTCGGGGTCAGCTACGGCCTGAGCGCTCGGCAGGAGACTTTCCTGCTGCTCAGTGCCAGCTATCTGCTGCTCGGCTTCATCTTCTTCATCGGTTTTCGACTGGCCGCCTGTCAGCCAAGCCATGCCGCCGGCCCGGGCATGCGCGCCGTGCTGCGGGTGCTCTGGCAGGACAGGGGCTTCCTGCTGCTGACTATGGCCAACATGCTGCTGATGCTGGTCTATGCCCAGTTCGAGTCACCGCTCATCCAGTACCTGACCCGGGCGGGCACCCCTGAGGTGGAGCGCCTCATCGGCTGGCTGGTGAGCACCAATGCGCTGACCATAGTGATCCTGCAGTTCCCGCTGCTGCACCTGACCGCCAACTGGTCTATCAAGCGCCGACTGCAGCTCGGGGTCGCCTTCTTCCTCAGCGCCCAGCTGCAGTTCGCACTCGGGGATACCGCCATCTGGTGGCACTGGATAGTGGCGGTGATCCTGCTCAGCGTCGGCGAGTGCATCCTGTTCCCGCTGCTCAATGTGCTGGTCGATCAGATGGCGCCGGAGCACCTCAAGGGCAGTTACTTCGGGGCGGCCTCCATGTCCGGGCTCGGGATCGCCATCGGCGCCCTGCTGGGGGGCTGGATCCTGGCCAACTGGGGGGGCAGCTGGCTCTATGGCTGCATGGCGCTGCTCTGCCTGGCGATCCTGATGCTCTATGGCCTGAGTACCCGGACCTCACGCCCTGCGCTGGTCCGGGCCGAGCCCTGATCCCTAGAAGGTCAGCACCTTGTCGGCCGCCAGTGTCCACTGGGCCAGCAGGGGCAGGGTGCCCACCTCTATGCCCTCGATGAGGGGAAGGGCCGTGATGCCCCGCGCGTCCGTACAGCTCTTGCACAGCCGGATCCGGGTGCCCTGTGCCAGCAGGATCTCCAGCATCTGGCGCAGGTTGTAACCCTCGGCGGGGGATTGGCCCGCCAGGGCGGCGCTGACCGCGTCTGACATCAGGAAGAGTTTCAGGTCTATGCCTTCCTGCTCGTTGAGGGCTATCCCCAGGCGCAGGGCATTGAACAGGGTTTCGCTGCCATAGGGGGCACCGTTGGCGATGATGACGATCTGTTGCTTCATGGGACTCTCCGGGTTGAAAGGGGCATTGTAGCGTCGCCGGCATGGCGGCGGCATGACCCAGTGCAAACTCTGTCGTAGCCCTTTCCCTGTGCCTTGACCTCGGGGTATGAGTCAGGTTTCATAGGCGGCCATCCAGTATGACAGAGCAAAGAGGTCGTTATGTGGAAGATCGCCGGAATAGGATTATTGCTGTTGGCCGGACAGGCCTATGGCAGTGAAAACGTCGGCTGCAAGGCCAGGCATCAGGCAGTGACCGAGCAGTTGAGCTTCGCCCGGGCGCATGATAACGCGCAGCAGGTGGCGGGCCTGGAGCAGGCCCTGCGCAACATCGAGACCCATTGCACCGATGCCGGGCTCCTCGAGGAGCAGCAGCGAAAGGTGGCCAAGCAGAAGCAAGAGGTGGAGGAGCGTCTGGCGGATCTGCAGAGCGCCCGGGTCTCGGGCAAGCCGGACAAGATCGCCAAGAAGCAGGCCAAGCTGGAGGCATCCCAGGCCGAGCTGCTGGAGGCCCAACGCGAGCTTGAGGCGCTGCAGAAGCTGGTCAAGCCCTGAGTGGGCTGTAGCGCAATAGAAAAAGCCGGGCATGCCCGGCTTTTTCTATTTCTGGATGGCCCGCAGGTCCGGCACTACTGCCGGTGCATCAGCACAAACTTGTCCATCAGATCTTCTTCGGTTTCCACATGAGCGGGATCCCAGATGATGCAGTCGATAGGACAGACGCTGATGCAGGTGGGCTTCTCATAGTGGCCGACGCACTCGGTGCAGCGATCCGGATCTATCTCGTAGATCTTCTCCCCCAGGCTGATGGCCTGGTTCGGACACTCGGGATCGCACATGTCACAGTTGATGCACTTGTCGGTGATGAGCAGCGCCATCTCAGGCCGCCGAGTGGGGCTGACGGGTGTCCTGGCGATCGCCCAGGTTGCGCAGCAGTATGCCGTAGTTGATGTCGATCTCCTTGGGGACGGGCACATAGACCACGTGGCCGTTGCCCGGCGCGGTGTCGATGAGCTCGCCCTTGCGGTTCTGCATCTGCTCGAGATTGAAGCTGACGTTGCCCTGCGGCGTCATCAGCTCCAGGCTGTTGCCCACCAGGAACTTGTTCTTCACTTCCACTTCCACCATGTCGCCCTGGCGACCGGTGATCTCGCCGACGAACTGCTGGGTGTCGGAGACGGAGTAGCCGTAGTCGTAGTTCTGGTACTCGCTGTGGTTGTGACGGCGCAGGAAGCCCTCGGTATAGCCACGGTGGGCCAGGTTCTCGAGGGTGCCCATCAGGGTCGGATCGAACGGACGACCGGCGACAGCATCGTCGATGGCCTTGCGATAGACCTGGGCGGTACGGGCGCAGTAGTAGAAGGACTTGGTGCGGCCTTCGATTTTCAGCGAATGCACGCCCATCTTGGTCAGGCGCTCCACGTGCTCGACGGCGCGCAGATCCTTGGAGTTCATGATGTAGGTGCCGTGTTCGTCTTCGAACGCCGTCATGTATTCGCCGGGGCGGTTGGACTCTTCCAGCAGCACCAGGGCGTCGCTCGGCTTGCCGAGCCCCAGGGTGTTGTCCGGGCGCACGGCGATGGGCTCCTGACGGTGCACAATCTGGCCCACGTCATCTTCCTTGCCCTCGTGCACCTTGTACTCCCAGCGGCAGGAGTTGGTGCAGGTGCCCTGGTTGGGGTCGCGCTTGTTGATGTAGCCGGAGAGCAGGCAGCGACCGGAGTAGGCCATGCACAGCGCCCCGTGGACGAAGACTTCCAGCTCCATCTCGGGCACCTGCATGCGGATCTCTTCGATCTCGTCGAGCGACAGTTCGCGCGACAGGATGGCGCGGGTCAGGCCCATCTGATGCCAGAACTTCACCGTGGCCCAGTTGACCGCGTTGGCCTGTACCGAGAGGTGAATGGGCATGTCCGGGAAGGCTTCGCGCATCATCATGATGAGGCCAGGGTCTGACATGATCAGCGCATCCGGCTTCATGTCCACCACGGGGCGCATGTCGCGGATGAAGGTCTTGAGCTTGGAGTTGTGGGGCTGGATGTTGGCCACCACATAGAACTGCTTGCCCAGGGCATGGGCCTCGTTGATGCCGAGCTGCAGATTCTCGTGATCGAATTCGTTGTTGCGTACCCGCAGGCTGTAGCGCGGCTGGCCCGCATAGACGGCGTCGGCGCCATAGGCATAGGCGTAACGCATATTCTTGAGGGTCCCGGCGGGGGAGAGCAATTCTGGTCTGAACATGTTGGACTCTTTCTGTCTGATTGCAAATCAGGACGGCGCCACCTAATGGCGCCGTATAGGGTCATCGGCATGGTGCGACCGTACTCGACGCACGGCCACCCGATGAGGTACACCCAGAGCACGAGATGACTCGATACTCCTGATAAAAGGGGTGCGAGATTGTACTCGTGACGGCGCCATCATGCAATTTGGCGCTAGGGTGGCGGGCCGGATGCATGTTCATTTTGCGCTCAGATTGGCGATGTTAGGGTAACAGTCACCTGATTCGGTCGATTGTTGGGGGGAGAATGGATCTTTTCCGTGAAAAAGCCCCCTCTTCAAGTTGAAATTTTGTCCGACTCGGGAAAGAATGCGCGCTCGGTATTGGCCTCGGGCGAGCGTGACTCGTGACAAGGGACAGACCGAGGATGAACCGGCTTCAGGCCAACAGGTACAGGAAACCATACAGGAATTTTATGAATCCCCTTCGCATTGCCGCTTCGGCCCTTTTTTGCACTCTGACCCTGGTCAGCCAGCAGGCCGCCGCCGTTGAATACGCGCTGCCGGCCGCCAACAGCCGTCTGATCGGTGAGAACCAGGAGTACGTGGTGCCCGCAGACAACCGTCCGCTGGAGCAGATCGCCGCCGACTTCCAGCTGGGCCTGACCAACATCATGGAAGCGAACCCGGGCGTCGACCCCTATCTGCCGACGCCGGGCAGCAAGCTGACCATTCCGCATCAGCTGATCCTGCCGAATGCGCCGCGCGAGGGGATCGTCATCAACGTGGCCGAGATGCGTCTCTACTACTACCCGAAAGGCAAGAACGTGGTACAGGTGCTGCCCATCGGCATCGGTCAGCTGGGGGTCAACACCCCGGAGAACTGGATCACCAAGGTGGAGCGCAAGCGCGCCAACCCGACCTGGACTCCGACCGAGAACATCCGTCGCCGCTACGCCGCCCAGGGCAAGACACTGCCTGCGGTCTGGCCGGCCGGTCCGGACAACCCCATGGGCCTGCACGCGCTCTATATCGGCAACCTGTACGCCATCCACGGCACCAACGCCACCTTCGGCATCGGCCTGCGGGTGAGCAGCGGCTGCGTGCGTCTGCGCGCCGATGACATCAAGTACCTGTTCGACAACGTGCCGGTCGGCACCCGCGTCCAGTTCGTCAACCAGCCGGTCAAGACCACGGTCGAGCCGGATGGCGGTCGTTACATGGAAGTGCACGAGCCGCTGTCGCGCACCGAGGAGGAGTTCAACTCCACCGCCTCTGTGCCGCTCCCCATGACCCCGGCCACCACCCGCTTCATCGCCCACATGGACAGCGACTCCAACGTGGTCAAGCAGGTGCTGGAACAGCGTACCGGCATGCCGACCCGCCTCAATCCCGAAGCCTGATCGCTTCGGATAGGTGTCAGGTAACAATAACGGCGACCCCAGGGTCGCCGTTATTGTTTATGTGGCTCAAGGAGCGGGCGGGGCATAGAGGGCCAGCCAGTTGCCTTCGGTATCCTCGATAATCACCCGGGAGCCGTGGCCGCTGCCGATGGAATGCAGGGGTTCGAGCACGCGCCCGCCGAGCCGGGGAACCAGCTGCTCGGCCTCCTGCAGCCTGTCACCCAGGGAGAGATAGATGAGGGGACCGGCGCCACCGGGTTGGTGGTATTTGTCCATGGGGCCGAGACAGGCCGCCGCGTTGCTGCCATCGTAGCGCAGCATGGCAAAGCGCATCTCCTCCTCCTGTATGGGGGTGACCTGCACATCGAGCAGGGCCGAGTAGAAGTCCATGGCGCGATCCAGATCCCGCGTCGGAATGTCGGCCCAGACCAGGGTGTTGTCCATCTTCGTATTCTCCAGCATGTTCCGGCCGAGGCGACCGGCGGCTCTTGGAATCAATCTGCGATCTTGCTGCGAGACCGTGATCAAGGTTCATGTACAGCTCTTTACCTTGCTGACGGTCTCGCGACAGGTCTTGGACTGGTTCTTAGAGGTTAGGAGTGGGGGATGAGAGACGCCATCAATGAAAAAGCGGCGCCTGATGGCGCCGCTTTTGGATGGGGAAGATAACCGATTTTCCCTCTATATACAGTCACTTGCCTGCGACATTCAAGCCACCGAAACGGATGGATTGAGGAGCATAGAGCGCCTTGTCATTCATTGGTTGTCACTTGCCTGCGACATTCAAGCCACCGAAACGGATGAGGGGGGCATAGAAGCCCTTGCCATCGTTGTGGTGCAGCAGGTTGCCGACCGCTTCCAGCTCCCCGAGCAGACGGTAGAAGTTGCCCGCGACCGTGATGCCGCGCACCGGCTGGACGCGTACACCGTCCCGGCACAGAAAGCCCGACGCGCCGAACGAGAAGTCACCGCTCACCGCATCGGCACCGGAGTGCAGACCGTCCAGCTTGAGCAGCTCCAGATAGTCGCCGCTCTGCACCTCGCCCTCGCTGTGAGGGCCTGTGCCAAACACCAGGTGGCGGGCGGTCACATCCAGGGCGCTGCGGGCACTGCGGGCCGCCGAGCCATTGCTCGCCACCCCAAAGTGGCGGGCGGTGGCGCTGTTGTGCAGCAGGGTTTTCAGCTCCCCTTCGCCAATGAGCAGCAGATCCGAGGTAGCCGCCCCCTCGCCATCGAACGCCTTTATATTCATGCCCCCCGGCATATGGACCCGGCTCTCCAGGGTGAGCCAGCGGGAGGCCACGCTTTGCCCCAATTTGCCGCGCCAGGGGTTGATCCCCTGCTGGGCCCACTTGCCCGACAGCGCCCCCTGGAAGCAGCCAAACAGGCTGGCAAAGCAGTTGGTGCTGAAGAGTACGCTGTAGCGACCGCTCGGCACCGCCTCACCCATCAGCAGGCCGTCGGCCACGGCGTGGATCTGCCGGATGAGGGGCTGGCTCTCCAGCTCGTCGAAGCGCCGTGCGTATTGTCCCTGGTAGTGCATGGACTGGCGCCCCTCCCGCTCGATGAGGGCGGAGCTGTGGCAACCGACGCTGAATTCCTGATGTTCGCAGAGGCTGCCCTGGCTGTTGGCGAGCCAGAGGCGGCTCTCCCCTTCGAAGAAGCCGTTGTAGGGGGCGCCGGTCACATCCGGCAGGGCCAGCATGTCCGATTCGAGGCGCAGGGCCAGGGCTATCTTCTCTTCCACCGCCGTGGTGTCGGCCTGGTGTATCTCGGCGCAGTCGGTGGTGAGTCGGCTCTGCTGCACTGTGATGCGCTGATCCGGGTCCACCTTGGCGAAGCGGCTGGCATCGAGCGCGTCCTGCACCATGGCATCCAGCGCCGGCTCATCGAGGGATTCCGAGTAGGCGATGCCGACCCGGCCCTCCTTGATGAGGCGAATGCCTATCTGCTGGCTGCTGGTGACCTTGTATTCGCCGAGCTCGCCCTTGTCGGCCTTGAGGGAGAAGGCTTTCTCCTGGTTGGCGATGACGTCCGCCTCGGCGTCCAAATCGGCGACCTTGTCCAGCAGGCGTGCAAGCAGTTGGTTCATGTCGAGCTGGCTCATCAGGCGTTCCCTCCCACCAGAATGTTGTCCACTTTGAGAGCCGGTTGGCCCACCGAGGTAGGCACAGAGCCCGAGATGGAGCCGCACATGCCGGCGGCCAGCGCCAGATTGCGTCCCACCATGGAGATCTCTTTCAGCACTTGCGGGCCTGTGCCGATCAGGGTCGCCGACTTGAGGGGCCGGGTTATCTTGCCGTGCTCGATGAGGTAGGCCTCCTGCACGTTGAAGTTGAACTCGCCCGTGCCCGGCTGTACCGAGCCGCCCCCCATCTTCTTGGCGTAGATGCCGTGTTCCACGGTTGCCAGCATCTCCTCCAGGCTGTGGTTGCCCGGCTCGATATAGGTGTTGCGCATGCGCGAGGTGGGGGCGAACTTGTAGGACTCGCGCCGCCCGGAACCGGTGCGGGCATGGCCGGTCTTGATGGCCCCCATTCTGTCCACCAGGAAGCCGGTGAGCACGCCCTCCTTGATGAGCTGGGTGTGCTGGGTCGCCATCCCCTCGTCATCGACGTTGATGGAGCCCCAGGCGTTGCTCTGCAAGCCCTCGTCCACCGCGCTGACCGCCGGATTGGCGATGAGCTGGCCCATCTTGTCGTGGAACACCGAGGCCTTCTTGGCCACCGAGGTGGTCTCCAGCAGGTGGCCGCAGGCCTCGTGGAAGATGACGCCGCCAAAGCCGCTCTCCATGATGACCGGCAGCATGCCGCTCGGACAGGGGGCGGCACCCAGCTTCACCAGCGCCTGGCGGGTGGCGGTGAGGGCCAGCTCCCGCGGATCGATGCGATCGGCATGCTCCCAGCCCATCAGGGCACCGGGGGCCTCGTAGCCCACGCTCTGCTCGCCCCCGTCCAGGGCGATGGTCTGGGCCATGATGCGGTTGTAGTGGCGGCGATCTGCCACCTGGAGCCCTTCGCTGTTGAAGATCTCCACCTCCTGCTCCCAGCCCAGCACGTTGCCGGAGAACTGGCTCACCTTGCTGCTCTCGGCGCGGGCCACGGCATCCATGGCGTGCAGGTAGGCAATCTTCTGCTCCAGCAGCTTGTCGGCCGACAGCGGCAGCGCCACCGGATTGCGATCGGTCAAGCGGGTGAAGTCGAAGGCGGTGGCGGTGACCACGGGGTCACGCCTGTCCTTGGCCGCCAGCAGGGTGACGATGCGCAGCAGCTCCTCGCGGCTGGCGAGGTTGGTGTAGCCGTAGAGCACCTTGTGGCCGTAGCACAGGCGCAGGCCTATGCCGAAATCGAGGCCGCCGCTGATGTTCTCTATCTGGCTGGAGAGCAGGCTGAGCTGGCTGCGGCGCTTGCGCTCCACAAACAGCTCGGCGAAGTCGGCACCCAGCGCCAGGGCGTGATCGAGCACGTCGCGGGCTATGGTGGGGGCCAACAGGGAGAATGGGGTCATAGAATTTCCTTTTCTGGTCTGTTTCCTGTTTGCTTCCGACACCCGTTCTGATTGTGTTATGGGGTGTCGGTTGCATTGTTGCAGACCAGCACAAAAAAGTCGCTATAGCGTCATGCGATGATACCGATTGAGAAAATCGGTGCGATAACTGCGACCGGCAGCCAGGGTGGCTGGCTGCCGGCAGGGGAGATCAACGTCGCTTTCGAGGCGCGATGAGGGAGCCGAACCGTCGATGCTTTTTGGTACCACCTGGCGGGATCACGGCAGCTCGTGGATCTCGCTTAATATCTGATCGACCCACTGCTCGATACGGGATCCGGTCTGGTCGTACTGGTTGGCGTCATCGAGGGCCAGGCCGAAGAAGTGACGGCCATCGTCGTTCCGCATCCAAGGGATCATCGAACATGCAAGCTACCTGGATCACAGCAGCTCGTGGATCTCGCTTAATATCTGGTCGACCCACTGCTCGATGCGGGATTCGGTCTGGTCGTACTGGTTGGCGTCGTCGAGGGCCAGGCCGACGAAGTGACGGCCATCGTCGATCAGCGCCTTGGAAGCATCGAACTCGTACCCTTCGTTGGGCCAGTAACCCACCAGCCTGACCCCCTTGGGCACCAGCTGATCGTGCAACAGGCCGAGGGCATCCTGATACCACTCGCCGTATCCCAGCTGATCACCCATGCCGAACAGGGCTATGATGCGCCCTTCCAGAGGCACATCCTTGATATCTTCCCAGCGGGATTCCCAATCTTCCTGCAGCTCGCCGAAATCCCAGGTGGAGATGCCGAGGATCAGGATGTCGTACTCCTGCATGCGGGCCAGGGGCACGTCCTTGATGTTGTGGAGATCAACCAGCTCGGGGCCAATGAGGGCGCGGATCTTCTCGGCGGCCATCTCGGTGTAGCAGGTGGTGGAGCCGTAAAACAAACCTATCTTCATCGCTCTTCTCTTGATCGCAGTAGGCAAGGGGGTGTCGGGCAACCATGGGGTCGGACCGCCCGAGTGAGGGCGCCAGTCTAGCAGATTGCCCCTCGCGCTTCACCGCCTGCTATGCCTGCCGGGGAAGCGCAAGCCCCTGATGTATGCGCCGGCCTGGCAGGCTACAATGGGCCACCGTTTGCCCAAGACCGACACCCCATGACCAAGCCTGCCCCTGCCGTGCACAACCATCCCCTGATCGAGCCCTTCCTCGATGCCCTCTGGCTGGAGCGGGGGCTGTCCGATAATACGGTCAGCTCCTATCGCACGGATCTGGAAAAGTTTGCCCTCTGGCTCGACGGCCAGGGTGGCTCCCTGCTGCTGGCGGGGATGGATGACATCCAGCACTACCTCGCCTGGCGGGTGGACCAGCAGTTTGCGGCGAGCAGCACGGCCCGCTTCCTCTCGGCCCTGCGCCGCTTCTATCAGTATCTCAATCGCGAGAAGCTGCGCAGCGACGACCCGACAGTGCTGCTGGAGGGGCCCAAGCTGCCCAAGAAGCTGCCCTCGGATCTCAGCGAGGCCGAGGTGGATGCGCTACTCACGGCGCCCCTGGTGGACGATCCGCTGGAGCTGCGGGACAAGGCGATGCTCGAGTTGCTCTATGCCACCGGGCTGCGGGTCTCCGAGCTGGTGGGGCTCACCGCCGAGCATGTCAGCCTGCGCCAGGGGCTGGTGCGGGTGGTGGGCAAGGGCAACAAGGAGCGGCTGGTGCCCATGGGGGAGGAGGCGGTGTACTGGCTGGAGCGCTACTACAGAGAGGGACGGACCCTGCTGCTGGGGGGCACCAGCTCGGACGTGGTCTTCCCCTCCAAGCAGGCCAGGATGATGACCCGCCAGACCTTCTGGCATCGCATCAAGCTCTATGCCCAGCGGGCGGGGATCAGGGGGGAGCTCTCCCCCCACACCCTGCGCCACGCCTTCGCCACCCATCTGCTCAACCACGGCGCCGATCTGCGGGTGGTGCAGATGCTGCTGGGGCACGCGGATCTCTCCACCACCCAGATCTACACCCACGTGGCCAACGAGCGGCTCAAGGCGCTCCATGGGGAGCATCATCCCCGGGCCTGACCCCGTGAGGTGGCGGAACCCAGCGCCTGGGCAAAGAAAGGGGGCGATGGCTTGCGCCTCGCCCCCGGAGTGGCCAACCTGCTTGGCCTGTTTCACAGACTCATCATTCCATTGTTTGGATGCTGACCTCCACCTCGGCCTTGACCTGGTTGTCTTCATCATCCTTCAGCGTGACCACCAGGGGGTCCGGATTGATCGCCTGCAGGTTGATGTTGCCGAGATCGGCGAGGCCGGGTTCAAGCTCCAGCACGAAGGCGCAATCATAGTGCCCGCCGGGCAGTATGGTCCCGCCCGTGGTGCAGAGTGAGAAGGGTCCGAAGCCGGCCTCATGAGTACTCACCCCAGGCTCATCGTAGAGGGTGAAGCTGCCCGGGATCCCGCTCCCATCCGCCACATCGACCCCCTTGAAGGTCAAGGCGGTGACGGTCAGGGTGTCTACCCCGTTGTTGCTGATGCGGACAAAGCCTGCGGCCTTGAGGGCAAAGAGCTTGCTGATGTCGGGGAGGACATCGGTGAACTCCACCGTGGCATCATCGCTGTCGGTCACGGATTGATTGTCCTCGTCCGTGCCACTGATGGTGGCAATGTTGGTGTGGCTGTCGCCTCCATTTCCCTGCAGATCCTTGGATATGGTGCAACTGGCGTTCTGGCCCGGGTTCAGCACGAAGCCGGTCAAGGCCACGGCGGGCACGAGCGGTACGCCGTTCTTCTTGTCCACCATGCACAGACTGGTCAAACTGCCGAACTTGTCGTCCTCCAGGGTACTGAAGGTGACCTTGTCTACGCCGCCAGCATCGACGGAGAAGGTAAAGGTATAGGCCACCGAACGCTTCTCATCGGAGTCGCCGGTCTCGGGCACACTGACGGGAACGGCATCCTTTTGCAGCGTGATGGTCGACGCCACGTCATTGATGTTGATGGTGGCGCTGTCATCCCCCGTTGCCTCATCCCCTTCGTTGTCCAGGGCCTTGGCAGTCACCTTGTTGGTGTGCACATCGCCGGCATTACCCCCCACAAACTCGGTGAAGCTGCATTCGAAGGGCGTGCCCTTGGACAGGGTCACCCCGCTGCCCAGATCGCAGGTGCCCTGCCCATCCAGATCGCCGAACATGTCGTCCACCAGACTGGTCAGGGTGAGCGGATTGTCGTGATCGCCCGCGGTATTGGTGACCCTGACGGTGTAGGTCACATTGGTCCCCGGCTCCAGCACCTCGTCAACGGAGGGGGTCTTCTCAACCGCGATGGTCGGCGGGAGATTGGTGATCTCGACCATCTTGGCCCCGCTGCAGTTGTTGCCCGCAGACTGGAAGCCGGCCGGGCAGGTGCTGCCGTCGCCGACAGTGCCACCGTTCTTGTCCTTGAACAGGGCCACTATGTTGTCGACGTATTTCTCGGGACTCTGATCGTTGGGCAGATCGCGATCCTTGATATGCAGGGTGAACTCGCAACTGTAGGTGGCGCTGGGCAGTACCTCCTTCGTCGTCGAGCCCGCAGCGGGTTTCGCGCAGGTGCTGCTGAGCAGGTAGATGCCGTCTGCGGTCCCCACGCTCTCGGTGGATCCCCACAGGTCCACGCTCTTGTCGTAGGAGCCATCTCCGCCTACGTCTATTTCATCCTTCAGGCTGGCGATATAGAGAGAGGCGGCACTCGAGTTGGTAAAGCTCAGGCTATAGGTGAACACGCCACCCGGTTCGGGCAGACTGGCCGGCTCGACCGTCTTGGTGATGGTGGGCGGCTCAGGCCTGATGAAGACATTGATGGCGAAGCTGTCGCAGTTGCACTTGGACTTGGTGGCGGGCACGGCGCCGGGAGGCACTGTGCTCTCGCTGCAACTCAGGCTCTTCTGGATGTCCCAGGCCGCGCAATAGGTGAACAGGGCCTTGTTGGGATCCGTGGGACTGGGTTGACAGAGCATGGTGATGGGCTGGTTGAAGAGCGTGTATTGATCGGTGCCGTTGGCCTTGGTGATATCACCGCAGGTATCCAGAAAATCGGTCGCCTTCAGTTTCGGCTCCAGATTCACATAGGCGACCTGGCCATTCTCCCCGGCGTCGCTCGCCTTGGGCAGTACCAGGCTGCAGTTTCTTGCGCCTCCCTGCACCACCTGCGGGCTCTGGGACGTTCTCGGCAGGTAGAAGGTGGTGTCATAACGCTCGCTGGCGTTGGTCTTGATGGTCACGTCTGCATTGAAGGTGAACACCTGGCCATTGGTGCACTCCTGGTTCGGATTCACCGGCACCACTTTGGAGACCTCGATGTCCTTGGCCGTGCAGTTGAGGCTGCCGCCCGCGAGTGAGCCACCCTTGGCAATATAGGCGTCTGCCATACAGGCCTCTTGTTGCAGGCCCGGAAAGATGCCGGCCCAGGCTGGGGTGAGGCTGAGCCCCCCCAGCATGAGGATCCCGAAGGGGACCGTCAGGGATCTGAGCAGGCGATTGCGCTGACTTGGTTTCATAGCATTTCCCTCTTCCTATCTTGTGGTTCTTGGTTCCATGTCACTCGGCTGCGACTGCCTGAACCGAGTGATGTCCCAGGCCCGGACGTGACCACGCAGAGGCCCGATCTCCTGTGAACGAGACGGGGGATCGGGCATAGTCCTGTGGAGTGGGCATCGATAGACAGCACCCCTGCAGCAAGGAATGCACCAAATAGATAAGTAATTGAGCAAAAAGGAATTAATGGTTTTTTTCAGCAGCAATCGCGGGAAGGTGTCGACCAAGTTGTAACGATGGATGGGGGTGTCAGGCGGTACTGAGATGGTAGTTGATTGATAAGTAATGCTTTTTTATTTATTTCCCCCTGTAACAGCGATGGAACAGGGGCGCTCCGAGTGAGGGCTCGTCAACCCCTCGGATTGTGGGACTGTCCCTCGGGGCGAGGAGAGTGGGTGGGCCGCCAAGGCGGCTAGGGTCGCTGCATGCAGTGTGACGACCCCTTGGACATTGTCGCCGGGAGCACGAGTGTCGGATTCGGCCACTGTATCAAGGCTGAGACAATCCCATCGCCTTGACGGTTTGCCACCAGTCACTGCATTGAATTCATGGAAGGGTCTTGCACTTTGAACGCGGGGTGCCGAGGTGGGGGGAGTGCGAGAGAAAGCCGGGGTTGAGGCAAGGCTTGAGCCAGGGGGACCTCTTCTGGGCTTAAACACGAGGGAGGCACAGGGCCTCCCTCTTGCCATCGGATGGTGTCAGGCATGCACGCCGGCGACGCCTCCGGGCTAGCGGCTTATTTGCCCTGCTGGGATTTCAGCAAATCGCGGATTTCGGTCAGCAACTCCTGATCCTTGGTGGGGCCGGCCGGAGCGGCGGCCTCTTCCTGCTTCTTCTTCAGGGTGTTGATGGCCTTGAGCCCCATGAAGATGGCAAAAGAGATGATCAGGAAGTCGATGATGGTCTGGATGAACTTGCCGTAGGCGATGACCACGGCAGGGATGTCACCTTCGGCGGCCTTCAGGGTGACAGCCAGATCGCTGAAGTCCACCCCCCCCAGGATGAGGCCGATGGGCGGCATGATGACGTCACCCACGAAGGAGGAGACTATCTTGCCGAAGGCGGCACCTATGATGATACCGACCGCCATGTCGATGACGTTGCCTCTGGCCGCGAAGGCCTTGAACTCTTGAATCAGACTCATTTTTCCCCCTAAAAATGGACGGCGTGAGGTCAGGCCGCACGTCGAATCTGGATAATAAAACATCAATAAAACAGAGGGATGACCATGGTGTCTCCCGTCGTCCTGATTAGCTTGCGGGGCTCAAGCCCGATTGGCAACCTGTATGAATGAGAAATTTTTACATCCGGTGCTATTAACTCATCGATGACTAGGCAGACGGTGGGCAATGTGATCGGGGAGCGCCTGTGCATGTTGTGGGGAGATGGTCGGGCTGTCTGGGCAGCATCCTGGGCTCAGGATGCTTGTGATGCCTGGTCGGCGCCATGAAAAGGGCCATGGTCTTCACCATGGCCCTTGTGGTTTAACCCTGATTAAACCCTGTTACTCCCCTGGAGTGGGGCAATCTGGACAAGCCGGACAGAGCGGGCAGGTAGCCGTTGCCATGTCGGTCGCGGTGCCAAAGCCCAGGGGCGCAGTCCCTGTGGCCGTGACAGTATCGCTGAAGGAGATGGAGCCCGGGTTTTCCGACCCTGCACTACTCGGCGTGTAGGAGCCCGAATAGTCCTTGCAGTCCGCCGCGTTAAGCGTGCCTATGTTGTGCACATTGCCGCTGGGGTCGTCGGTGACGGTCACGCCGCTCAGGTTCAGCGGCGGTATGAGGCCCACCCCTGTGGTGTTGCAGACCTGGCCGCTGTAGTCGACCCTGATCACCAGCTGGCTACCCTCATCGATGACCTTGGTGCTACAGGTCTTGGTGACACTGATCCCGGGTTCTCGTTGGACTGTGGGGCAGGCTGCCGTGGCGGATGCGGTGATCGTCTGCAGCCCGCCATCGCTGGAGGCGGCCTTGACACTGACACCGTTGGTCGGCCCGTTACCGGCGGCGCCAAAGCTGCCGCTGTAGTCTTCCATTCCCCCCTTGGGTATGGAATCGAAGTTCGCGACGATGAAGTCATCGCTGGTGTCTGCCGGGGTACCGTTATCGTCGGTGACGACGACGTCATAGATGGTGCCAAAGCCTCCGTTGGTGACGACGCCTTCGAAGCTGAAGGTAAAGCCGGTCTCGGTCTCGTTGAGGTCACCGCCGGTACAGACCTTGGTGATCTCGACCTTGCACAGCTCGAAGTTATCCAGCACGAAGTCCTTCAATGCGGCCGTGAAGGAGCTGGAGGAGCGAGTCTCGGCCATGAAGCTGCTGAAACAGCCGTCACTGCCGCCGACGATCTGGCTAAGGTTGATCCCACCCTCGAAGAAGCTCTCGAAGGGGAAGGTGCCCTGGGTACCGCTCTTGGGGGTGTAATCGCTCCACAGGCCGCCGACACCGTTTGCCAGCGTGCTGGCGGGGACGGGGACGTTGCCCGTGTTGGTCAGGGCACAGGCCAGGTTGGCACCGCCCTGGCTGGCACAGACGACGTCGTTGGCACCCGAGCCCTGCAGCTTGAGTCGCAGATTGGCGGCGGCACATTGTCCCGGCTGCGGGTTGTTGTTGGTCGCCTTGCTGCAGGTCGGATCCCAGGTCACCACGGCGAGATAGGGAACCGCGTTGTTTGCCTGCGGGAAGTTGATGAGCACCAGGGTATCCCCCACTGTGTGCTTGCCGCTGAATTTGCCGTTGGGCAGGGCGGTGACCTTCTGTTTGAAGAACCAGAACCCCATGAAGGCATCACCTACATTGGAGATCCTGTCGGCGCCGAAGTAGAGCAACAGGTCGTTATTCTCGTTGTATGCGGCGGCATAGGCGTGGGTCAGGTCATCCTTGTCGGGCACAGAGCCATCGCTCCAGCTCCATTTATCGATATCCAGTATGTCTTTATCCCCCCCGCCAAAGATGCTCCTTGGGGCTGTGTCCTGGATGATGCCGGTGAATTTGGTGGCCCCTCCGGTGTCTGGTGGGGTGTCCCAGTCATCGCTCATGACGGCGCCTGTGTCGATGTTGTCCTGTGGATTGGCATCCAGCTCGAAGGGTGATTCCGCCGTGGCGGCCAGTGCCGGCGCACTGAGCGCCAGCAGCAGGGTCAGGGCCGTGAGTGTTAGGCCATTCTGCAAACAGCGCGGCCAGAGAGACATTGCTCGGGTATCCATGTTGCATTCCTTCTGCTTGTTGTTGTCCTTGTCGTCCGGTTCTACTTGCACAGCCGGAGGCGCTGCATGAATGCAGACTTCGTTCCATATGGATAAGGCTTTGAAAGTAAATAAAAAAATAATTATTTCGATGAAATGGGGTAAGGGCGTTGTTAACCGAAGGAGACAGAAATTGATGAATTATCGGTGTTTGAGCAGGCTTCACATTGAAAGGGGGCTTTTTGGCACTGTTCCCGAGGCGAAACAAAGAGGGTATAGCGGTTGCCCTGCTGGGCTGACAAAGCAATATCAATATCTAATCAAGTTTTTGTTTTAATTTGTTTTATTGTCTTTTTACGGTCCATTTGAGTTCGTTTTTATCCTTGTTTCATAAGTGGCACATGTAGGCCATCTATCCAATACTTTGCACATTGTTTGGCCGCAGAGTTGTGGAGTGTTGTTGATGGAGATTCGTACGCTACTGTGTGTCAACACGAGCGAGGTATGGCGCCCTCCGTCACATGCATCGTCACTGGGGTGGCGTTTTTGTTCGGCCTCATCGCCTCAGGAAGCGTTCAGCCACTACGCACAACAGGCGCCCAGAGTCGGTCTGGTGCTGTTGAGCGAAGATGCCGCCGAGGCGGTGGAGACCCTGTTTCGTCAGACATGCAGCACCATGATCTGGGTCGCACTTGCTCCCCCTCATCTGCTGGCCCTGCCCAGGATACAAGAGCTGCTCCTGAACTACTGTTTCGACTATCACAGCCTGCCGGTAGAGGATGATCGTCTGCTGGCTGTGCTGGGGCATGCGTTTGGCATCGCCTGCTTGAGGAGGGGGGCTCATCGCCCCTGCGATCGTGGCAAGGAGGAGGGGGGGATTATCGGTACCAGCCCCGTCATGCGGCAGATGATGAATCGGGTCGAGCGACTGGCGAAGGCTGATTCGTCGGTGATATTGCAAGGGGAGAGCGGCACGGGCAAAGAGCTGGTTGCCCGGCTGATCCATCGGCACTCTCAGCGGGCTGACGGCCCCTTCGTCGCCGTCAACTGTGGCGCCATTCCACCCACCCTGATCCAGTCAGAACTGTTTGGCCATGAAAAGGGCGCCTTCACCGATGCCTGGCGCCGTCACATCGGCTGCGTGGAGCGGGCCCATCACGGTGTCCTGTTTCTCGATGAGATAGGGGACCTCCCATTGCCGATGCAGGTCAATCTGCTGAGATTCTTGCAGGAACGCACCATAGTGAGAGTCGGTGGCGTCGAGCCTATCGAGGTGGATATCCGGGTGATAGCCGCGACAAACAGGGTGCTGGATCAGGAGATGGCGCAGGGCAATTTTCGTTCCGATCTCTTCTACCGTCTCTGTGTGCTGGACTTGGCGCTGCCTCCCCTGCGTGAACGGGGGGAGGATATCATCTTGCTTGCCCAGTATTTCCTGAACAAGCTGGGTAGCACCTTGAATCCCAAGGTGAATGGTTTCACTGCCAGCGCCATGCACCAGATGATGAAGTATCACTGGCCTGGCAATGTGCGGGAGCTCAAGAACCGGTTGGAGCGAGCGCTGGTCCTGTGTGAAGGGTGCCGTATCGATCACCAGGATCTGGGGCTGGCCCTGCCGCTGGTAGAGGGCGCCATTCGTCCCCTTAACCTGGTCAGGGCCGAGGCGGAATGCGAGGCCGTGCGCCGGGCTTTGGTGCTCTGTGGCAACAATGTGACCGAGGCCGCCCGGCACCTCGGGATCTCCAGGCTCACCCTCTACCGGGTGCTGGAGCGCTCTGCACCTCCTCCTCCTCCCGAGGCCCTGATTTCCTAGCGTCTCTCCCAAGCCGACCTGCCGCTGTTCTCTGCTCGCCTGAGGCGTGTATCATACCGCCTTGCCATCGGCTCACCGTATTAGAAGACAGGATTGACACCATGCCCCTGCAAATCCGTCGTCGTCCCCGAGTGGATGACGCTCACCTGCCAGATACCCTGCACCCCCTGCTTCGCCAAATCTTCGCCAGCCGCGGGGTGGAAGATCCCGCCCTGCTGGAGCGCAGCGCCAGCCAGCTGCTGCCACCCCAGCGCCTGTTTGGCATGGAGCAGGCGGTGCCCCTGCTGGCGGATGCCCTGACGGCGCAGCAGCGCATCCTCATCGTCGGCGACTTCGACTGCGATGGCGCCACCAGCTCGGCCCTGTGCGTGCTGGCCCTGCGGGCCATGGGGGGACGCCACATCGATTTTCTGGTGCCCAACCGCTTCGAGTTCGGCTACGGCCTCACCCCCGAAATCGTCGAGCTGGCGGTGGCCAGGGGCGCCGAGTTTCTCATCACGGTGGACAACGGCATCTCCAGCATTGCCGGGGTGGCGGCGGCCAAGGCGGCCGGGATGCGGGTACTGGTTACCGATCACCACCTGCCGGGCCAGGAGCTGCCTGATGCCGATGCGATAGTGAACCCCAACCAGCGTGGTTGCGATTTTCCCTCCAAGTCTCTGGCCGGGGTCGGGGTGGCCTTCTATCTGATGGCGGCCCTCAACACCCACCTGCGCCAGAGCGGCTGGTATGAGCGCCAGGGCATTCGCGCCCCCAACGTGGCGGACTATCTGGATCTGGTGGCGCTTGGCACCGTCGCCGACGTGGTGGCGCTGGATGGCAACAACCGCATCCTGGTGCATCAGGGCTTGCAGCGGATCCGGGCCGGTCGTTGCCGCCCCGGTATCCAGGCGCTGGTGGATGTCTCCGGCCGCGACGGCCGCCGCCTGTGCGCCGCCGATCTCGGCTTTGCCCTGGGGCCCCGCCTCAATGCGGTGGGTCGCCTGGATGACATGTCCCTTGGGGTCGCCTGTCTGCTCAGCGATGACATCAACCTGGCGCGCCAGCTTGCGGCCGAGATGGACAGCCTCAACCAGGAGCGCAAGGAGATAGAGCAGGGGATGCAGCAGGAGGCCCTCGCCACCCTGGAGCAGATCCGTTTTCGTGATGGTGAAGTCCCCTCCGGCATAGTGCTGCACAGGGACGAGTGGCATCAGGGGGTGGTGGGGCTGGTGGCCTCCAAGATCAAGGAGAAGTACTACAGACCCGTGATCGCCTTTGCCGAGAGTAGCGACACCGAGCTCAAGGGCTCGGGCCGCTCCATCCCTGGGGTACATCTGCGCGATGCCCTCGAGCTGCTCGATACCCGCCATCCGGGCCTGATGGGCAAGTTTGGCGGCCATGCCATGGCGGCCGGGCTGACCCTGCCCAAGGTCAATATAGAGGCGTTCGGTCGCGCATTTGAGGCGGTGATCGGTGAGCTGGTGACCCCTGAGCTGCTGACCGGGGTGCTGCTCACCGACGGCGAACTGCTGCCGGACGAGCTCAGCCTGGAGCTGGCGGAGCTCATCCGCGCCTCCGGCCCCTGGGGTCAGGCCTTCCCCGAGCCGCTGTTCGACGGCGAGTTTGTGCTGGTGCAGCAGCGCCTGGTGGGGGAGAAGCACCTCAAGATGATGCTGACCACGGATTCCGGCCATGCGGTGGATGCCATCGCCTTCGGGGTGGATCTCAAGCGCTGGCCCGATGCCTCGGTGAAACGGGTGCGGCTGGTCTATCGGCTCGATGTCAACGAGTGGCGCGGCAACCGCAGCGTCCAGCTGCTGGTGGAGCATCTGGAGGCCGCCGGTCTCTGAGCCGGCGGCGACTCCACCCTGTCGATGACAACGGCCACCCTGGGGTGGCCGTTTTTGTTGCCGGAGCGGCTATGCCCTCACCGAATGGGGCTCAAGGGTCGAGGATGGGAGTCGTTCCCCGCGGTTTTCATTGAGGGCGTTAAATGCCCTCTTTGCGGAGAAAGCAGGCTGTTTGTATCGAATTTTCCCGGTTAGTGGATGCCAAAATTCAATATGAAGGGGAATTGTGATATATTCGGCCCGCTCAACCCCTTGCCTTTTCAAGGAGCCTGTCCCTTGCCACCCCTTGGCCGATCATTGCGCTGGCCGATGGCGTTCGCCGTCGCCTGCCTGCTGTGGCTTGCCGCCTCTGCCGCGGCAGGGCCAGGTGCGCCCGCGCTGTCGACCCAGGGGACATCGACATCCTCGATGCAGCTGCACGAGCCTCCCGTGTCGGAGTTGGCCGACAGCGTCAGCCTGCCTCCCGCCTCCCAGTGGCGGCTCAGCGCCGAGCAGGGGCGGCGGCTGGAAGGGACCAGGGATCCGGATCTCTACCAGATGCTGCTGGCCTGGTTCCAGCACGAGATCCTCGGCCTGCTCTGCGGCCTGCTGTTTTTCCTGCCCCTCATCTATCTCAGACAATGGCCGACCTGCTTGGGTCATCTGCACCAGCGGCAACTGCTCTGCCATCACCTGCAATTTCGCTTCTGCCAGGGCGACTAGCGCTGCTCGCCTCGCCGGGCGCACGCCGACGCCGTCTCTGCCGCTGATCCCTTTTTGTTGATCCGCCGACCCCCGTCGTCTGCGATCGCGCCCGTGCTGACTGTCATCCGGTTTCTGCCGCTGGCCCCTGGCCAGGGGCGGACTCTCTCTTTGCACAATCTCGTGGTGAGCTGCCTTCATGGACTATTACGTCAATTTGTTTATTCAGTCGATCTTTGTGGAAAACCTGGCCCTGGCCTTCTTTCTCGGCATGTGTACCTTCCTCGCGGTGTCGAAGAACATCAACACCGCCTTCGGCCTTGGCATGACGGTGCTGGTGGTCATGGTGATCGCCATCCCCCTCAACAACCTGATCTACCGCCATATACTGCGCCCGGACAGCACCTTCCTCGGGGAATTTGACCTGAGCTTTCTCGATTTCATCATCTACATAGGCGTGCTGGCGGCCCTGGTGCAGGTGATGGAGATGGTACTGGACAAGCATTTCCCGGCGCTCCATCAGGCCCTGGGCATCTATCTGCCGCTGTTGACGGTGCACTGCGCCATCTTCGGCGGCGTCATCTTCATGGCGCAGCGGGATTATGACTTCATCGAATCCGTGGTCTATGGGGCTGGCTCCGGGCTCGGCTGGCTGCTGGCCATAGTCGCCATCGCCGGCCTGCGCCAGAAGATGAAGTATTCGGACGTGCCAGAGGGATTGAGGGGCATCGGTATCACCTTCATAGTGGCGGGACTGATGTCGCTCGGCTTCATGTCATTTTCCGGGATCTCGCTGTGAGCGTCGGCTCGCTATGGCATCACGGAGGAGTGTTGAAGACCGGGGCCATCAACCCAGCGTCTTGGCCATGTTGTAGCCCGTGATGCGAAAGCCTATCTCTTCGTAGAGCGCCCTGGCTCTGGGGTTGTCATGGGCGACCCTCAGCTTGATCTGGCTGACGCCAAGGCACTTCAATTCGGCCTCCAGCACCGCCATGGCGGCCTTGCCATAGCCCAGTCCGCGATGGGTCGGGAGTGTGTAGAAGTCATAGATGAAGGTGGTGTGGGCCGCGTTGTCGATGCTGTGCCAGAGATAGCCGGCGATGGCCGTCGTCGGTGCGACTGCGCCCCCGACATTGTCATTCACAGGGAGGATGCAGAGCAGGCTATGGCCCGGCGTGGCGGCCCCTTGGGGCAGGTGTTGCAGCAAGGAGGCCTCGGCCTGTTGGCGGGCATCGGCCAGGATCAGCCCGTGATTGCTGGCAAGATCCTGGGCGTAGTCGTCGATGAAGTAGTCGCGATAGGCGGGGAATGCCGCCTCATCCATGGGGATCAGCCGAACGATAGGGGTTGGCATCTGAGTGTCACTCAAGGAAAGGGAGTCGTCACCTTAACCCCGGCGCCGGGAATTAGCCAAGGGATTGGCCGGGCGTGTCGAGTCAGACTGGTTCAACAAGAAGAGCGCCCTTGGGCGCTCTTCTTTTAGCAGGAGAGGTTATTTGACCCCTCTTTCGGGCAAGATCATTTGACCTCTTCACCCTTGGCCTGCAGATCCGCGTGGTAGGAGGAGCGCACGAAGGGGCCGCAGGCGGCATGGCTGAAGCCGAGATCCATGGCGACGTCTTTCAGCTCGTCGAACTCTGCGGGCGGCACGTAGCGCTTCACCGGCAGGTGGTGACGGCTCGGCTGCAGGTACTGGCCCAGGGTCAGCATGTTGACGCCGTGCTCGCGCAGATCCTTGAGCACCTGGACAATCTCTTCGTTGGTCTCGCCCAGACCCATCATGACGCCGGACTTGGTCGGCACATGGGGGTGCATCTCCTTGATGCGGCGCAGCAGCTCCAAAGACCACTTGTAGTCGGCACCCGGGCGGGCAACCCGGTACATGCGCGGGGCGGTTTCCAGGTTGTGGTTGAACACATCCGGCGGGGTCTCGCGGAACACTTCCAGCGCCTGCTCCATGCGGCCGCGGAAGTCCGGGGTCAGGATCTCGATGCGGGTCTGGGGGCTGTGCTCGCGGATCTGCTTGATGCAGTCGGCGAAGTGCTGGGCACCGCCGTCCCGCAGATCGTCGCGGTCCACCGAGGTGATGACCACGTATTTGAGCCCCATCTCCTTGATGGTGAGCGCCAGCTTCTTCGGCTCTTCGGGATCCAGCGCCAGCGGGCGGCCGTGGGCCACGTCGCAGAAGGGGCAGCGGCGGGTGCAGATGGCGCCCATGATCATGAAGGTGGCCGTGCCGTGGTTGAAGCACTCCGCCAGGTTGGGGCAGGAAGCCTCTTCACAGACCGAGTGCAGCTTGTTCTTGCGCAGGGTGCTCTTGATGTGCTCGATCTTCTGGCTCGACGGCGGCAGCTTGATCCGCATCCAGTCCGGCTTGCGCAGCACTTCCTCGTTGGGATCCGGCATGAATTTCACCGGGATCAGGGCCATCTTGTCGCCATCGCGCAGCTTGACGCCCGGCTCCATACGAACGGGTTTGCTCATGATTCACTCTCGGTGTTTGTTATTGTCTGATTGGTAGCCATCAGGGTCTGCTCTGAGCCCTCATGGTTGCACGGCATGGGGTTGCTCATGCGGCTTCTTCGCTATTGATGATCGTTTGGTAGCCAATCAGGCGGGCCAGTTCGGCCACCAGAATGGATTGCGCCTCGGCCACGCTCTGCGGGCCGCCCAGGGCGCTGGTCTGGGTCATGGCCATGCCCGCATAACCGCACGGATTGATGCGCAGGAAGGGGGTCATGTCCATGTTGATATTGAGGGCCAGTCCGTGGAAGGAGCAGCCCTTGCGGATCCTCAGGCCCAGGGAGGCGAGCTTGGCCTCCATGCCAAGGTCATTCTTCACGTAGACGCCGGGGGCATCGGCCTTGGCATAGGCCTGGATGTCGCTTCTGGCCAGGGTGTTGATGATGGCGGTTTCCAGGCAGGTCACCAGCTCGCGCACCGAGAGCTTGCTGCGGCGCACGTCAACCAGCACATAGAGCACCAGCTGGCCGGGACCGTGATAGGTCACCTGGCCGCCGCGATCGCTCTGCACCACGGGGATGTCACCGGGGGCGAGCAGATGCTCGGCCTTGCCGGCCTGGCCCTGGGTGTAGACGGGATCGTGCTCCACCACCCAGAACTCGTCGGGTGTCTCGCTGGTGCGGTTGTCGGTGAAGGCCTTCATGGCGTCCCACACCGGCTGGTAGGGGCGACGGCCCAACTGTCTGACTAACAGCCGTGGCTGGGCGGGGATCTGTGATGACATCTTTCCTCACTGACTGGCGCTTGCGTCGGCAAAACAGAATGGCAAATAATCGCTCGCCCCGATGGCGGGGCGAGAGAGGCGACTCACAGGACGTAGCGAACCAGCTCGATCTTGCCGAGTGCGGTGTACATGGCTTCGATGTGCTCCTTGCTCTGGGCAGTGACCGTCACTCGTACCGAGTGATAGTTGCCCTTGGTGCTGGGCTGAACGGTCGGGCTGTAAGTGCCCGGGGCATGTTGCTGCAGCACTTCAACCACCTGATCCGGCAGGGCGGGATCGGCCACGCCAAGCACCTTGAACGGGAACTTGCAGGGGAACTCCAGCAGCTCATCAAACTTGGTATTCATCTCACTCACCTTTAGCGTCGTCACGAAACGACTTCATCTTGCATCTTGTCTGGCCGAGGTACTCGGGCCGCCAGTCGCGTCAACCATGGGCACGGCTCCATCTTATATGGGCACTGCCCGGCGCGGGATCAAGCCCGCCAGGTCGACAGGACGTGGGAATGCTGCTTTTTACCACAAATGGAGCGTCGGCGGAACCTGCAGATTGCAGGGTTATTCACTGCCATGATGCGGTAAAGACAGCAGCGGCGCCTGTTGGCGCCGCTGTTTGGTCAGGATCGTGCGCAGGTTACTTGAACCAGCTGGCGACCAGCATCACCAGGTAATCCCACAGACGGCTCATCAGGCCACCTTCCTGCACCTCTTCCAGGGCGACCAGCGGAACCTGCTTGATCTCCTTGTCACCCTGCTTGAGGAACACGGTACCGACGCGCTGACCCTTGGCCAGCGGGGCCTTCAGCTCGCTCTCGAGCTGGAAGTCCGCCTTCAGGTTGTTGCCCTGGCCACGGGTGACCAGCACGGAGACATCCTGATCGACGCCCAGTTTCACTTCGGACTTGTCGCCCATCCAGATCTTCTGGGTCACCAGCTCGGTACCCGCCTTGTAGGGGGTCAGGCTCTGGAAGAAGCGGAAACCGTAGGTGAGCAGCTTCTTGCTCTCGGCGGCGCGGGAGCCTTCGCTGCTGGCACCCAGCACCACGGCGATCAGGCGCATGCCCTCGTTGTTGGTGGCGGAGGAGACCAGGTTGTAGCCGACCTGGCTGACATGGCCGGTCTTGATGCCATCCACTTGCAGGGACTGATCCCACAGCAGGCGGTTGCGGTTGTGCTGGGTGATGCCGTTGAACACGAACGACTTCTGGGAGTAGATCTTGTACTCCTCCGGCAGGTCGCGGATCAGCGCCTGACCCAGGCGGGCCATGTCATGGGCCGTACTGTAGTGGCCTTCTGCATCCAGACCGTGGGGGTTCATGAAGTGGCTGTCGTTCATGCCGAGCTTGGCGGCCCAGGAGTTCATCAGGCTGGCGAAGGAGTCGGTGCTGCCCGCCAGGTGTTCGGCCATGGCGACGCAGGCGTCGTTGCCGGACTGGATGATGATGCCCTTGTTGAGATCATCGACCGAGACCTGCTTGCCCACCTCGATGAACATCTTGGAGGAGTCGGAGTAGTTCTTGGACCAGGCGTTCTGGCTGATGGTCACCATGTCGGTGCGCTTGATGTTCCCCTTCAGCAGCTCCTGGCCGATGATGTAGGAGGTCATCATCTTGGTCAGGCTGGCGGGGGGCAGACGCTCTTCGGCGTTCTGCTCGGCCAGCACCTGACCGGAGTAGTAGTCGATCAGAATATGGGCCTTGGCGGAGATCTCCGGCGCGGCAGGTACCACCATGGGGGCGCTGTTCAGGGTGGGGACCGGCTGGGCAGTCGGCAGAGCCGAATCCGGCGTCGGTACTGGCTGGTTGGCCTGGGCGGTCGCGCTTAGCAGGGAGGCCAGAATAACGGAACGGGCAAATTTGGACATCTTGAAATTCCTGGTGCCTGGATGGGGATTACCCAAGTTGAAAAAAAGCGGGCTCCACTATACCAGATGTGCCGGTCGGTCATAGTCCGGTGTGCCATCTGGTCTGGTTTTTTATCCATCGGTTGTCGGCGTCACGCCGGGAAACGACGTGACGCCTGTATAAGGTTGTGATCCGTTGCTATCAAGGAACGATAAAGGCCTGCTCCAGCCCCCCCTGCCGGATCTGTTCCAGCAGGCTTGCCTGCTGATCGGCGGCGACCGGTCCCAGCAGCACCCGGAAGATGGCGTCGTGGGCCACCACCTGGTAGGGCACGCCGTAGCGCTGGGTCATCACCTTGCCCATGGCCTCGGCCCTGGGTTGGGAGCCACTGGCCAGTACCTGGATCATCTTGCCCTGGCCGGTTGCGGCCTTGGGCGTGGAGAGGGTGCCGGTCGCCGTGGCGGCCGCCGCGGGAGCGGCCTTGGCCGGGGTGACTGTGGTTGCAGCCTCAGGCTGGGCCTCACCCAGGAAGGCGGCCTCCTGGGCTGCCGGCTGCATGGGTTGCATCGGCGTCATGGGCACCATCTCGACCATCTGATCCGGCTGATCGGTGATGAGCTCGAGACGCACCCTGGCCTCGCCTCCATCGACCATTTCCAGCTGTTTGGCTGCGGCATGGGAGAGATCGATCAGGCGCTCGCTGCCGAAGGGGCCGCGATCGTTGACTCTCACTATGGTCTCCAGCCCGTTGTCCAGGTTGGTGACCCGCACATAGCTCGGCAGCGGCAGGTTGCGGTGGGCGGCGCTGAACAGGGTGCTGTCCTGCACGTCGCCGTTGGCGGTCTTGTTGCCATCGAGATCCTGGGACAGCCAGCTGGCGGTGCCCTCCTCGCTGTAGTGCTTGATGTCGCGCCACACCTCGTACTTCTGCTTGCCAATCCAGTAGTCCCGGTTGCCGCTCTCGCTCATGGGCTCGGGGCGCGGGATGGCGCCGGTCGCCTGCGGTATCTCGATCACCTGGGGTTTTTCCGGCTTCACCTGGACCGGCGGCGGGGGAGCCTGCTCCGGTTGGCTGCTACAGGCGGCCAGCAACAAGGTCAGCGTGAGGGGGAGAAGTTTGTGGCTGTAATGCATATGCGTCCTGGATGGCTTGACTGAGTTGATGCACCGCCATCGCATAGAGAGGGCTGCGGTTGTAGCGGGTGATCACATAAAAATTGTGGCGCGCGACCCAGTATTCCGGTCCATCGGCCTGCTCCAATGCCAGCAGTTTCACCGGCGTGTCCGGTGCCAGCGGGGTGGCGAGTTCAATCCCGGCGGCAGCCAGCTCGGCCCAGCGCTGCTTGAGCTCGGGCTCGGGCGCAAGCAGGGTACCTACAGGCGCCAATCCGATCAAGGCGGGTTCCACCACTGACTCCCCCCAGCGCCAGCGGTGCTCGGCAAAGTAGTTGGCCACACTGCCGATGGCGTCCGCCGGGTTGGCAAACAGATCCCGCTTGCCGTCGCCATCGAAGTCGACGGCGTAGTGGCGATAGCTGGAGGGCATGAACTGGCCCATGCCCATGGCGCCGGCATAGGAGCCCTTGAGAGCGGTGAGTGGCCACTTCTCTTCCCGGGCAAGCAGCACCAGCTGGGCGAACTCCTTGGCGAAGAACTCCTCGCGGGCGGGGTAGTGGAACCCCAGGGTATAGAGGCTGTCGAGCACTGGGTGGCGGCCCATCTGGCGGCCATAGAAGGTCTCTATGCCGATGATGGCGACGATGAGGGAGGCGGGTACCCGGTAGTGCTGCTCGGCCCGCGCCAGGGGGGCGGCGTGGTGTTGCCAGAAGCCGACCCCGTCCCGGATCCGCTCCGGGGTGACGAACAGCGGCCGGTAGCGATGCCAGGGCTTGGCCTCCCAGGGACGGCTGATGATGTCGAGCACCTCCTGGCGCAGCCGCGCCTGGGCGGCCGCGGCCTGCAACTCGGCCAGCGGCACGGATTGTTGCTCGGCCAGCAGGCTCAGCCGCTCGGGGGAGACGCTCGCCCCCGCCGTGAGCGAACAGGCGCAGAGCACCAGCCAGCCAGCTCTCATCAGGCCAGCAGTCGTCTGTGGGTCTGGATGGACATCAGGATGCCGAAGCCCGCCATCAGGGTCACCATGGAGGTGCCGCCATAGCTCACCAGGGGCAGGGGCACCCCCACCACAGGGAGTATGCCGCTCACCATGCCCATGTTGACGAACACATAGACGAAGAAGGTGAGGGTCAGGGCGCCGCCGAGCAGGCGCTCGAAGCTGTTCTGGGCCTGCATGGAGATGAAGAGGCAGCGGCTGATGATATAGAGGTAGATCACCAGCAAGAGGGCCACCCCCACCAGGCCGAACTCCTCGCTGAACACCGCAAAGATAAAGTCGGTGTGGCGCTCGGGCAGAAACTCCAGCTGGGACTGGGTGCCCTGCAGCCAGCCCTTGCCGAACACGCCGCCTGAGCCGATGGCTATCTTGGACTGGATGATGTGGTAGCCGCGGCCGAGGGGGTCCTTCTCCGGGTCCAGCAGCATCAGTACCCGCTGGCGCTGGTAGTCGTGCATCAGGAAGAACCAGAGCACCGGCATGAAGGCGCAGATGAGCAAGACCGCCAGCCCGATCAGCCACCAGCTGATCCCCGCCAGGAAGATGACGAAGAAGCCGGAGGCCGCCACCAGGATGGAGGTGCCGAGATCGGGCTGGGCGGCGATGAGCAGGGTGGGCAGCAGCACCATCACCAGGGCTATCATCACATGGCTGAACTTCGGCGGCAGCGAATGCCGGCTGAGCCAGGCTGCCACCATGATGGGCATGGAGAGCTTCATCACCTCGGAGGGCTGGAACTTCATGAAACCGAGGTCCAGCCAGCGCTGGGCCCCCTTGCCGATATGGCCGAACACGTCCACCGCGATGAGCAGCAGCACCACCAGGGTGAACAGGGGCACGGACCAGCGCGCATAGAGGGAGGGGGGCAGCTGGGCCAGGCCTACCATCAGGCCGAAGGCGAGGCCGCCACGCACCAGCTGGCGCACTATGGAGTCAAAGTCCTGGCCCGAGGCGGAGTAGAGCACCACCATGGAGAGGGTCATCAGCGCCAGCAGGCCGAGCAGCAGCGGCAGGTCGATGTGCAGCTTGTACCAGATACTCTGCTGGCGGGCGGAGTTACTCATGAGAGAAGACCTCGTTCTGCATGGATGGCCTCGGGAGGGGAGGCAAGGTGCGCAGCAGGCGTGCGGCGTTATTCATTGGGCACGGCCTCGCTCTGATCCGGGCTTTGGGTGGACGGCTTGTCGGGCGCCGGCGGCAGCTGGGGCTCCGGCGGCAGCAGGTAGGCATCCAGCATGTGGCGGGCGACCGGCGCCCCCATGGCACTGCCGCCACCGGCGTTTTCCAGCACCAGGGCCACCACGGCCTTGGGGGCCTCGAACGGTGCGAAGGCGACGAAGAGGGCGTTGTCACGGTGCTCCACCTTGGTGGTGGCCGCGTTGTAGACCTGGTTCTCCTTGAGGCCCACCACCTGGGCGGTGCCGGACTTGCCCGCCGCCTTGTAGGGGGTATTGGCAAAGGCGCGGCGGCCGGTGCCCTCATGGCCGTTGATGACGCGCCACATGCCGTCCTTGGCCACCTGCCAGTAGGTGTCGCTCTTGGCGGCGATGGCCACGTTCGGGTTGATGGGGGCGTTGACCACGCCATCCGCCGAGGCGGTGCTCTTGAGCAGGTGCGGCGTCACGTCGTGACCGTTCTGGGTCAGTATGCTGATCGCCTTGGCGAGCTGGATGGGGGTGGAGCTCCAGTAGCCCTGGCCTATGCCGATGGAGATGGTGTCCCCCTGATACCAGGGCTGACGCCAGCGCGCCATCTTCCAGTCGCGGGACGGCATGACCCCCTTGGTCTCTTCATAGAGGTCGACGCCACTGTACTGACCGAAGCCGAACTTGGTCATGTAGCTGTGGATCTTGTCGATGCCGACCCGGTAGGCGAGATCGTAGAAGTAGGTGTCTGCCGATACCTCGATGGCGCGATAGACGTCGAGCCAGCCATGGCCCCAGCGGCGCCAGTCACGAAACTTCTTGGTGGTGCCCGGGATGGAGAAGCTGGGCCCGCCGAAGTAGCGATAGTTGGGGGTGATGGCCCCCTCGTTCAGCCCCATCACCGCCATCATGGGCTTGACGGTGGAGGCGGGAGCATAGATGCCCTGGGTGGTGCGGTTCACCAGCGGGCGCGCCGGATCGTTGAGCAGCGCCGAGTAGTTGGTGTTGGAGATGCCGGTCACGAACAGGTTGGGGTCGTAGCTCGGGCTCGACTCCATGGCCAGAATGGCGCCGGTATTGGGATCCATCATGACGATGGCGCCCCGACGGCCGGCCAGCAGCTCCTGCGCTTTAAGCTGCAGGCGGATGTCGATGTTGAGGTAGATGTCCTTGCCCGGCTCCGGCGGCTGGAACTTGAGGGTGCGCACCACCCGGCCGCGGTTGTTGACCTCGACCTCCTGGTAGCCCGCCACACCGTGCAGCTGATCCTCGTAGAACTTCTCCACCCCCTGCTTGCCGATGTCCTTGGTGGCGGCATAGTTGGCGAGCTTGTCCTCCTTGTCGAGGCGCTCCACGTCACGGGTGTTGATCTTGGCCACATAACCCAGCGCATGGGTGAGGGTATCGCCAAACGGGTAGTAGCGCTTGAGATAGGCCTCAATGCTGGCGCCCGGGTAGTTGTGCTGGTTGACCGAGAAGAGCGCGACCTGATACTCGGTCAGCTTCTCGAACAGGGGCACCGGCTTGAAGCGGCGCTGGCGCTTCACCTCGGCCAGGAACCGCTCCTTGGTCCCCTCCGGCAGGGCCAGCAGGGTGATCAGCTCGTCGGCCGTCTTCTCCAGATCCTCGGTCTCTTCCGGCACTATCTCCAGGCTGTAGACAGGGCGGTTCTCCGCCAGCAGCACCCCGTTGGCGTCATAGATGAGGCCCCGTGGCGGTGCCACCGGCACGACCCGGATCCGGTTGTCGTTGGATCGGGTCTGATAGGTTTCGTAAGACTCTACCTGCAGGTAGTAGAGATTACCCAGCAGCACCAGCATGAGGACGACCATGCCGATGTAGGCTACCAGGGTGCGCCGGAAGAACAGACGTCCCTCGGCACTGTGATCGCGCATTTCGATGCGATTCTTCAGCATGCCGTTACCTTATGGCTGACGGGGAGCAAGGGCGGGTACCACATGGACTATTCCCTGTGGTACTGGGTGTATGAGGGCGTGATGTGCCAAGGGATCATGGCTCATTCCCTGTGATACGGATGATTGGTGGTAATGCTCCAGGCCCGGTAGAGACTCTCGGCCACCAGCACCCGCACCAATGGATGGGGCAGGGTCAGGGGTGATAGGGACCAGCTCTGTTCGGCGGCGGCCTTGCACTCGGGGGACAGGCCTTCAGGCCCGCCCACCAGCAGCGCCACATCCCGGCCATCGAGCTTCCAGGCTTCCAGTTGCACGGCGAGCTGCTCCGTGGTCCAGGGCTTGCCGGGAATGTCCAGGGTGACGATGCGCGAGCGGCCGGCGGCGGCCAGCATGGCTTCCCCCTCCTTCTGCAGGATGCGGGGAATGTCGGCATTCTTGCCGCGTTTGCCCGCGCCTATCTCGACGAGTTCGAACGGCATGTCTTTCGGGAAACGGCGACGGTACTCTTCGAAGCCATGCTCTACCCAGGCAGGCATCTTGGTGCCCACTGCAATCAACTGGATCTTCATCGTTCGTTACGCTTGCACCTGGGTGCCACCCCAGAGTTTCTCCAGTTGGTAGAAGTCGCGGTACTCATCTTGCATCACATGGACGATGACGGAACCCATGTCCACCAGCACCCATTCACCGGTGAGCTGACCTTCCACGCTGAGCAGATCGAGCCCCGCATGGCGGGCCTCGCTGGCCAGGTGGTGGGCGATGGCGCTGACGTGGCGATTGGAGTTGCCGGAGCAGATGATCATGGTGTCCGTGATGCTGGATTTGCCGCGTACATCCAGGGTGATGATGTCGCGGCCTTTCATGTCATCGATCTTGTCGACGATAAAGGCGAGCAGTTCTTGGCCTTGCAATGTCTTCTCCTATCTTCCGGCGCCAGAGGGCGGCGGATTATATCATGGTCACTCCCGTTTCCCAGTCTGGCAAAGGGGAATGGATCCGGGGCTGCCGCCCGTGGGCAAGGCAGACCCCTGTTGATCACTATAGTGCGCAACCGGGCGGGACAATAGTCAAGCCTGTGCCGGGTGCGCCTCAGGGTGTCGGCTGACAAACCCGCGTGGCGCCGCTCACCGGCCTGGCGATGGCTGATAGAGCCGGTGCTGCCGAATGTAGTCGGCGACCGGGGCCGGCAGCAGGTACCTGGGATCCTGCCCCGCCGCCAGCAGGGCCCGCAGCCGGGTGGCCGACAGCTCTATGGGCAGGTTGTCGGCGATCCAGACATGGCCCTGACGGTGTCGATGCAGATCCTGCACATCCCGGGTCTGGTGGCGGGCCAGCAGGCTGGCCACTTCGCCCGGGTAATCCGGTTGCCAGCCCGGGCGCTTGCTCACCACCAGGTGGGCATGATCGAGCAACTCCTGCCAGCGATGCCAGCTCGGCAAGCCGAGCAGGGAGTCCATGCCCATCAGGAAACAGACGGGGGTATCCGGCAGCTCCTGCTTGAGCTCGATGAGGGTGTCTATGGTCCAGGAGGGCTTGTCCCGTTGCAGCTCCCGCTCATCCACCACGAAGCCCGGGTTCTCCGCCGCCGCCAGTGCGACCATGGCGAGCCGCTGCTCGCTGGAGCAGAAGGGGTTGGCGCGATGGGGGGGGATATGGTTCGGGAGCAGGCGCACCTCGGCCAGGCCCAGAGCGTCGCGGGCCTCGATGGCGGGCCTCAGATGACCGATGTGGATGGGGTCGAAGGTGCCGCCCAGGATGCCGATGGGAGCCTTCAGCATGAGGTTCTCCCTGTCAGATCATGGAGGGGCCCCAAGGGGCCGACCCTGCGTTCAACCGGGGCGCTCAGCATGGTTCCGCCTCCAGCAGGGGCAGCGGCGTGCCATCGCGAAAACCCAGGGCTATGGTCTGCAACATCAGCCAGGCCTGCTCGGTGTCGAAGCGGCGCTGGGCGTCATCGAGCCGGGCCATCAGTTGCCACAGCTGCTGTATCTTGCCAACGGGCAGCCGGGTCAGGGCCTGCTGAATGAGTTGCTGGCGGCTCTGCCAGATGCGCAACCGGCTGAAGTGTTCCACCAGCGGCTGACCGGCGCGGGCGGCCAGGGCCAGCTCGGTGATCTGCTCCAGCTCCCGGCACAGGGTCCAGGCCAGCATGCCGGGTTCGGTGCCCTCGGCCCGCAGCGCCAGCAGGATGCGCTGGGCCCGGTTCACCTTGCCCTCCAGCAGGGTATCGACGAGCTGGAACGGGGTGAAGTGGGCGTGACGTATGATGGTCTCCTGCAGATAGGCGACGCTGATGGGCTGGGGCGGGCCGAGCAGGGTCAGCTTCTCTATCTCCTGGCTGGCGGCCAGCAGGTTGCCCTCAAAGGCGTGACACATGAAGTTGACCGCATCCGGCAGCGCCTTGAGGCCGAAACGCTGAAATCGTGCGCTCATCCAGCGCGGGAAGAAACGGGGCTCGGGGTGATTGACCGGCACATAGGTGCCGCTCTGGCTCAGCTTGTCGAACCAGGCTGCCTTCATCTGGGTCTGGTTGAGACGCCCCCCCGAGAGCACCAGCAGCAGGTCGGGGTGGAGCTGCTTGCCGATCTCCGTGATGCGGGCGGCGAGATCCTTGTCGACCTTGGCGGGCAGCTCCAGCTCGATGATCTGGCGAGCCGAGAAGAGGCTCATGGCCTGACAGGCGTCATAGACCTGATTCCAGTCCAGCCCGGCTTCCACCACGAAGCTGTGGCGTTCATCGAACCCCTGTTTGCGGGCCACCTGGCGCACGGCGTCGATGGCCTCGAGCTTGAGCAGCGGCTCGTCACCAAAAACGAGATAGCAGGGCTTGAGCCCTGCCTTGAGATGATCGCTGAACTGCTCGGGATAGACTCTCATCAACACACTCTCATCAAGAAGCTCGCATCAGAACTTGACCTGGCTCAGCTGACGGATCACCAGGTTCGCGGCCTGCTCCTGCATCTCCTTACCAAGCTGCTCCTGCTCGCGGGAGGAGGCCAGCGCCGCATCCGGCTTGTTCAGGAAGCTGCGGTTGAAGGTGATGGGGAAGACCTGGGTCGGCTTGCCCGGCATGGAGACGGTGAACTGGGTGCTGTAACCCAGCAGGTACTCGCGGTCCTGGCCGATGGAGTCGACGGAGGCAACCTGGCTGCTGCTGCTCACCCCGGACAGGGTCAGCAACGGAATGCCCTCTTTGTCAGCCAGGGTCACCCCGGAGGCCTTGAGGCGGGTGGTCACCAGCCGATAGAAGTCGCTCTTGTTGTCACCGACCACCTTCATGGTCATCAGCTCCGGGGGGATGGCGGTTCCCCGCATCTGAAAACCGCAGGCCTGCAGCAGCAGGCCCGTCAGCATGATGGCAATCCAGCGAGTGAGGGACATGCCCATGTGAATTCCTCTTTGCATCAAGTGAAGAACGGCGGGCGCTTGCCCGCCGTCACATATGGATTCAGACCCCGGCAGCTCTCCTCCCCCGACAGGGAGAGGAGGCCGGGAGTGCTGGTCATCCTCAGTTTGCGACTATGTTGAGCAGCTTGCCCGGTACATAGACCACCTTGCGCACTGTCAGGCCTTCGGTGAACTTCTGCACCGAGGCATCGGCCATGGCTAGCTTCTCGACGTCGGCCTGGCTTATCTCGGCCGGGACGGTCAGCTTGCCGCGCATCTTGCCGTTGATCTGCACCACCACCAGCTTCTCGGTCTCGACCATGGCAGCTCCATCCGCCACCGGCCAGGCCGCGACGTCGATGTCCCCTTCCTTGCCCAGCATCTTCCACAGCTCGAAGCCGATGTGCGGGGTGATGGGGTAGAGCATGACGACCACGGCTTCCAGCGCTTCCTGCATCAGGGCGCGGTCCTGCTCGTCAGAGCCCAGCTTGGCCAGGTTGTTCATCAGCTCCATGATGGCGGCGATGGCGGTGTTGAAGGTCTGACGGCGACCCACGTCATCGCTCACCTTGGCGATGGTCTTGTGCAGCTCGCGGCGCACAGCCTTCTGCTCGTTGGAGAGGGCGGCGGCATCCAGTGCCGGTGCGGCACCTGCCGAGACGTGCTCGAAGGTGGTGCGCCACAGGCGACGCAGGAAGCGCTGGGCACCCTCTACGCCGGAGTCGGACCACTCCAGGGTCATGTCGGCCGGGGAGGCGAACATCATGAACAGGCGGACGGTATCGGCGCCGTAACGCTCCACCATCAGCTGTGGGTCTATGCCGTTGTTCTTGGACTTGGACATCTTGGTCATACCGGAGTGGATCACTTCACGACCTTCGTTGTCGATGGCCTTGGTGATGCGACCCTTGTCGTCACGCTCCACCTTGACATCGGTCGGGCTGACCCAGACGTTGCCGCCCTTCTCGTCCTTGTAGTAGAAGGCGTCGGCCAGCACCATGCCCTGGCAGAGCAGGCGCTTGAACGGCTCGTCGCTGTTGACCAGGCCTGCGTCCCGCAGCAGCTTGTGGAAGAAGCGGGCGTAGAGCAGGTGCATACAGGCGTGCTCGATACCGCCTATGTACTGATCCACCGGCAGCCAGTGGTTGGCGGCCGCCGGATCCAGCATGCCCTTGTCGTAGTCCGGGGAGCAGTAGCGGGCGTAGTACCAGGAGGACTCCATAAAGGTGTCAAAAGTGTCAGTTTCCCGGAACGCTTCCTGACCGTTATAGGTGGTCTTGGCCCACTCGGCGTCGGCCTTGATGGGGCTCTGGATGCCGTCCATCACCACGTCTTCGGGCAGCAGCACCGGCAGTTGATCTTCCGGGGTCGGCACCACGGTGCCATCAGCCAGGGTCAGCATGGGGATGGGGGCACCCCAGTAACGCTGACGGGAGACGCCCCAGTCGCGCAGGCGGTAGTTGACGGTACGCTTGCCGTGACCGAGCCCTTCCAGCTTGCTGGCGATGGCATCGAAGGCGCCCTGGAAGTCCAGACCGTCGAATTCGCCGGAGTCGAACAGCACGCCCTTCTCGGTGTAGGCGGCTTCGCTCACGTCCACGTCGCCATCAATCGGCTTGATCACCGCCTTGATGTCGAGGCCGTACTTGGTGGCGAACTCGAAGTCACGCTGGTCGTGGCCCGGAACCGCCATCACGGCGCCGGTGCCGTAGTTCATCAGCACGAAGTTGGCGACCCAGACCGGCACCTTGCGGCCATCGAGCGGGTGAATGGCGTACAGGCCGGTGGCCATGCCCTTCTTCTCCATGGTCGCCATGTCAGCCTCGGCGACCTTGGTGTGCTTGCACTCCTCGATAAAGGCAGCCAGCTCGGGATTGGTTGCGGCAGCCTGGGCGGCCAGCGGGTGACCGGCGGCTATGCCCACATAGGTCACGCCCATGAAGGTGTCCGGGCGGGTGGTGTAGACCTCCAGCTGCTCGTCCTGACCCTCGATGGCGAAGCTGATGTTGACCCCTTCGGAGCGACCAATCCAGTTGCGCTGCATGGTCTTGACCATCTCCGGCCAGCCTTCCAGATTGTCGATGTCGCTGAGCAGCTCTTCGGCGTAGTCGGTGATCTTGATGAACCACTGGGGGATCTCTTTCTGCTCCACCGGGGTGTCACAGCGCCAGCAGCAGTTGTCGATCACCTGCTCGTTGGCCAGCACCGTCATGTCGTTCGGGCACCAGTTGACGGAGGAGGTCTTCTTGTAGACCAGACCCTTCTCGTAGAGCTTGGTGAAGAACCACTGCTCCCAGCGGTAGTAGTCCGGCTTGCAGGTGGCAAGCTCTCTGTCCCAGTCATAACCCAGACCCAGCATCTTCAGCTGGTTCTTCATGTATTCGATGTTTTCGTAGGTCCAGGGGGCCGGTGCCGTGCTGTTCTTGATGGCGGCGTTTTCCGCCGGCAGACCGAAGGCATCCCAGCCGATCGGTTGCAGCACATTCTTGCCATTGAGCCGTTGATAACGGGAGATCACATCACCTATGGTGTAGTTACGCACGTGCCCCATGTGTAGACGACCAGACGGATAAGGGAACATGGAGAGGCAGTAGAACTTTTCCTTGTCTACTTTCTCCACGGCCTTGAAGGTTTTCTTGGCATCCCAGTGCTGTTGCACTGCTGGTTCTATGGATTGGGGAACGTATTGCTCTTGCATTGGTGACATCCGGATCTGTGAAATGAATAGATAAATCAGCTGGGAAATCCCGATAGAATACCCATATCCTGCGGCGGCAACAACCGCCAGCATCCGCCCAATCTCAGGCCGACCCGGGCAGCATCGAGGTTTCACGGAGCAGCAGGGGTGACAGAGGGCGGCAACCACCGCCAGCACGGCTCAGTCTCTGGCTCAGGCCGGGCACGATCAGGGTTCAGCAGAGGAGTAATGGCCATGGACAAACGTCGACAAGGGTATGAAGCCTTCATCGCCCAGCTCAAGAAGCAGTGGGAGGAGACCGAAGAGTTTCAGGGAGAGCGCCTCAACCGGATGATCGCCAAGGTACAGGCCTATCTGGAGGCGGCCGGCGATCTGACCCAGGACGAGCTGGCGCTGATCGCAGAATACGTGAAGCGGGATCTCGGCAACTATGACGAGAGCCGCGCCGAGGTGCCCGAGTCCGCCTTTATGCTGGCATTGAAGGATACAGTGTGGTCCTGGCTGGCGGACGTGACCGACCGCGCCCAGGTGGAGTGGAGCGAGCTGGCGGACGAGCTGGAACACAAGGGGGTCTATCGGGCTGGCGACTGGGTGGGGCTGGGGGTGCTGGTGTGCGATCACTGCGAGTGGCGCCAGACTGTGCTGCACCCGCAGCAGCTCGGCACCTGCCCGGAGTGCGGTGCCAACGAGTATCATCGCGAACCGCTCTCACCTTGACATAGGGTGATGAGGTTATAAAAAAGAGGCGCCCAAGGGCGCCTCTTTTTATGTTCTTAACATGCTCAGAGCTTGCGCGCCCAGGGGTGGGCGCGGGGGCGCAGCACCAGCGCCAGGCCGAGCAGCAGGGCGGCCAGCGCGTACATGGGCCAGCTGCCAAAGCGCAGGTAGGGGGTCGCGCCGTGGGCGGGACGCACCTCGGTTCTCAATACCCCGGCCTCGAACTGCGGGATCTGGGCGATGATGCTGCCGTCTATCTCGGTGACTATGGTGATGCCGGTGTTGGTGTCTCGCAGCAGCGGACGAGCCAGCTCCAGGGCGCGCATCCGGGCAATTTCCATGTGCTGCCAGGGGCCTATACTGGTGCCGAACCAGGCGTCGTTGGAGACGGTCAGCAGGAAGTCGGTGTCCGGCTGAACGTTGCGGCGCACCTCGTCCGGGAAGATGATCTCGTAGCAGATGGCGGCGGCGAACTTGAGCCCCTTGGCGATCAGGTTCGGCTGCACCGCATCTCCCGGGCTGAAGGAGGACATGGGCAGGTTGAAGAAGGGGGCTATGGGGCGCAGCAGATCTTCAAACGGCACATATTCGCCGATGGGCAGCAGGTGGTACTTGTAGTAGCGGTTCTTGTGCTCGTAGTGATAGGACTCCTTGCCGTCCAGATCCTGCACCCCCATGCCGAGCACGGTATTGAAGAAGCGCTGCTGCTTCAGATCGTAATGGATGATGCCCGCCAGCAGGCCGGTGTCATTCACCTTCATCGCCTTGTCCAGGCTCTCCAGATAGGTGCCCATCTCCTTCTCGATGGCCGGGATCGCCGATTCAGGCCAGATGATGATGTCGGCGTCCTGATTCTCGCGGCTGAGATCCTGATAGGTGCGCACCGTGGGGATCAGGGCCTCGGGATCCCACTTGAGGGACTGGGCGATGTTGCCCTGCACCAGGGCCACCTTGACCGGCTCGCCCCGGGTCACCCAGTTGAGCTGCATCAGCCCCTGGGCGGCGCCGACCAGCACGACCGGCAGCAGCAGCCAGGCCGGCTTGCGGCTCTGCCAGGTGAGCCAGAGGGCGGAGGTGGTGAGCAGCAGAGCGAGCGTGATGCCCTGCACCCCGAGGATGGGGGCGAAGCCCTTGAGGGGGCCGTCTATCTGGGTGTAGCCAAACCAGAGCCAGGGATAGCCGGTCATCACCCAGCCCCGCAGCCAGTCGGCCATCAGCCAGAGCGCCGGGAAGGCGAGCAGCCAGCGGCTCCAGTGGCGACCGCCAAAGAAGCGGGCGAAGACCCAGCAGGCCAGGGTCGGGTAGAGGGAGAGATAGGCGCAGAGGCCGGCCAGCAGCACGAAGGCGGCGGGCAGCGGGATGCCGCCAAACTCCGTCATGCTGACATGGATCCACCACTGTCCGGGCAGAAACAGCCCCATGGCATAACCGAAGCCGCGCCAGGCCGCCTGCTTGGGGTTGGCCTTGTCCAGCAGGGCATAGAGGCCGAGCAGGGAGAGGATCACCAGAGGCCAGTAGCCGAAAGGGGAGAAGGCCAGCACGGCGATGGCGCCAGAGGCCAGGGCGAACAGGCTTGTCAGAAGTTTCGATTTCACGGGGATCGGGGCTCGAATTGGGCTGAATAATGTGGAATGGCCGACATCTTAACCGCAAACCGCGCCAACGGCGAGCCTCCCGGCCAGCCGGATGCCGAAGGGGTGCGCAGTAAGAGAATGGGAAGACGCAAGGGCGGCAGAATGACAAACGCCCCTGAGAGCAGGGGCGTTGATTGACGACGCGGGGAGGGCGGGATCAGGACTCCGGCTGGGCCGCCGCGTGATTCTCCGGGATCTTCACCTGCAACTGCTGCAGGCGGCGACGGTCCGCGTGCATCACCTTGAACAGGTAGCCGTCCAGCTCAATCTCCTCGCCCTTCTTGGGCAGGTGGCTGAAGGCGTGCATCACCAGGCCGCCCACGGTATCCACCTCTTCATCGCTGAACTGGGTGCCGAAGAAGTCGTTGAAATCCTCGATCTCGGTCAGGGCACTGACCGAGAAGACCCGCTTGCTGATGCGGCGGATCTCTTCCGGCTCATCCTCGATGTCGTCAAACTCGTCGTCGATCTCGCCAACGATAAGTTCCAGTATGTCTTCTATGGTCACCAGACCGGAGACGCCGCCGAACTCGTCCACCACGATGGCCATGTGGTAGCGCTCTTCGCGGAACTCCTTGAGCAGGCGATCGACCCGCTTGCTCTCCGGCACTATCACAGTGGGGCGCAGGATCTTCTCGAGCTGCAGCGGCTCGCTGGCGTGATGGCCGCCAAAGCCGAACGGCAGCAGATCCTTGGCGAGCAAGATGCCCTCCACGTGATCCTTGTCTTCGTTGATCACCGGGAAGCGGGAGTGGCCGGATTCGATGATGACGGGCAGGAAGTCGTCCACCGGCTGGGACTTCTCTATGGTCACCATCTGGGAGCGGGGGATCATGATGTCACGCACGCGCAGCTCGGCAATTTCGAGCACGCCTTCGATCATGTCCTTGGTGTCCTGATCGATGAGGTCACGTTCTTCCGCATCGGCGATGACTTCCACCAGATCGTTGCGGTCTTTTGGCTCGCCCTGGAAGAGTTGGCTGAGCTTGTCGAGCCAGGTTTTCTTCGGCGAGCCGGTACTAGGGTGATCGTCGGTCATTTTCTCTCTTGGTTACTCGTGTGAACACAGGGGATATTGTCTTGGTTATATAAGGATGACAGCGGCGTGTTTCAATGCCGTGATCGCCTCGTCAGCCCTTACTCTTCATCATTTAGATAGGGGTCGGGGAAACCGAGTTCCTGCATGATGTCGCGCTCGAGCGCCTCCATCTCCTCGGCCTCCTCGTCCTCGATATGGTCATAACCTAGCAGATGCAGACTGCCGTGCACAACCATGTGAGCCCAGTGGGCCATGAGGGGCTTGCCCTGTTCGACCGCCTCGGCCTCGACCACCTGGCGACAGATCACCAGATCCCCGAGCAGGGGGAGTTCCATGCCGGGGGGGGCTTCGAACGGGAAGGAGAGCACATTGGTGGGCTTGTCCTTGCCGCGATAGGTGTGGTTGAGCTCGCGGCTCTCCGCCTCGTCCACCAGGCGCACCGTCACCTCGGCCTCGTCCTGGAAACCCGGAATGGTGCCATCGAGCCAGCCTTGCAACTGTGCTTCGGTCGGCAGGCCGTCGGTGCTGGCGCAGGCCAGCTGCAGATCCAGGGTCACGCTCATTGGGCACTCTCTTTGCTGGTGTTCTCGTTGCGGGTATTGGGGGCGCTCTTCTCGGCCGCCTGCTGGGCGTCGAACGCCTCGTAGGCCTGCACTATGCGGGCCACCACGGGGTGGCGCACCACGTCTTTGGATTCGAAGAAGTTGAATGACAGGCCATCGACCCCCTGCAGCACTTCCAGCGCGTGGCGCAGGCCGGATTTGGTGCTGCGCGGCAGATCCACCTGGGTGATGTCGCCGGTGACCACAGCCTTGGAGTTGAAGCCGATGCGGGTCAGGAACATCTTCATCTGCTCGGTGGTGGTGTTCTGGGCCTCGTCCAGGATGATGAAGGCGTCATTCAAGGTTCTTCCGCGCATGTAGGCGAGCGGCGCCACCTCTATGATGTTGCGCTCCATCAGCTTCTCGACGCGCTCGAAGCCCAGCATCTCGAACAGGGCGTCGTAGAGGGGGCGCAGGTAAGGGTCCACCTTCTGGGAGAGATCCCCGGGCAGGAAGCCGAGCTTCTCACCGGCTTCCACCGCCGGGCGGGTCAGCAGGATGCGGCGGATCTCCTGGCGCTCCAGGGCATCCACGGCGGCTGCCACCGCGAGATAGGTCTTGCCGGTACCCGCCGGACCAATGCCGAAGCTGATGTCGTGGCGCACTATGTTGGCAATGTACTGGGCCTGGTTCGGGCTCCTCGGCTTGATGAGGCCGCGCTTGGTCTTGACCGTCACCTCCTTGCCATAAGGCTGGGATGAGACCGCATCATCGTCCTGCTCCAACACACGGGACTCCTGCACCGTCAGGTGCACCATCTCCGGGGTGATGTCATTCACCTTGCCCCCCTTGAGGGGCTGGGTCTCCACATAGAGGTGCTTGAGGATGGCGGCCGCCGCATCAATCTGGGCCTGCTTGCCGAGCACCTGAAAGTGGTTGTCACGGTAGCTTATCTCGATGCCGAGACGGCGCTCCAGCTGCTTGAGGTTGTCGTCAAAGGGGCCGCACAGGCTGGCGAGACGCAGGTTGTCGGCGGGCTCCAGGTGCAGGTTCAGGGTCGAGATGTGTCGGCTCAAAATGTCCTCGTATCGGCTGTTCCCCCCGCCCTCGGGAGGGGGGAGAAAATTAATGGGGTCTGAAGGCCGCCACCCCGAGATCATCGGGGACGTTGTCCGGGCGGCGAGCCAGGATTTCGCTCGGCGCCGTGGCGATGCGCAGATTCATCTCGTCCTCGCCGCGGATGAAGCGGCCACGCAGGGAGTAGGGGCGCACGTCGGTGATCTCAACATCGGCGAAGCCGCCGATGAGGCGGTGCGGCCCCTCGAAGTTGACCACCCGGTTGTTCTCGGTACGGCCACTGAGCTGCATGGGATCCATCTTGGAGGGGCCCTCCACCAGGATGCGCTGCACCGAGCCCAGCATGGCGCGGCCGATGAGCATGGACTGGTGATTGATCTGGTTCTGCAGGCGGGTGAGACGGGCCTTCTTCACCTCCATGTCGACGTCGTCCGGCAGATCGGCGGCCGGGGTGCCGGGGCGCGGGCTGTAGATGAAGCTGAAGCTCATGTCGTAGTTGATCTCTTCGATGAGCTTCATGGTGGCCTCGAAGTCCTCGTCCGTCTCGTTCGGGAAGCCGACGATGAAGTCGGAGCTCATGGTGATGTCGGGACGGGCGGCGCGCAGGCGGCGGATCTTGGACTTGTACTCCAGCACTGTGTGCGGGCGCTTCATCATGGTCAGGATGCGATCCGAGCCGCTCTGCACCGGCAGGTGCAGGAAGCTGACCACTTCCGGCGTGTCCTTGTAGACCTCGATGATGTCGTCGGTAAATTCGATGGGATGGCTGGTGGTGTAGCGGATGCGGTCGATGCCGTCGATGGCGGCCACCAGCCGCAGCAGCTCGGCGAAGGTGCAGTCATTGCCATCGAAGGTCGGGCCGCGGTAGGCGTTGACGTTCTGGCCGAGCAGGTTCACCTCGCGCACCCCCTGCTGGGCGAGCTGGGCGATTTCGTAGAGCACGTCGTCGAGCGGCCGGCTCACCTCCTCGCCGCGGGTGTAGGGCACCACGCAGAAGGAGCAGTACTTGGAGCAGCCTTCCATGATGGAGACGAAGGCGGTTACCCCCTCGGCGCGAGGCTCCGGCAGGTTATCGAACTTCTCTATCTCCGGGAAGGCGATGTCCACCTGGGCGCCGCGCCCCTCCTGGACCTGCTTGATCATGGCGGGCAGGCGGTGCAGGGTCTGGGGGCCGAAGACGATGTCCACATAGGGCGCCCGGCTGCGCAGGGCTTCCCCTTCCTGGGAGGCGACACAGCCACCTACGCCTATCACCAGTCCCGGTTTTTTCAGCTTGAGCTTCTTCCAGCGACCGAGCTGGTGGAACACCTTCTCCTGGGCCTTTTCACGGATGGAGCAGGTGTTGAGCAGCAGGACGTCTGCCTCCTCGGGCTCTTCGGTCAGCGTGTAGCCATTGCTGGCGTCCAACAGGTCGGCCATCTTGGACGAGTCGTACTCGTTCATCTGGCAGCCCCAGGTCTTGATATGAAGTTTCTTGCTCATTGCTACTCTTGACTGTGTTTAAGATCGGCAGGGTCAAAGGACCGGCCATTTTACTCCGCAATCCCGGTGCTGACCAGTCTGGGGCCGCGCCGCCGCCATATGGCCTGGCCCGTCGCGGCAATTGCCCGCCTGACGCACTGTTTATCCGGTCTCCTTGCGTTATCATGCCCCATTCGGTTCGCCCCTCTCTTCCTTGTTCGGGGCGACCCCTTGCAGGAATCAAGTCATGGAACAGTGTGATATCGCCATCGTCGGCGCCGGCATGGTGGGCGCCGCCACCGCCTGCCTGCTGGCGGCAGAGGGTCTCAACGTGCGGGTCATCGAGACCCGGTTGCCGGAGCATTACGCCCCGGATCAGCCGCTGGATCTGCGGGTCTCCGCCATCAGCCAGGCCTCGGTGGCGCTGCTGGACAAGGCTGGCGCCTGGTCGCATCTGCAGCAGATGCGGCTGTGCCCCTACCGCCGGCTGGAGACCTGGGAGCTGGACGGCTTTGCCACCCGCTTCGACGCGGCGGATCTGGGGCTGCCCCAGCTCGGCTACATCATAGAGAACCGGCTGGTGCAGCTCGCCCTGCTGAGGCGAATGGAGGATTTCCCCAACATCCAGACCCACACCCCGGCGGCTGTGGTCCGGCTGCAGCAAGGTGCCGAGCACGCCAGCCTGCTGCTCGATGACGGCACCGAGCTGCAGGCGCGCTGGGTGCTGGCCTGCGACGGCGCCGAGTCGCTCACCCGTCGCGGCGCCGGGATCGGGGTGTCGCGCTTCGAGTACCGCCAGCACTGCATGCTGATCAATATCGACACCGAGTTCGAGCAGGAAGACATCACCTGGCAGCAGTTCACTCCGCAGGGCCCGCGCGCCTTCCTGCCGCTGCCCGGCCGGCACGGCTCCCTGGTGTGGTACGACAGCCCGGCCCGCATCCGGGCGCTCACCGCCATGAGCAACGAGAAGCTGGGGGAGGAGGTGCGTCGCCACTTCCCGGCCCGGCTCGGTGGCTTCACCGTCACCGGCAAGGGGAGCTTCCCCCTGGTGCGCCGTCACGCCAACCACTACCACGCCGGACGGGTGCTGCTGCTCGGCGACGCCGCCCACACCATCAACCCGCTGGCGGGGCAGGGGGTCAACCTCGGCTTCAAGGACGTGGCCTGCTGGGCCGAGCTGCTCGGCAAGGCGGGGGTTGACTGGCATGACATCACCCTGGCCAGCCGCTACGAGCGGCGTCGGCGCCCCGACAACCTGCTGATGCAGTCTGGGATGGATCTCTTCTACGGGGTGTTCAGCAACGACATAGGGCCGCTGCGCCTGACCCGCAACCTGGCCCTGACCCTGGCGGACAAGGCGGGCCCGCTCAAGGAGATGGCGCTGCGCTATGCTCTGGGGCTGGTGTAAGGGGCCGGATATTGACGCCGAGGAGGCAGACCCATGAACAAGGCATTGCTGGTGATCGACTTTATCAACGACATCGCCCACCCGGACGGACGCATCGCCGCCTCGGCGGCCCATGTGCAGGAGCAGGATGCCATTCTCCATGCCAACCAGGCGCTGGCCCATGCCCGAGCCAGGGGCTGGCTGGTGGTGCTCATCAAGGTCGGCTTCGATGGCGGCTATCTGCTGCAGCCCAAGGGCTCCCCCATGTTTGGCCGGGCCCACCAGCTCGGCGCCCTCTCCCTGGCTGAGGCAGGCACCGACTTTCACCCCGAGCTCGACGTGCAACCCGGGGATCTGGTGCTGACCAAGCCCAGGGTCAGCCCCTTCTACGGCACGGCGCTGGAGCCCGCACTGCGGGCCAATCACATCGATCACCTCTATCTGTGCGGCGTCAGCACCGGCTGGGCCATTCAGGCCGCCGCCCGGGATGGCCACGATCGGGACTGCGCCATCACCATACTGGAAGATGCCTGCGCCGCGGCCGATGCCAATGAGCACCATGCCTCCCTGCGCCAGCTCGGCCGCATCGCCGAGGTGATCAAGGTGGCCCGGCTGCTGTCAGATCCCGGCTGAGGCCTTGAGGACGCGCACATCAGATGAGTGCGTGTCCCTTCTCCCACCCTTCCTGCCGGCACGAGAGTGCGTGCTCATCCCCTTGGCTTGCCGCCGTTTTATTCCGCCTCCGGGTGCATGGCCCTGACCAGGGTCAGGAAGCGATCCCGAATGGGATCCGCAAAGTCGGGGTTCCACACCAGGCTTATCTCCCACTCGGACCAGGGGCCGGACAGGGGATAGAGGGTCACGTCCTTGCCCGCGATGAAGCCGACGCTGCGGGGCAGTATGGCGTTGCCTATGCCGGCGGCCACCAGGGCCACTAGGGTCTGGATGTCTTCCGCCTCCTGGATCATGCCGGTCAGCCGGTTGGCGCCGAGGAAGCGGGCGATCTGCTGGCTGAGGCCGGGGCAGCGGTGGCCCACCATCTGCAACAGCGGCTGCGTGGTCAGCGCCCGCTCCACGTCGAACGCAGCCGGATCCGGCCCCGTCATCTGGCTCGGCACGGCCAGCACCAGCCGGTCGGTCAGCAACCTGTGCTCCCTCAGCTGTGGCGCCTGCGGCCTTCGCATAAAGCCGATCTGCAGCCGCCCCGCCAGCAGCAGATCGTGCTGGACGGCGGAGGTCATGTCCTGCAGGTGCACCATCACATCCGGGGCCTGCTGCTTGAAGCGGGCCACCAGGGAGGGGGCCAGTGCGAAGCTCGACAGCCCGAACCCTATCTTGAGGCGCCCGGCGGCGCCACTCGCCAGCGCCAGGGCGTGGTGCTCGAATCCCTTGCCGTGTTCCACCAGAGCGCGGGCCTGGGGCAGCAACTGGGTGCCGATGGCGGTCAGCTCGGCGCCATGGCGGCCCCGGTTGAACAGGGTGCTGCCGAGCGCCAGCTCCAGCCCCTGGATCTGCTTGGTCAGCGCCGGTTGCGTGATGAAGAGCCGACTGGCGGCCTCCCGGTAGTTGGCGGTCTCGGCCAGCATGACGAAGGCTTGCAGCTGTCTTAAGTCGAATTTCATTCCATTTGGTTATCCAATGCGGCGATTTATTGATTATAAATTATCTAACACTCTTGTTCTAATGGTCTCGAAACGGGCCTTTGGCCCTCTGACCAGCCACAAGGAGTCATGTCATGTCGAGCGAACGCTATCTGTTCTTGATCAAGGGAAGCCTGGTAATGGCCCAGCCACTGGCGGCGCCGGAGACGGGGGAGCTTCTGACCAGCCTGTTGCAGCAGGGATTTGCCGTCGGGCCCCTGCCGGTGTGGGCGAGCAATACCGAGCAGGCGCTCGCCTGCTATGAGCAGTCGGCCCAGCGACAGGCCTTCGTCGACGTGCTGGCGGGGAGAACCGCATGACAGTGCTCACCCTGAGGGCCGAGGCCCTGCTGCTGGACATGGACGGCACCCTGGTGCACTCCACCACCGAGGTGGAGACCGTCTGGCGGCTCTGGTGCCAGGGCCATCGGCTGGATCCCGCGCCTGTGCTGGCCATGTGCCACGGGGTGCGCTCGCGGGAGGTGATACGCGCACTGGCGCCACAGCTGGATCTGGCCAGGGAGGTGGCGCTGCTCGACGAGCTGGAGATCCAGCATGCGGGAGTGGCCGAGCCGATCGCCGGTGCCCGCACCCTGCTGGCAGCCCTGCCGCCGGCGCGCTGGGCGCTGGTGACCTCCGCGAGCCAGCGGGTGGCGCGGCACCGCCTGGCCAGTGCCGGGTTGCCGTTGCCGAGATGGTTGATCGGGGCAGAAGATGTGGTGCGGGGCAAGCCGGATCCCGAGCCTTACCTGCTCGCGGCGCGCCGCCTTGGCCTTGCCCCCGCCGACTGCCTGGTGTTCGAGGATGCCCCGGCGGGGATACGCAGCGCCCTGCAGGCCGGTTGTCAGGTGGTGCAGATCGGGGGCGACAAGCGGTTCGATGGCGGGGTCAGGGCGCGGCTGGAGGACTGGCGGCAGATCCGGCTGACCGAGGACGAGGCTGGCCTGCAGCTTTGCATGGCAAGCCTGCTGCCGGACTGAAACCGGCCTCCATCTGCCGGGGCGTCAAGAGGGAGCCGAGTCCGTGGCGGGCGCCGCATCCCCCGAGCACCTGTCTGCCTCCTCGCCCCCGTGCAGTTCCACCCGGTTGCGGCCATGATGCTTGGCCCGATAGAGGGCCTGATCGGCGTGGGAGAGCAGCCTGTCCAGGTTGAAGTGACCCTGGTGCTGGCAGGCTATTCCTATGCTCACAGTGACCGAGACCGGCTTGCCTTCCCCATCCAGAACCTTCAGCCGGGCAACCGCCTCCCGTAGCCGCTCGACCACGTCCAGCGCCCGGACCCCGGTGGCATCGGGCAGCAGCACCGCAAACTCCTCGCCCCCCAGCCGGCCGAACAGGTCTTCCTGGCGCAGATGCTGGCTCACCGTGGTGGTGAAGGATTTCAACAGCCTGTCGCCGATCTCGTGACCATGGCGGTCGTTGATGCCCTTGAAGTTGTCCAGATCCAGCATGCAGACCGCGAGGGGACGTTTCCCCCGCTCCAGTTTCTCCGCCATCTGTTCGGCACCGGGCCAGAAGCCGGCCCGATTGAGGACGCCGGTGAGGTGATCGTGGTGCGCCAGGTATTCCATCCTGCGCAGCAGGTTATTGCGTGTCGCCATTATGCTGGCGGCGGTGAGCGGGGTGAGGGCAATCAGCATGACGCCGATCCGCACCGAGAACATCCAGTATTGGGTCTGGACATCCTGACTGATGGTCAGGTAGCCGTTGGAGAGGGCGAGCAGGATCAGGGTGCTGAAGGAGAGCGAGAGCAGGCTGGTGGCAAAGATGGAGTAGTTGATGGCGCACCAGAGCAGGGCCGGGACCGGGAAGGCAATGGAGCCAGGCCCCTCGATCAGCAGGGTCAGCAGCAGGGTGCCAACCAGACTCAGCAGGGGCAGCAGCCTGCGCCAGGAGATATTCGTCTGATACAGGAGGCGGCGCCAGTCCGGCAGTGTGCCCGGCGGGGGCAGGGTCAGGATCACCGGCAGTATGGCCATGTAGTTGACCAGCTCGCTGGCGAACCAGAAGCCGAGCCCGTAGAGGTGTGAGCCCTGAAACAGCATGGGGTTGATCGCCGCCCCCACCAGGCCGGCGGCGAGGGAGGCCGCCATGGCGATCAGCAGCAGATAGACGATGGAGGCGGGCCGCCGGAGCCGCTTGTCTTCGAGATCCAGCCGGCGGAACAGCAGGTAGCCGACGCTGACGCCAGCCAGGTTGCCGAGGGTGAGCAGCGCCGTCTTGAGGGGGGGATCCTCGGTGAACAGGGAGGCGAGCAGATAGCCCAGCAGGCCCCCCAGCCAGCCTGGGGGCGAGGCCAGGCGCGGGTAACGCAGCAGCATGCCGAGCAGGACGGCATTGGCGGGCCAGAAGGCCGCCAGCAGGCTGGGAGGCCGGGTGAGGATGCCAACAAGTGAAAACAGCAGGATGATGGTGGCGACACAGAGCAGGGCAAACACGGGATAGAGAGTGGACAAGATACGCTGGCGTCTGGCTTCTCCCATGCGTCTCTCCTGAGGGCGGTTGGCGTGATAGCCCTGAGTATGGTTGCACACCATGGAAAATGCGGGGGGAAGCAGGGGCAAAGGCCCCCTCGGCGAGGGGGCCAGAGGGGTTAGCCGAAGACCCGGAAACGGACCTCGTCATCCATGAAGGTCTTGTCACCGGCCGGTTGCTCTATGCTGCCAAAGGGCATCTGGGCACGGAGCAGCCAGCTGGCGGGCAGGTCCCACTCCTTGCGGACCGCCTCGTCGATCAGCGGGTTGTAGTGCTGCAAGGAGGCGCCAATGCCTTCCTGGGCCAGGGTGGTCCAGACCGCAAACTGGGCGATCCCGGTGCCATGTTCGGACCAGATGGGGAAGTTGTCGGCATAGAGGGCGAATTTCTGCTGCAGATCCTGGATGACGGCGGTGTCCTCGAAGAACAGCACTGTGCCAAAACCGGCGCGGAAGCTGCCGTTGACCTTGGCTTCGCTCTGGGGATAGGCCTCTGGCGGCACAATCTTTTTCAGTTCGGCTTTGACGATGTCCCACAGCTTGTGGTGCTGCTCGCCAAACAGGATGACGGCACGGGAGCTCTGGGAGTTGAAGGAGGAGGGGCTGTGCTTGACGGCATCCTTGATGAGGGCCGTCAGCTGGGCCTCGGAATGGGTCACCTGGTCACCCAGGGCATAGATGGTACGACGTACTTTGATCTGTTCGATAAACGGACTGCTCATAACATCTCCTTGGTTGATGAATCGTGGCTGCCAGCATTGCCGACAAAGGTCATCTGGCTCCGATTTCTCGAGTGATGGACTATAACACCTTCTGTGCAAGAAACCGTCAACGCTGGGTGATGACTGTTTCTACTGTTTATGGATATTCACATGACCAAACCTGGCATGACCCCTTGATGTCTTTGTTGTCATTAACGATAGGGGTTAATGACTTCAATCAATATGTTTATGGTGTTTTCAACTATAAAATGCATATAACACGACATTTTATAGAGAGTGGCATGGCTGCAACCATCATCAAGGAACGCTACTACATACTGACGCCGCTGTCGTTTCTGCTCGGTGCCCTGGTGCTGGTCGCCACCCTGTTGCTGGCGGCGACCAGCTACCTGCGCAGCATCGACAAGACCCTGGCCGGCTATGACCACATGCTCACCTCCATCGACGCCACCCTGATCCACGAGATGGTGCTGACCAATCGACGGCAGCTCGGCGTGCTGGAAGCGTCCCTGGACAAGCAGGCCATTGCGAGGGGCGGCTCGGCCATCAACGGGATCTGGGCCATAGCCCACCAGTTCAAGCACGACGCCCACTTCCTCTACTTCTACAACACCCGCTTCGACCGTTTCGACAGCTACCCCGACTGGCAGATGCCGACCGGCTACCAGGTGCAGAAGCGCCCCTGGTATCAGACCCTGGCCAGCGACAGCGACAGCGAGGAGCTGGTCTGGTTTGGTCCCTACCAGGAGTTCGGCGGCAACGCAGAGGTCCTGACCCTGATCAAGCGGGTCAAGGATGACGAGGGGCAGCTGCTGGGCCTGCTGATGGTCGACATGTCGTTCAACTCGCTGCAGGCGGCGCTGCGACGGGCGATGGGCAGCGATCAGGCCGCCATCTACATCACAGAGCGCAAGGGCGGCCGGCTGGTGGTCGGGCATAATCTGTCACTGCTGCCTGCGGTGTCCGGCACGCCGAGCCAGGGCGCCGTGTTGAACGTGATCCGGGAAGGCTGCTACCTGAAGCAGCCGCTGTCGGATATCGACTGGGATCTCAACATCTATCTGCCTCCCGCCCACTTTCATGACAACCTGCAAGATACCCTGCTGATGGTGGTGCTGCCCGCACTGGCACTGCTCGGTATCTGGCTGTGCAGCCTGTTGTTTCTGGTGCGGATCTTTCGTCAGGAGCAGGCCTTGGTGCAGCGTTCTCTCAGTGGCCTCGTTCAGGATGAGGCGCTGATGGAGATCCAGCTGCGCCAGCGCACCTGGTTCGTGCACGGCAGCCTGGGGGAGATCCATCAGGTGAGAAACAGCCTGCTGCAGGGGCAGGATGCCCTGCTGCACGATCCTCTCACCGGCATCATGAACCGGCGTGCCTTCGAGCAGGACAGGGCCAGGCTGGCGCAGGAGGAGAGGCCTCACTGGCTGGTGCTGTTTGATGTGGATTGCTTCAAGCGCGTCAATGACAGCTGGGGGCACGGGGTGGGGGATGCGGTGCTGTTCCGGGTGGCCACCATCATGGCAAGAACCCTGGGAGAGGCCCAGGTCTACCGCATCGGGGGGGATGAGTTCGCGGCCCTGCTGCCCTGGGAGCGGGAGGAGGTCGAGGATCGCCTGACCCGTCTGCTGGCCCGGGTGCGGGCGCTGCAGTGGCGCGAGTTTGAGGAGTCCATCACCCTGAGTGCGGGCGGAGCACGCTACCCGGATGACACCGCTGCCCTGCTCGATCGGGCGGATGAGTACCTGTACCAGAGCAAGCGGCAGGGACGTGACTGCTGGCATCTGTCCGCCACTTCGCCTCCCTCCAAAGGGGCTGTAGTGACAGTATCTGTCTGACCGCCATCAGGAGAAAAAGGGCCTGAATGGCCGGGAAAGGGGTCACGGTGGGGATAATTTCCCATGTGACCTTTTTTTTTAATTCATTTTCAGTCGGTTAGCCCATGTGATTGGGCAATGTCGCGAAGGAGAGACAGTCAGCCTGTCGGCGAAGACGCCGTAATCCCGGTAGCGGAGTCCGGGGCGCTTTGTATAGTGCAGGGAAAAATAATCAATCAGACATCAGGTTTGACAGGAGTACCCCATGGAGATGAACAAATACGGCATGAGCGCGATGGCGCTGCTGGGCGCGCTGCTGTTGGGCAATGGTCAGGCGCAGGCGTCCGAGACCGTCAACACCATACTCGGCGGCGGCGTCGGCGGGGTGGCGGGCCCCATGATAGGCAAGCAGCTGGGGGGCGACACCGGCGCCCTGGTGGGGGCTGCCGTCGGCGGCGCGGGGGGCGGGGGGGCCCCGGGCGGCCGGGGGCACAAGGAAGGGGGTGCCCC
>NZ_CBCPLW010000008.1:0-193113 GCF_965119515.1 Aeromonas sp. Marseille-Q7275
TAACACGGCCTTAAGAAAGTGCCTCCATGATGCGGACAACGGCGTGCCGACAACAGGCGCATGGAAAGTCGGTGTGCATCACAACGAGAGGAAAAAATCATGGCGAAATCGATGGGAAGCGGCAGGGCCATCAGGGTATGGGATCCCCTGATCAGGGTATTTCACTGGGCAACCGTCCTGCTGTGCGTGCTCAACCTGTTCATCCTGGAGGAGGGCAGACGCAATCACCGCTATGTCGGGTACGCCCTGGCCGGATTGCTGGTGCTGCGCATCCTGTGGGGATTTGTCGGCTCCGACTACGCCAGGTTTGCCCAGTGGTTTCCGACCCCGGCCCGCCTGGGCCGCTACCTGCAGGCCAGCTGGCAGGGCAGACACCCCTATCATGCCGGCCACAATCCGCTGGGCGCCTTGATGATACTGCTGCTGTTGACCTGTCTGGTGGGGACGGCCGTCACCGGGGTCATGACGGGGTACGAGCGGCTGTTTGATGAAGAGCTCATGGAGGAGCTGCACGAATTCTTTGCCAAGGCGCTGCAGATCGCCATCTTCATCCATGTGCTGGCGGTCATCGTCCTCGATCGCCTGACCCGGGGGGATCTCATCAGGGCCATGATCACCGGCAGGAAGCGCGTACCGGCCGATACCGAGATCGTCGACAAGCGCTGAGGCACCTCGATCAGAGGAGATAAAAAAACCCCGCGATGCGGGGTTTTTTCATATCGGGTGTTGTCAGCCGACGTTGCAGCTCTTCAATTTCCAGATCCGATCCACGTAGTCCTGGATGGAGCGGTCGGAGTTGAACTTGCCCATGGTGGCCGAGTTGATGATGGCCTTCTTCGCCCACAGCGCCGGATCCCGATACCAGGTATCGATCAGCTTGTGCGCTTCCGAGTAGGAGGCGAAATCGGCCAGGGTCAGGTAGGGATCCCCCCCTTCCAGCAAGGAGCGCTTGATGGAGGCGAGCTCCCCCGGGCGACCCGGCGTGAAGTAGTCGGTGTCGAACCAGTCCAGCACCGCCTTGAGCTCGGAGTTGGCGTAGTAGAAGTCGTACGGGTTGTAACCGCGCGCCTTCAGGGACTTCACCTCGTCCACGTTCAGGCCGAAGATGGCACAGTTCTCGGCCCCGGCCTCTTCGGCGATCTCGATGTTGGCGCCGTCCAGGGTACCTATGGTGATGGCGCCGTTCAGAGCCATCTTCATGTTGCCGGTACCTGAGGCTTCGTAACCTGCGGTGGAGATCTGCTCGGAGACATCCGCCGCCGGGATCAGCTTCTCGGCCAGGCTCACCCGGTAGTTCGGCATGAACACCACTTTCAGCTTGCCCTGGATGCGGGCGTCGTTGTTGACCCGCTCCGCCAGCTTGTTGATGGCATAGATGATGTCCTTGGCCAGCTTGTAACCGGGCGCCGCCTTGGAGCCGAAGATGAACACCCGCGGGTGCATGTCATAGTCCGGGTTCGCCAGCAGACGGCGGTAGAGCGCCATGATGTGGATGAGGTTCAGTTGCTGGCGCTTGTACTCGTGCAGACGCTTGATCTGGACGTCGAAGATCGCCTCGGCCGAGACATCGATGCCGGTTTCCGCCTTGATGACCTTGACCAGCTTCTCCTTGTTGTGACGCTTGATGGTCATGAACTGCTGCTGGAACGCCTTGTCGTCGGCAAACTTGGTCACGCTGCGCAGCTTGTCCAGCTGCAGCGGCCACTCCTTGCCCACCACTTCGTTGTAGAGGGCGGCAAGCTCGGGGTTGCAGGCCAGCAGCCAGCGACGGGGGGTCACGCCGTTGGTGACGTTGCACATCTTCTCGGGCCACAGCTCGGCATACTCGGGGAAGAGATCCTCTTTCACCAGCTTGGAGTGGATCTCGGCCACGCCGTTCACCTTGGAGGAGCCGATGACGCACAGGTTGCCCATGCGTACCTTGCGCACGTCCCCTTCTTCGATGATGGAGAGCTTGGCCTTGATGGCGTCGTTGCCCGGCCACTTGGGCTCCACCAGCTCGTTCAGGAAGCGGGCGTTGATCTCGTAGATGATCTCGAGATGACGGGGCAGCACCTTCTCGAACAGGCTGACAGACCACTTCTCCAGCGCTTCCGGCAGCAGGGTGTGGTTGGTGTAGGAGAAGACCTGGTAGCAGATGGCCCAGGCGGCATCCCAGTTCAAGTCTTCCTCGTCCACCAGCACCCGCATCAACTCGGGGATGGCCACCGTCGGGTGGGTATCGTTGAGCTGGATGGCAATTTGCGCGGCAAAGTTACGGAAATCCGAACCATGGACCCGCTTGTAGCGGCGCATGATGTCCTTGATGGAGCAGGCACAGAAGAAGTACTGCTGGATCAGGCGCAGCTCTTTGCCTGCATCTGTCTCGTCATTCGGGTAGAGCACCTTGGAGATGGTCTCGGCCTGGGCCTTCTCTGCCTGGGAGTCGATGTAACCACCGGCGTTGAACACGTCCCAGTCGAAGAACTCGGAGGCGCGGGATTCCCACAGGCGCAGGATATTGACGGTGTGGCCGCCAAAACCGACGACCGGAATATCCCAAGGCACCCCTTTGATCTTGCGACCGGCGTGCCACACCTTCTTCAGGCCGCCCTTGTCACCGAACACGGTTTCCACGTAGCCGTAGAGCGGGATCTCCTGCACCGACTCGGGGCGGCAGATCTCCCAGGGGTTGCCATATTCACGCCAGGAGTCCGGGCGCTCGATCTGGCGGCCATCCTGGATCTCCTGACGGAACAGGCCGTGCTCGTAATGGATGCCGTAGCCCACCGCCGGGTAGTTCAGGGTGGCCAGGGAGTCGATGAAGCAGGCGGCCAGACGGCCCAGGCCGCCGTTGCCAAGGGCCATGTCCGGCTCTTGCTCGCACAGGTCGGTCAGTTCCAGACCGAGTTCACCCAGGGCCTCTTCGCAAATCTTGTACAGGGAGAGGTTGTGCAGGTTGTTGGAGGTCAGACGCCCCATCAGGAATTCAGCAGAGAGATAGTGAATCGCACGAGTATCTTTCTTGAAGTGAGTCTGCTGAGTACGGGTCAGGCGCTCGTACACCTGTTCGTTGACGGCGGCAGCGGTCGCTTTCCACCATGCTTCGGGAGAGGCTTTCTGTTCGCTTGTACCCAAGGTAGAACGCAGGTGACGCACGATACTCGCCTTGAGCTGATCTTTATCCAGTTGGAGATCCTGGTCTGTCTTCTTCTTGGTAGCCATAAACCATTTTCCTTCGTTACAAATAAAAAATGTTATCCCCTTGAGGGACCGGCGCTGTTGTTATCTCAGAATATGTTCCGGCGTGGGCATACTAGCTAAAGCCGGGGGTTTAAAAGTTAACGTGAGTCACACTTTAACGTATAAAAATGACAGTTTCACCATGAAAACCCTTTCCTATATCCTCCCTGAACAAAATAAAAATAACCTTAAAAATCAAACCATTGAATGAAATCCAAAAAGTTGGATTCATGAATAGGTTTTCAATGATTGCCAGCGGCTGAAAATACGTGAAAATAAGCGCCGACTCGGCCGGTGATGAAATCGCTTTCAATGCTTGGTGTATCAGCACGGCAATAAAAGGAAGCTGCCCCAATTGGGGCAGCTTCCTGAGCTGAATTAACCATGGGCCTTGAACTGGTTACTCATGGGGTCGTAGTGATAACCAATCTGCTGCAGACGGGTGGCCAGCTGATCCTCCGTCATGTCGTAGTAAGCCAGCAACTCTTCCAGACCATCGCACTCCAGCCGCAGCTTCTCGTTGATGATCCCGAGCAGAATATTGGCGTCCAGCCGTTGCAAGGTGCTCACATCCATCTTGGTCCCTCCTCTTGCCATACATACTGTATAACCATGAGCGCCGGCCCGCGCTTTGTCTATAGGTTAAAAAACACCCACCCCATCATCAATATAAATAGTGTTTAAATTCAAATGGTTAATATGAACCCCTGTTAGTCGGCTCACATTTTTAATCACAAACGCCTTGTCACTGGCATGAGATAGAACTACTGTATGCGCATACAGCATGGTTATTCATACAGGACACACATATGAGCCAGCCCCTGAGTCACCGCCCACTCTCCTCCTCTGCCGGTGTGATCACCACCTGGCCCACCCGCCATCAGAGCAAGGCGGAGCATGAGCATCGACTGGTCATGGATCTCCATGAAGCCCCGTTGCTGGATGCGCTGGGAAGATTGAGCCAAAGCGACAGCGGCTGGATCCTGCTCATAGCCCCGCCAGGGCTGCCCGTGGCCAAGCAACTGCAGGCACAGGGAATCAATCCCGCCCGGGTACTGGTGGTTCACGGCCCCAAGATCAAGAACTGGCAACGTCTGCTGGAGCAGAGCCTGGCCAACGGCCATTGTGCCGCCGTCTTGACCTGGCTGCCCGAACGGGTTGCTCTGGATCGCAGCCGCCTCAGCACCCTGGGGCAGCGTGCCGGTGTCCTGACCCGCTTCTTCGAGCCCACCCCTTCCCAGGGCTCTCTCTGCTACGGTGGGCAGGACGTCTACCTGAACCATTGAGTCATATCGTGCCGACCCGGGCTGGCAGGGCTCCCCACCCCCACGTCAGTCTGGCAGGGCGGCAACCAAGACGAGAAAGGCGACCCTGAGGTCGCCTTCTGTCATATGGCCTGGGCTGCCATCTGCCCGGCGCCCCGCCAGGGGCTTCTACCGGATCAGGCGAGCCTGGTATCCAGCTCGGCGATTTTGGCAGACCAGTAGGCCGGGCCGGTTTCATGGATGTTGTTGCCCTGGGAGTCGACCGCCACTGTCACCGGCATGTCTTCCACCTCGAACTCATAGATGGCCTCCATGCCCAGATCGGCGAAGGCCACTACCCGCGCCTTCTTGATGGCCTTGGCCACCAGGTAGGCCGCGCCCCCCACGGCCATCAGATAGACGGCCTGGTGCTGCTTGATGCTCTCGACGGTTTTCGGGCCCCGCTCGGACTTGCCTATCATGCCGATGAGGCCGGTTTCCCCCAGCATCATGTCGGTGAACTTGTCCATCCGGGTGGAGGTGGTGGGACCGGCCGGGCCGACCACTTCGTCACGCACCGCATCGACCGGGCCGACGTAGTAGATGAAGCGGTTGGTGAAATCGACCCCTTCCGGCAAGCCTTCGCCATTTTTCAGCATGTCGGCAATGCGCTTGTGGGCGGCGTCACGGCCGGTGAGGATCTTGCCGGACAGCAGCACGGTATCGCCGCTCTTCCAGCTGGCGAGCTCGGCCTTGGTGATGCCGTCGACATTGACCCGGCGCACGTTGCCGCCCGCTTCACGGGTGATTTCCGGCCAGTCACTCAGCCTCGGCGGAGTCAATTCGGCGGGGCCAGAGCCGTCGAGCTCGAAGTGAACGTGGCGGGTGGCGGCGCAGTTGGGGATCATCACCACCGGCTTGGAGGCGGCATGGGTCGGGGCGGATTTGACCTTCACGTCCAACACTGTGGTGAGGCCACCCAGCCCCTGGGCGCCAATCCCCAGCCGGTTAACCTTGTCATAGAGCTCGACCCGCAGCTTCTCTTCTGTGGTTTCTGGGCCCCGGGCGATCAGCTCCTGAATGTCGATGTGCTCCATCAGGGCTTCCTTGGCGAGCACGGCCGCCTTCTCGGCGGTACCGCCGATGCCGATCCCCAGCATGCCAGGCGGGCACCAGCCGGCGCCCATGGTCGGCACGGTTTTGAGCACCCATTCGACCACGTCGTCGGAGGGGTTGAGCATCACCATCTTGGACTTGTTCTCGGAGCCGCCGCCCTTGGCCGCTATGCTCACTTCCACCTTGTCCCCCGGGATCATGTCGATATGCACCACGGCAGGGGCGTTGTCCTTGGTGTTCTTGCGACTGCCGGCCGGATCCGCCAGCACGCTGGCGCGCAGCGGGTTGTCCGGATTGGTGTAGGCACGGCGGGTGCCCTCGTCCACCATCTCCTGCACCGTCATGTCGCTGTCCCACTGCACCTGCATGCCGATCTTGACGAAGCAGGTGACGATGCCGGTGTCCTGGCACAGGGGGCGATGCCCTTCGGCAGACATGCGGGAGTTGATCAGGATCTGGGCCAGGGCATCCTTGGCGGCCGGGTTGATCTCGCGGTCATAGGCAGCCTTGGCGGCGTGGACAAAATCGAGGGGGTGGTAGAAAGAGATGTACTGCAGGGCGTCAGCAATGGAATCGATAAAGTCCTGTTTTCTAATGATGCTCATATCATCCTCACTGGTCCTTGTCGTCGCTTGCGCGAGCAAGGGCTTCCATATGAGCCGGGCCTTCGGCAGGCGGCGAATGCGCACAGAGCCGGCGACTACGGCGTGTTTTTATAACGGTGTTTTTCTTAAAAATGCCGGCGGCCATGATACGCTTGAGCACCCGAACCGGCTAGGGAGCTGGGTGCAAACTGTTGCCTGTGTAACAAAAAATGAAACCAAGACTGCATATCCACCATTTCGACCCGCAAGCATCGCTTCACGCCCTGTTTGCCCGCTTGCAACACCAGGCCTGGGCCATCCTGCTGGAATCGGCAGGCCCAACGGGCGCCGACAACCGCTTTGACATCATCAGCGCCGATCCGCTTGCCACCCTGGAGACCCGGGGTGCCAGCACCTGCCTCACCCAGGCTGGTCACCAGAGCCATCATGACGGCGATCCCCTCGCCCTGCTCGCCGAGACCCAACGAGCCCTGCTGGGGGAGCTGGTGCAGGATGAGCATGACCTGCCCTTCATCGGGGGCGCCCTGGGGCTCTTTGGCTACGATCTGGGCCGACGATTCGAACGTCTGCCCGTCCAGGCCAGTGCAGACATCCAGGTACCCGACATGGCGGTGGGGATCTACGACTGGGCACTGCTGCGGGAGGTCGCGACCGGTCGCTGGCAGCTGGTGCACTGGGGAGATGAGGCCGGGCTCGTCAGACGATTGCAGTGGCTGGCGGCGCAAGCTCCTCAACCCTGCGCCCCCTTCGCCTTGCAGGGCGAGTGGCAGAGCAACATGAGCCGGGCCGAGTACGGCGAAAAGTTCGCCCGCATCCAGGCCTATCTGGCGGCAGGGGATTGCTATCAAATCAACCTGACCCAGCGCTTCAGCGCCCCCTATGGAGGGGACGAGTGGTCCGCCTATCTCGCCCTCAGCGCCGCCAACAAGGCCCCCTTCTCGGCCTTTGTCCGGCTGCCCCAGAGCGCCATTTTGAGCCTCTCCCCCGAGCGCTTCCTGCTGCTCGATGGCCGCCACATCGAGACCAAGCCCATCAAGGGCACCCGGCCCCGCCATCCGGATCCCGCTATCGACAAACAGGTGGCCGAGTCGCTCGCCAGTGCCGACAAGGACAGATCGGAGAACCTGATGATCGTGGATCTGCTGCGCAACGACATAGGCCGGGTCAGCCGCCCGGGCTCCGTCAGCGTGCCGAGCCTGTTTGCGGTGGAGTCTTTCCCCGCCGTGCATCACTTGGTCTCCACCATCCACGGTGAGCTGGATGCGCGCTGGCAGGGGGTGGATCTGCTGCGGGCCTGCTTCCCTGGTGGCTCCATCACGGGTGCCCCCAAGATACGGGCGATGGAGATCATCGAGGAGCTGGAGCCGGTGCGGCGAAACGCCTATTGTGGCAGCATCGGCTACCTGAGCCAGCATGGCCGGATGGACACCAGCATCTGCATTCGCACCCTGATAGCCGAAGCCGGCCGGCTCCATTGCTGGGCGGGAGGGGGCATCATCGCCGACTCAGACCCTGACGCCGAATATCAGGAGACCTACGACAAGGTGGCCCGCATCCTGCCGCTGCTGGATGCCCTGCGCCAGTGAGCCTGTGACAGCCTTAGCCAGCCCCGAGGAGACCAGGACCGAGATGGATATCGAGATGAACCGCGCCGAGCTGCTGACCCGCTTCCTGTTGCAACGCCCCGCCCCCGCCCACCGCCTGATGCTGGCGGGGCTCAAACCGGCGGCTGTGCTGATCCCCCTGGTGGAGCGCCCCCAGGGGCTGCATCTGTTGCTGACCCGCCGTAGCACTACCCTGCGCCACCACCCGGGGCAGATAAGCTTCCCCGGCGGGCGCCAGGATCCGGAAGATGAGAGCCTGATCCACACGGCCCTGCGAGAGACCCACGAAGAGCTCGGGATCCCCGCCTCCCAGGTTCGGGTCATTGGTAGTCTCACCCCCCTCAACACCATCTCCCTGTATGACGTCCTGCCGGTGCTGGCCATGATAGATCCCGACTATCGGCTTGCCCTCAGCCCCGACGAAGTGGAGCAGGCCTTCGAGGTGCCCCTCAGCCATGTGCTGGATCCGGCCCACCACATAGCCCTGACGCTCCCAAGAGCGGGCAAGCGCCACACCATCTACTGGATCCCCTGGCAACACTCCTTCATCTGGGGGGCCACCGCCAGCATGATCCGCCAACTGGCCCAGCACTTGTCAGGACAACATATTGATAACCTCGTAAGGTGAAAAATTATCCATTTAACATTCAACTAACACCGCATATGATAAATAAATTTTGATTATTTATTCTTTTGATCACATTTCTATAAGAAAGTGCGGGTTTCAGCCTCGTAAAGGTGAATCTGATCAACATTTTTGATTAAAAAAAAAGTATTCTTGCGCCGACTAATTAAAACCACACATTCGGGGTGAGACACATGTCCAATACTGTCACTGGCGCACAGGACGTTGCAGCCGCACAGGAGCAAGGGATCAGCTCGGTCCAATCACGCGGTTGGAGCAAACAAGACACCACCTGGGTTATCAGCCTGTTCGGCACCGCCGTCGGCGCCGGCATCCTGTTCCTGCCCATCAACGCCGGCATGGGTGGCTTCTGGCCACTGGTGGTGATGGCGCTGCTGGTCGGCCCCATGACTTACCTGGCCCACCGCGGCCTGGCGCGCTTCGTGCTCTCCTCCAAGAAGCCGAATGCAGATATCACCGAAGTGGTGGAAGAGCATTTCGGCGTGGGCGCCGGCAAACTCATCACCCTGCTCTACTTCTTCGCCATCTACCCCATAGTGCTGATCTACGGCGTGGGCATCACCAATACCGTCGAGAGCTTCCTGGTCAACCAGCTGCAGATGACGGCGCCACCGCGCTGGATCCTCTCCATAGTGCTGATCATGGCCATGATGTCGGTCATGCTGGCCGGTGAGAAGCTGATGCTGAAGGTCACCGAGTTCCTGGTGTACCCCCTCATCGCCATCCTGGCGGGTATCTCCCTCTACCTGATCCCGGACTGGACAGGTGCCGCCCTGGCCCAGGTGCCTTCCGCCAAGGATTTCGCCACCACCCTGTGGCTGACCATCCCGGTGCTGGTGTTCTCCTTCAACCACAGCCCGGCCATCTCCAGCTTCGCCCTGGCCCAGCGCCGTGATCATGGTGACAACGCCGTCGCCAAGTCCGACGCCATCTTGAAGCGCACCGCCATCATACTGCTGGGCTTCGTGATGTTCTTCGTCTTCTCCTGCGTGATGAGCCTGACTCCGGCCCAGCTGGCAGAAGCCAAGTCCCAGAACATTGCCGTGCTCTCCTACCTGGCCAACCAGCATGCGAGCCCCATCATCTCCTACTTCGGTCCGCTGGTTGCCTTCGTCGCCATCGTCTCCTCCTTCTTCGGCCACTACCTGGGTGCCCGTGAAGGTCTGAAGGGCATGGTGATGCAGCAGATGCGTTCCTCCGGCAAAGAGCCGAACCACAAGAAGATCGAACTGTTCATCATCGCCTTCTTCATTTTGACCCTGTGGGCCGTGGCCGTGATCAACCCCTCCATCCTCGGCATGATCGAATCCCTGGGTGGCCCCATCATCGCCACCATACTGTTCCTGATGCCGATGTACGCCATCAAGCGCGTCCCGGCCATGGCGAAATACCAGGGCCAGATCAGCAACCTGTTCGTGGCAACCATGGGCCTCATCGCCATCTCAGCCATCCTTTATCAGCTGGTCGGCTAACCCCGCCCCGATAGCTCGGGTCAACCGGATCACCGGTTGACCCGAGCAAAGACCCACAGCCCGGCAGGCTCAGCGTGCCGGGCTGTTTTCATTGCTGTGCCCCGGCAAGGGCCAGGATCAAGGCCATCTTCCGTATCAAGCGCCCTCCCCACTCGTTCACCTTCCCCCGCTGCGTTGCCGCCCGTGCAATATGCTCCTCTCCTCAGGCACCACGCCTGGACGAGAAGCAGGAGTGGTGTCAGCCCCCATGCTGCCGAGTGACCCCGCCCATTTACCCTTCTGACATTCCCCAGCCCTTTGCCGGGTTCCAGTGCACGGAGATGGATACGATGCCGCGCCAACATGGGGCCACCAGGGCCACCCCCTCAGGGGCCTGGGTTTGCCCCCAAGAAGCGGGATGTCGTCGCTCGCCGACGCTCCGATGCGGCGACACAGAACGAAAGCCTTGATTCGCCAATCCTGCGCCCGCATGCCTGCTGAGGAGCCTTGGTGCTTTGCCGCTATGACGACGCAGCGGCTGACTACCTATCAGCGCCTGAGCCTATAGACACCGCCACGCCTGCGGCCCTTCCTTCCAGAGGGGATAAGCGCGACCGCCCTCACCAGCAGACGCGTCCTCCCATGGACAAGAGGCCCGCAGCGGCAACCGGCAGATTGGATTAAGGAAGGGGCAAGCGTCGCTGACACAAGATCGCAGGCAATAAAAAGCGCCCTCCGAAGAGGGCGCCAGTACATAGCGGAAAGTCTAGGGGGATCAGGCTTCGCGGCTAGGCAGCGGGGCCGCCTCCATCAGGCTCTCATCCTCGGCCATGCAAGCGGCCGCGGTAAACAGCACGTCGGTGGAGCTGTTGAGGGCCGTCTCGGCGGAGTCCTGCAGCACCCCGATGATGAAGCCCACGGCGACGACCTGCATGGCGATGTCGTTGCTGATGCCAAACAGGCTGCACGCCAGCGGGATCAGCAGCAGGGAGCCACCGGCCACGCCGGAGGCGCCACAGGCGCTGATGGTGGCGACCACTGAGAGCAGAATGGCGGTAGCCAGATCCACTTCCATTCCCAAGGTATGCACTGCTGCCATGGAGAGCACAGTGATGGTGATGGCAGCACCGGCCATGTTGATGGTGGCACCCAGCGGAATGGAGACAGCGTAGGTGTCTTCCGGCAGACGCAGCTTCTCGGCCAGCGCCATGTTGACCGGGATGTTGGCGGCGGAGCTGCGGGTGAAGAAGGCGGTCACGCCACTTTCTTTCAGGCAGGTCAGCACCAGCGGATAGGGATTGCGCTTGATCTTCCAGAACACGATGAGCGGGTTGACCACGAAGGCGATGAACAGCATGCAGCCGATCAGCACCACCAGCAGTTGGGCATAGCCAAACAGGGCATCGAAACCTGTCTCGGCCAGAGTGGATGCCACCAGCCCCAGGATGCCGAGCGGCGCACAGCGGATCACCGCTCTGACGATGCTGGAAACCCCGTGGGACAGGTCGGTGATCAGCGCCTTGGTGCTGTCACCCGCGTGACGCATGGCGATGCCAAGGCCGATGGCCCAGGCCAGGATACCGATGTAGTTGGCATCCAGCAGCGCCTTCACCGGGTTGGTCACCACGTTGAACAGCAGGGTCTGCAGTACCTCGGTGATGCCGCCCGGCGGAGTGATCTCGGCACTGCTGGCCACCAGGTGCAGGTTGGAGGGGAACAGGAAGCTCGCCACCACGGCCACCACGGCTGCCAGGAAGGTCCCCAGCACATAGAGCAGCAAGATCGGCTTCATGTTGGTCTTCTGGCCCTGTTTGTGACCAATGATCGCCGACATCACCAGCACGAACACCAGCAGCGGGGCGACCGCCTTCAGGGCACCGACGAACAGGCTGCCAAGCAGACCCGCCGCCTTGGCCCATTCAGGCATGAACATGGCAAGGAGGATACCGAATACCAGACCGACCAGGATCTGGCTAACCAGACTGGTGCTGTTGACCAGTTTTATGAGGGGGTGTTGTTGTGTCATCAAATAGTCCCTGTGCACTCATGGTGCGTGAATCATTAGTCCTGTTGGCAACCTGCCGCGCGCATTGACACCGGCCTGTAGACGGTGGTGCCGTTGGCAAACCTTCTTCTGGATCTGTCCAGAACGCGTGGTGTTGCGGACAAGGAATATCCCATCTGCCACCGTTTTTTTCCACATAATCACTGAAAAATATCAGGGTTACCTCACAAAAAATCTACAACAATGTGATAACACAATATCAACCACGGTCAAATTGTCACCAAACCAGTCCGATCATCGGCCGATGTGGAAGCGAGAGTGGTATCATGCCGCTCACTTTGCACTGGAGCCTGTTGCCATGATCACCTCTTTATTGACCCGACACTTCGGCTTCGATCGGCTGCGCCCCGGCCAGGAAGCGGTGATCAGCCGCCTGCTGGCCGGCAAGAGTGCGGCGGCCATCTTCCCGACCGGCGCAGGCAAGTCCCTCTGCTATCAGTTGCCCGCGCTGGCACTGCCCCATCTGACCCTGGTCATCTCCCCCCTGCTGGCGCTGATGCACGATCAGCTCGCCTTCTTGCAGAGCAAGGGAATTGCCGCCGCAACTCTGGACTCCAGCCAGACCCCCGAGGAGAGCCGCCGGGTGATGCAGCTGGCCAGTGACGGCCAGCTCAAGATCCTGATGATCTCGGTGGAGCGCCTCAAGAACGAGCGCTTTCGCCGCTTCATCGCCCAGGTGCCGCTCTCCCTGCTGGTGGTGGACGAGGCGCACTGCATCTCGGAATGGGGTCACAACTTTCGGCCCGACTATCTGAAGCTGCCGGACCATCGCCGCGATCTGGCCATTCCCCAGGTACTACTGCTCACCGCCACCGCCACCCCGGCGGTCATGGCAGACATGCAGGCCAAGTTTGCCATCGCGGCCGAGGATCTGGTGGTGACAGGTTTCTATCGTCCCAATCTGGATCTCGCCGTCATTCCACTGGCCGGCAGTGCCCGCGATGGCTGGCTGCGTGACGAGCTGCGCCGCGATCCCGCGGCCCCCACCATCGTCTATGTCACCCTGCAACACAGCGCGCAGCAGTGTGCCGATCAGTTGCAGGCCATCGGCATCCGTGCCTGCGCCTATCATGCGGGGCTGGATCCCGCCCTGCGCAGCCAGATCCAGCACGACTTCATGGCCGGCCGACTCGACTGCATCGTCGCCACCATCGCCTTTGGCATGGGCATCGACAAGGCCGATATCCGCCGTGTCATTCACTACGATCTGCCCAAGTCCATCGAGAACTACAGCCAGGAGATAGGCCGTGCCGGGCGCGACGGCCTCCCCTCCCGCTGCATGGTGCTGGCAAGCCGCGCCCAGTTGCCTGTGCTGGAAAACTTTGTCTATGGAGACACCCCGGACAGGGAGGCCATCCTGACCTTGCTCCAGATCCTGCAACAGAGCGGTGCCGAGTGGGAATTTGGTCTGCTGCGCCTCTCCAACGAGACCAACATCCGCCAGCTGCCCCTCAAGACCCTGCTGGTCTATCTGGAGATGGCGGGGATCATTGCCCCGGCCTACAGCTACTTTGCCGAGTACCGCTTCAAGTTCGTGCTGGAAAAACGGGAGATCCTGGCCCGCTTCAACCCCGATCGCCGCCAGTTCCTGGAGCAGCTGTTTGCCTGTGCTCCCCAGGCGCGCAGCTGGTGCACCATGGACTTCGATGCGCTGTGGCAGGGTTATCAGGGGGAACGCCAGCGCGCCGCGGCGGCGCTGGATTATCTGCAGCAGCAGGGCTGGATCGAGCTTGAAAGCAAGCAGATGACGGAGGTGTATCGAGTCGTGCGCCAGCATATCGACCCGGCGGCACTGGCCGAAGAGCTGCATGGACTGTTTGAAAAGAAAGAGCAGAGCGAGCTGGCACGCCTCCAGGCCCTGCTGGGGTTCTTTACCTCGACTCACTGCCTGAGCCATGAGCTGGCCCGCTATTTTGCCGATGAAGAGGCGCCCGAGCGGTGCGGGCACTGCTCCGTCTGCCGGGGGGAGATGGCCGTGCTGCCGCCGCTGCCATCTCCAGGCTTGCCCAACGAGCACGGCTTGCGCGCCTGGTGCGATCCTCTGATTGCCCAGTGTCACCAGCGCCATCCCAGGATCCTGACCCGCTTCCTGTGCGGTATCGCCACCCCATTGACCACCCGGATCAAGGCGAGAAACCTGGCCGGTTTTGGCCAGCTGGCGGCCCATCCCTTCGCCGAGGTGCTGGCGGCGGTGTCGGCGATCTATCCTGCCGCCGCTTGATCACCCGCTTGCCGGACGCTGAAAAAATAAGACCCTCGCAGATGCGAGGGTCAAGCCAACGGAAACGTGCTTAAACAGAGCTTAGTATCTGCACAATCACCCACTCTCTTGCTAAAGCGATGACTGCTCGACACAGGGCCAATCTAGTGCAGCCGGAATGTAGCGTCAATGTAAAAATTAGAGCTTAAACACCAAACGACAAACATTACGTTAACGTAAGCGTCATGACATTTCCTCCCTTCTCCCCTGCCACCCTTGCCCCGCCTGCACTTCGATTCGACAAACCCGGGAGCCATCATTTTCTGCGCCTGCCACACAAACATTTATTTTTTATGTCTTTGACATTTGCATCACTGTCGTGGCAAAAATAATTTAACAGTCAGTAACATAGAGATGTCATTGGCTGCCTCTTCCCGCATGAGGATCGGGAAGCTCCCGTACAAACTTAAACCAATGATGGCGATGGATTACTGGGGGCTGTTGACTAGGCTTAAGAGGTAAACAGAACAAAAGTAGTGATCCACTCTTTTTCAGGGTAAGCGACTATAACGAGGGCTAAGTTATGGGCATCTTCGAGCACTATCAACAGCGGTATGAGAAGGCCAGAGAGGAGGAGTACAGCATCCAGGAGTTTCTGGATATGTGCAAACAGGACAAATCCTGCTACGCCTCCGCCGCCGAACGACTGCTGGCTGCCATCGGCGAACCGGAAATGATCGACACTTCCGTCAATCCGCGCCTCAGCCGCCTCTTTTCCAACCGCGTCGTCGCACGCTATCCCGCTTTCAAAGACTTCTATGGCATGGAAGAGGCCATCGAGCAGATCGTCTCCTACCTCAAGCACTCCGCCCAGGGACTGGAAGAGAAGAAACAGATCCTCTACCTGCTCGGCCCCGTCGGCGGCGGCAAATCCTCGCTGGCCGAGAAACTCAAGTCCCTGATGCAAAAAGTGCCCATCTATCGCATCAAGGGATCGCCGGTCAATGACCACCCCTTCTGCCTGTTCGACATCGAAGAGGACGGCGAGATCCTGGAAAAAGAGTACGGCATACCGCGCCGCTACCTGAGGCCCATCATGTCTCCCTGGGTCGCCAAGCGGCTGCACGAATTTGGCGGCGACATCACCAAGTTCAAGGTGGAGAAGGTCAACCCCTCCATCCTGGATCAGATAGCCATCGCCAAGACCGAGCCGGGGGACGACAACAACCAGGACATCTCCTCCCTGGTGGGCAAGGTCGATATCCGCATGCTGGAGCACTATGCCCAGGATGATGCCGATGCCTACTCCTACTCAGGGGCGCTGTGCAAGGCGAACCAGGGGATGATGGAATTCGTGGAGATGTTCAAGGCGCCCATCAAGGTACTGCACCCCTTGCTGACCGCGACCCAGGAAGGCAACTACAACGGCACCGAGGGGCTCTCCGCCCTCCCCTTCGACGGCATCCTGCTGGCCCACTCCAACGAATCCGAGTGGCAGCAGTTCCGCAACAACAAGAACAACGAGGCCTTCCTCGACCGGGTGTACATCGTCAAGGTGCCCTACTGCCTGCGCGTCTCGGAAGAGGTGAAGATCTACGAGAAACTGCTGTTCAACAGCGAGCTGACCGAGGCCAAGTGCGCCCCGGGTACCCTGGAGCTGCTGGGCCAGTTTTCCGTATTGTCACGGCTCAAGGAGCCGGAAAACTCCAGCCTCTACTCCAAGATGCGGGTCTATGACGGCGAGAGCCTAAAAGACACTGATCCCAAGGCGAAGAGCTATCAGGAGTATCGCGACTACGCCGGCGTCGACGAGGGCATGAACGGCCTCTCCACCCGCTTTGCGTTCAAGATCCTCTCCCGTGTCTTCAACTTCGACCATGCGGAAGTGGCGGCCAACCCTGTCCACCTCTTCTATGTACTGGAGCAACAGATAGAGCGCGAGCAGTTCCCGCAGGAGCTGCACGATCGCTACCTCGAGTTCATCAAGGGCTATCTGACCCCGCGCTACGTGGAATTTATCGGCAAGGAGATCCAGACCGCCTATCTCGAGTCGTATTCAGAGTACGGGCAGAACATCTTCGATCGCTATGTCACCTATGCCGACTTCTGGATCCAGGATCAGGAGTACCGTGACCCCGAGACCGGCCAGCTGTTTGATCGGGCATCGCTGAACAGCGAGCTGGAGAAGATCGAAAAACCGGCCGGGATCAGCAACCCGAAAGATTTTCGCAACGAGATCGTCAACTTCGTGCTGCGTGCACGGGCCAACAACGCAGGCCGTAACCCCAACTGGACCAGTTACGAGAAGCTGCGCACCGTGATCGAGAAGAAGATGTTCTCCAACACGGAAGAGCTGCTGCCGGTTATCTCCTTCAACAGCAAAACCTCGGCCGAGGAGCAGAAGAAGCACGATAACTTTGTCGAACGGATGATGGAGAAGGGCTACACCCGCAAACAGGTACGCCTGCTCTCCGAATGGTATCTCAGGGTACGCAAGTCATCCTGACCCTGCCGTGTTCAAGGGGGAGTTATGGCGCATTTTATCGACCGCAGGCTCAACGGCAAAAACAAAAGCGCTGTCAATCGGCAGCGCTTCATCCGCCGCTACAAGAAGCAGATCAAACAAGCGGTCTCGGATGCTGTCTCCAAGCGCAGCATTCAGGACGTGGACAAGGGCGAGAGCATCAGCATCCCGACCAAGGACATCGGTGAGCCCCATTTCCATCAAGGCCAAGGCGGTAAACGGGAGATGGTGCACCCGGGCAACGATCAGTTCGTCTCCGGTGACAAGATTGACCGCCCCAAGGGAGGGGGCAGCGGTCAGGGCGGGGGCGAAGGCCAGGCCTCGGATCAGGGTGAGGGAGCTGACGACTTCGTGTTCCAGATCTCGAAAGACGAGTACCTGGACCTGCTGTTTGAGGATCTGGAGCTGCCACGGCTGCAGAAGACCCAGCTCAACCAGCTGATGGAGATGAAAACATACCGCGCGGGCTACACCTCCAACGGGGTGCCCGCCAACATCAACGTGGTGCGCTCGCTGCAAAATTCGCTGGCGCGTCGCATGGCGCTGCAGGCGGGCAAGAAGCGCCAGCTGCGTGAACTGGAGGAGCGGCTGGCCCTGCTGGCCGTCGATCCCAACGAACATTTTGCCGAGATGGCACAGCTCGAAAAGGAGATCAGGGAGCTGAAACGGCGGATCGAGGCGGTGCCCTTCATCGACACCTTCGATCTCAAGTTCAACAACTTCGTCAAACGGCCCGTGCCCTCCAGCCAGGCGGTGATGTTCTGCCTGATGGATGTCTCCGGCTCCATGGATCAAGCCACCAAGGAGATGGCCAAGCGTTTCTACATCCTGCTCTATCTGTTCCTGAGCCGAACCTACAAGAACGTGGAGGTGGTCTACATTCGCCACCATACCCAGGCCAAGGAAGTGGACGAACACGAGTTCTTCTACTCCCAGGAGACCGGCGGCACCATAGTCTCCAGCGCCCTCAAGATGATGAATGACATCATCAACGAGCGCTACCCTGCCAACCAGTGGAACATCTATGCGGCACAGGCGTCCGATGGCGACAACTGGGCGGATGACTCGCCCCAGTGCCGGGAGATACTGATGCGCGACATCATGCCGCGGGTGCGCTACTACTCCTACATCGAGATCACCACCCGCGCTCATCAGACCCTGTGGCACGAGTACGAGTCGGTGGCCGAGCAGTACCCCCACTTCGCGATGGAGCACATTCGCAAGGTAGAGGACATCTATCCGGTGTTCCGGGAGTTGTTCAAGAAGCAAGCGGCTTGAGGGATCACATATGGTAGAAACCGCAAGAAAAATAGCACCGCTGGACGATGGGCCTGACTGGAACTTCGATCTGCTGGAGACCTATCACCAGGAGATTGCCCGGGTTGCCAAGTTTTATCGGCTGGATACCTATCCCAACCAGATCGAGGTGATCACCGCCGAGCAGATGATGGATGCCTACTCCAGCGTCGGCATGCCCATCGGCTACCAACACTGGTCATTCGGCAAGCGCTTCATCCACACCGAGCGCAACTACAAGCGCGGCCAGATGGGCTTGGCCTATGAGATCGTCATCAACTCCGACCCTTGCATCGCCTACCTGATGGAAGAGAACACCATGCCGATGCAGGCCCTGGTGATGGCGCACGCCTGCTATGGCCACAACTCTTTCTTCAAGAACAACTACCTGTTCAAGGCCTGGACCGATGCCTCCTCCATCATCGACTACCTGCTGTTTGCCAAGAACTACATCACCGAATGCGAGGAAAAACACGGCATAGATGCCGTAGAACGGCTGCTCGACTCCTGCCACGCCCTGATGAACTTCGGGGTGGATCGCTACAAGCGGCCCCAGAAGATCTCCCTGGCAGAGGAGAAGCGGCGCCAGAAGGCGCGGGAAGATTACCTGCAGACCCAGGTCAACGAGCTGTGGCGCACCCTGCCCAAGCAGCACAAGGCCGCCGGTATCGAGGACAGGCGCTATCCGCCCGAGCCTCAGGAGAACATCCTCTACTTCATCGAGAAGAACGCCCCATTGCTGGAGCCCTGGCAGCGGGAAGTGGTGCGCATAGTGCGCAAGATCAGCCAGTACTTCTACCCGCAGAAACAGACCCAGGTGATGAACGAGGGCTGGGCCACCTTCTGGCACTACACCATCCTCAATCACCTGTATGACGAGGGGAAGATCAGCGATCGCTTCATGATAGAAGTGCTGCACAGCCACACCAACGTGGTGTACCAGCCCCCCTACAACAGCCGCTACTACTCGGGCATCAACCCCTATGCCCTCGGTTTTGCCATGTTCACCGACCTGCGCCGCATCTGCGAGCACCCCACAGAGGAGGACAGATACTGGTTCCCCGATTACGCTGGCACCAACTGGGTCGACACCCTGCACTTCGCCATGCAGAACTTCAAGGACGAGAGCTTTATCAGCCAGTTCCTGAGCCCCAAGGTGATGCGCGACATGAAGCTGTTTGCCATCGATGACGACGATCTGAAGAACTACCTCAAGGTCTCCGCCATCCACAACGAGGAGGGTTACCGGCTGGTGCGCAACACCCTGTCAGCCCAATACAACCTGAGCAATCTGGAGCCCAACATTCAGGTCTACAACGTGGCGGTGAAGGGAGATCGCTCCCTCACCCTGCGTTATGTCCCCCACAACAGGATCCCCCTCGGCGAGTCGCGGCACGAGGTGCTCAAGCATCTGCACCAGCTGTGGGGATTCGATGTGGTGCTGGAGCAGGATAACGGCGAGCTCACCGCAGACATCATAGGGCGCTGCCCGGATCGCAAGAGCCTGACCTGATGGGCAGGCAAGGAGCATAAAAAAACGCGCCATCAGGCGCGTTTTTCGTTGTGACACACATCAGTTATCGCACAGGTTGCTCGGCATGTCCTGGCGCAGACGGGTCCACAATTTGCCTGACTCTATACCATACTGGCGCACCGTCATGAACACGGCCTCGTGATTCTTGGTCTCGGCCAAGCCCAGCAGCGTCTTGTAGTAGGCATCCGCCGTCTCGCGCGCCTGCTTGTCGGAGAAGTAATAGCGGCCGACCCGGCTGTACAATCCCTTGAACCCGTTGAGGATCAAGGCGTAGATCGGATTGCCGGAAGCAAAGGAGAGCTGGTGGTGCAGGCGGTAATCGAACTCGGCATAGGCCTCAGCCGTGTTCTCGACCTCATCGGCCCCGCGCAGGATCTCGGCGGCTTGCTCCGGGTTGTTGCGAATGGCACCACGGATGAAGATGGTGCAGATGTTGGTGCGCGCCGATAGCAGTTGGGCCACCAGATCCGGCACCTTGTCCTGATCGAGCCGTGCCAGGGTCTCCAGGATGTTGAGACCCGAGGTTTCCCAGAAATTGTTGACCTTGGTCGGTTTGCCATGCTGGATGGTGAGCCAGCCATCGCGGGCAAGGCGCTGCAGCACTTCGCGCAAGGTAGTGCGAGTCACGCCAATCAGCTCGGACAGTTCGCGCTCCGCCGGCAGAATGGATCCTGGAGGAAAGCGATTGTTCCAGATGGACTCGATGATGTATTCCTCGGCAAACCCGGCAGGGCTTTGCGCTTTTATGACCATGTGGTGACTCTGTTGTAGTGCGTAAAAAGGCTCACGAATAATAGCAAAGCCGGTCATGCTGGCAAGCAGAAGGTCAGTCCTCTGCTCACATTAACCCGATCTTTTTGTTAAAAATATGTATACAGCCATATGGCCGGAGCCAAGCAACACCAAATGATGGTGATATCGACGCCTCGCCGCTGGGCAAGTACGGCGGCGTTATTTATAGTTAGCGCTCCCTTGATTAAAATCATGTGCAATCAATTTGATAAAGGTGAATATCCGGATGTTCGGGTCGAGTCGGGCTCGACTGCATAGACGCAGATACCAACAACAGAACAGAGAACCATCATTATGCCAATCAGCCTAGGGCGCGCTTTTGCAAAGAATTTTTTGGGTAATGCCCCTCGGTGGTACAAAATTGCCATCGTTCTATTCCTGCTGATCAATCCGATCGTCTTCCACATTGATCCCTTCCTGGCTGGCTGGCTGCTGGTCGTCGAGTTCATCTTCACCCTGGCCATGGCGCTCAAGTGCTACCCGCTGCAACCGGGCGGCCTGCTGGCCATCGAAGCCGTGCTCATCGGCATGACTTCGGCGAACCAGATCAAGCATGAACTGGTGGCCAACATCGAAGTGTTGCTGCTGCTGGTCTTCATGGTGGCCGGCATCTATTTCATGAAGCAGTTGCTGCTCTACGTCTTCACCAAGATGCTGGTCCGCATCCATTCCAAGACCCTGCTCTCCCTCGCCTTCTGCCTGGTGTCGGCCTTCTTGTCCGCCTTCCTCGACGCCCTGACGGTGATCGCCGTGGTCATCAGCGTCGCCACCGGTTTCTACGCCATCTATCACAAGGTGGCCTCCCGCGACGAGTTTGAGGGTCAGCATCAGGATGACGAGGACATCGACGAGTTGTCTCGCCAGCACCTGAACGAGTTCCGTGCCTTTTTGCGCAGCCTGATGATGCATGCCGCCATCGGCACTGCCCTGGGGGGCGTGTGCACCCTGGTCGGCGAGCCACAGAACCTCATCATTGGTGAGCAGGCGGGCTGGCATTTCGGTGAATTTGCCATTCGCATGGCCCCGGTCACCATCCCCGTCTTCCTCTGCGGTCTGCTCACCTGCATCCTGGTGGAGAAGTGCCGCTGGTTCGGTTATGGCACCAAGTTGCCAGAGCCTGTGCGCCATATCATGGAAGCCTATGAGCGCGACGAAGATGCCGGGCGCAGCCCGCAAGACAAGGCCAAGCTGCTGGTCCAGGCGGCTATCGCCCTCTGGCTCATCACGGGTCTGGCCCTGCATCTGGCGGCGGTGGGCCTGATCGGCCTGACCGTCATAGTGCTCGCAACCTCCTTCACCGGCGTCACCGAGGAACATGCCCTCGGCAAGGCCTTCCATGAGGCGCTGCCCTTCACCGCCCTGCTCACCGTCTTCTTCAGCGTGGTCGCGGTGATCATCGATCAACAGCTGTTCAAGCCGGTGATCCAGTGGGTACTGGCTGCCAAACCCGAGGATCAGCTCGCCCTCTTCTATCTGGCCAATGGCTTGCTCTCCATGGTGAGCGACAACGTCTTCGTCGGCACCGTCTACATCAACGAGGTAAAGACCGCCCTGCTCAATGGCGCCATCAGCCGCGAGCATTTCGATCTGTTGGCGGTGGCCATCAACACGGGGACCAATTTGCCGTCGGTGGCCACCCCCAATGGCCAGGCGGCCTTCCTGTTCATGCTCACCTCGGCGCTGGCGCCGCTGCTGCGCCTCTCCTATGGCCGCATGGTGTGGATGGCTCTGCCTTACACCCTGGTGCTGGGGCTGGTGGGGTTCTTTGCGGTGGAACAACTGCTCGCCCCTGCCACCGAATGGTTCTACCAGGCCGGCTGGCTGACACAGGGGGGCGCCGTGCCAACCCTGGCACCCGCGGCCCACTGATGACGCGAGGGGCCATGAGGCCCCTTTCTTTTTAAATGAGGCTCTGCTCTAATTCAGCCATTATTTTTCTCTGTGAGATCAATCAGATGATCGAGTTTCTTCGCCGTATTGCCAGCCATCGTCTGGCCTGGGGCCTGCTGGCCGCGTCGGCTCTCTGCTTCGAGCTGTGCGCCCTCTTCTTCCAGCATGTGCTGGGTCTGCACCCTTGTGTGATGTGCATCTATGAGCGGATCGCCATCCTCGGGGTGTTTGCTGCCGGCCTGCTCGGCATGGTGGCGCCAGAAAAGTGGTATCTCCGCTGGAGTGCCATGCTGCTGTGGGGCTACAGCGCCTTCTGGGGCCTGAAGCTGGCACTCAAGCATGTGGATTACCAGGTGAACCCCTCCCCCTTCAATGTGTGCGAAGGCTTCGTCGACTTCCCAAGCTGGGCTCCCCTCGATCAGTGGGTGCCCTGGCTCTTCTTCCCGGACGGCGATTGCAGCGAGATCAGCTGGCAGTTCCTGAGTTTCTCCATGCCGCAGTGGTTGATCGCCATCTTCGCCGCCTACCTGCTGGTGTTTGCGGTGGTCGCCATCGGTAACCTGGTCAAGGGCCGCTGCTGCAACTGACGCTGACGCCGCCATATACGACGCATGCAAAAGGGAGCCATCGGCTCCCTTTTCAATCAACGGTGTCAGTCACCCAAGCCGCTCCCGTTTCTCCATGCCCCTGTCATCTGGCTGATGGCCAGCTTCGCCGCCTACCTGCTGGTGTTTGCGGTGGTCGCCATCGGCAACCTGATCAAGGGCCGCTGCTGCAACTGACGCTGACACCGCCATATGCGCCCCATACAAAAGGGAGCCATCGGCTCCCTTTTCCATCAGCGGGGCCAGTCACCCAAGCCGATCCCGTTTCTCCATGCCCCTGTCATCTGGCTGGTGGCCATCTTCGCCGCCTACCTGCTGGTGTTTGCGGTGGTCGCCATCGGCAACCTGGTCAAGGGCCGCTGCTGCAACTGAAGCTGACGCCGCCATAAATGACGCATACAAATAGGGAGCCATCGGCTCCCTTTTCAATCAGCGGTGTCAGCCACCCAAGCCGATCCCATTTCTCCATGCCCCTGTCATCTGGCTGGTGGCCATCTTCGCCGCCTAGCTGCTGGTGTTTGCGGTGGTTGCCATCGGCAACCTGGTCAAGGGTCGCTGCTGCAACTGAAGCTGACGCCGCCATCTATGACACATACAAAAAGGGAGCCATCGGCTCCCTTTTTATTTTCTGCATTATCTGTGCATGGTTGCACAGGCACGCACTCAACTCGCCTTGGCGGTGCTCATCCTGGCCTTCACCATGCCGACGACCATGGGCAGCAGCGAGATGCCGATGATGCCGAAGATGAGCAGGGTGAAGTTGTGGCGCACCACCGGCAGGTTGCCGAAGAAGTGTCCCGCATAGACGAACGACAGCACCCATAGCAAGCCGCCAATCAGGTTGAACGCCAGGAAGCGCGGGTAGGTCATGGCTCCCATGCCCGCCACGAAGGGGGCAAAGGTGCGCACTATGGGCAGGAAACGGGTGATGATGATGGTCTTGCCGCCATGCTTGGCATAGAAGGCGTGGGTCTTGACCAGATAGTCGCGGCGAAAGATCTTCGAATCGGGATTGCGAAACAGCTGATCCCCGAAGAAGTGGCCTATGGTGTAGTTCACCACGTTGCCGAGCACGGCGGCGATGATCAACACCCCCGCCAGGGTGTGCACGTCCAGCACGCTGCCCACTGTGAGGGCGCCTGCGGCAAACAGCAGGGAGTCGCCGGGCAGGAAGGGGGTCACCACCAGGCCGGTCTCACAGAAGATGATGAGGAACAGGATGGCGTAAACCCAGATGCCATAGTGCTCGAACAGCTCTTTCAGGTGCACGTCAACGTGCAGAATAAAGTCGATTGCAAACAGGATCAGATCCATTTTTTCATACCCATGAAGTGAACGGCGTGGAGTCTACGCCAATGCCTTGCGCCCGACAATCTGCGGCATCGCCTCTCCCCTCATTCCAGGGTATCCAGCCCCTTCCTGACCGTTGCGGGCAGGCAGGACTCCCACCCCCAGAGCAGCAACAGCAGCAGACTGACGTCGTCGAGCCAGCCAACGAAGGGCACCAGATCCGGGATGAGATCCACCGGACTGATGCCATATACGAGGATGAGGATCACCAACCCCTTGGCCCACCAGGGGGTGTCCGGGTGGCGAAAACCGACATAGAGGCGACGCAGGCGCCGCCAGATCAGCCAGCTCTTTCCGCTCATGACTCGATCAACTCGCCGCGCAGCCGCTGGATCTGATCCCGCATGGCGGCGGCCTGCTCGAACTCCAGATCCCGGGCATGCTGGAACATCTGCTCCTCCATCCGCTTGATCTCTTTGGCGATCTCGCTGGCGGAGCGAACATGGTACTCCCCTTGCGGCTCGGCCGCCTTGCGACTGCCCCTGCCCGGTTTGCCGGCGGTGCGGCTACCCCCCATGTCCATCACGTCCCCCACCGACTTGTTGAGGCCTGTTGGCGTGATGCCGTGCTCAAGGTTGTGGGCGTGCTGCAGGGCACGGCGCCGCTCTGTCTCCTCGATGGCCACCTTCATGGAGTTGGTGATGGTGTCGCCGTAGAGAATGACCTTGCCGTTGAGGTTGCGGGCGGCGCGGCCTATGGTCTGGATGAGGGAGCGAGTGGAGCGCAGGAAGCCCTCCTTGTCCGCATCCAGGATGGCCACCAGCGACACCTCCGGCATGTCGAGCCCTTCCCGCAGCAGGTTGATGCCCACCAACACGTCGAACTTGCCGAGCCGCAGATCGCGGATGATCTCCACCCGCTCCACTGTGTCTATGTCCGAATGCAGGTAGCGCACCCGCACATCGTGATCCGCCAGATATTCGGTCAAGTCCTCCGCCATCCGCTTGGTCAGGGTGGTGACCAGCACCCGCTCCTCCACCGCCACCCGCAGCCGGATCTCGGAGAGCAGATCGTCCACCTGGGTGGTGACGGGGCGCACCTCGATGACAGGATCGAGCAGGCCGGTGGGGCGCACCACCTGCTGCACCACGTCGCCGCCGGACTTCTCCAGCTCGTAGGGGCCAGGGGTCGCCGAGACGAACACAGTCTGGGGCATCAGGGCCTCGAACTCGTCAAACTTCAGCGGCCTGTTGTCCAGCGCCGAGGGGAGCCGGAAGCCGTACTCCACCAGGGTCTCCTTGCGGGATCTGTCCCCTTTGAACATGGCGCCTATCTGCGGCACAGTGACGTGGGACTCGTCGATGATGAGCAGGCCATCCCCCGGCAGGTAGTCAAACAGGGTGGGCGGCGGCTCGCCGGGGGCCCGCCCCGACAGATAGCGGCTGTAGTTCTCGATACCGGAGCAGTACCCCAGCTCCTGCATCATCTCGATGTCGAACTGGGTGCGCTGGCTGATGCGCTGCTCCTCCACCAGCTTGTTGAGGGAGAGCAACTGCTCGCGGCGTCCCTTGAGCTCTTCCTTGATGTGATCGATGGCCCCGAGGATGGTCTCCCTCGGCGTGGCATAGTGGGTCTTGGGGTAGATGGTGTAGCGCACTACAGTCTGCTCGATGGCGCCGGTCAAGGGATCGAACTGGGAGAGGCGCTCCACCTCCTCGTCAAACAGCTCCACCCGCAAGGCCAGCTTGTCCGATTCGGCAGGGTAGATGTCGATCACCTCCCCCCGCACCCGGAAGGTGCCGCGCTGGAAGGCCATGTCGTTGCGGGTGTATTGCAGCTCGGCGAGGCGGCGCAGAATGTCCCGCTGGTTGATCACATCCCCCACCTTCAGGTGCAGCATCATGCTGAGGTAGGCCTGGGGGTCCCCCAGACCATAAATGGCCGATACCGAGGCGACGATCACCACGTCTCGCCGCTCCAGCAGCGCCTTGGTGGCCGACAGCCGCATCTGCTCGATGTGATCGTTGATGGAGGCATCCTTCTCTATAAAGGTGTCCGTGGTCGGCACATAGGCTTCCGGCTGGTAGTAGTCGTAATAGGAGACGAAGTACTCCACCGAGTTCTCGGGGAAAAACTCCTTCATCTCCCCATAGAGCTGGGCGGCCAGGGTCTTGTTGGGAGCCAGTATCATGGTCGGGCGGTTCAGGGTGGCGATGACGTTGGCCATGGTGAAGGTCTTGCCCGACCCGGTCACCCCGAGCAGGGTCTGGTGGGCGAGGCCGGACTCGATGCCATCGAGCAGGCGGGCGATGGCCGCAGGCTGATCCCCCGCGGGTTTAAACTGGCTGGCCAGCTTGAAAGGCTTATTCATGACGACTCCCGACAAAAAACGGCAAGAGAGCAGTGTACCCCGAGTTGACGGGCCTGGGTATCCGCTCTCGCCCCCTGACGGCTATTGACCCCGAAATGCGACCTCTGTATGATGCTCCTCCTTGCCTGATGTTCCCCCGTAGTTCAGTCGGTAGAACGGCGGACTGTTAATCCGTATGTCACTGGTTCAAGTCCAGTCGGGGGAGCCAATTCCTCACCATCTCGGTGCAAGTTATCCACTTTAGTGCTTTCCTCTGCCAATTTTAATGCACAAGCCGTCCCTCGCGGCACACTCCCCATTTGATCCCCGGTTCCTGGCCAGCAGCGTTTTGTTCTGCTGCGTATAACTATTTGATTTTTATAGAAACATTTTTTTGCCGGTATTTTTTGAACAGTCCTTGCACCCCAGTATTGGCGCGGCTTGCAGGCTGATCGCCAAGTTTCATGAACAGGGTTATCCACAGTTTCTGTGGGTAAGTGTGCCAAACCCAATGCAGGCCTAGGTTGGCAGCGATTGTCTCCGCTTTGGCGAGGCGAAACATCTCGCCCCCCATTTTCTCCTGTTTTTGCCCTCCCCCCTAAATGGGTCGGACGGGGGCGAGCCCTCCTCTTCCTGCCACTTTTTTTTCGCCATGCCCCGTGCCATGGGTCAGCCTCCACCGAACGACAAAAAGGGTTCCTTTGCATCCCTCGCTTCCCGCCAGTCAAAAATGCTGAAAACCATGCTCAATCGCCCCCTGCGCAGCAGGTAATAAATTGTCCACAGGGCTGTCACCCCTTCCCTGGTCGACAGCAGAAATCACTCATTGACAGCGAGAACGGCAGCGGAAAATAGAGGTATTTTCCCCAAGTTGCCCGCGCATCCCTCCCCTCCCCGGGGAGACCAGCACTTAACTGGCCGTTAATCCGCTTTCGCGCTTCTTTCTTGATGAGGGATCCGGCACAATATCGGCCCCACTTTTTTCCTCGGTTTTTCCGGGCATGACCATAGATTTCGTGACACTGCTACATCAAAGCGACTCCCTGCTGCTGTTCGTGGTGCTGGCCTTCGGCCTGCTGCTGGGCAAGGTGCGCATCGGCAACTTCCAGATTGGCAACACCATAGGGGTGCTGTTCACCGCCCTGCTGTTTGGCCAGATGGGGTTCCAGTTCTCCACCTCCACCGAGAACGTCGGCTTCATGCTGTTCATTTTCTGTGTGGGGATAGAGGCGGGCCCGCACTTCTTCAGCGTCTTCCTGCGCGACGGCATCCACTACATCACCCTGACCCTGGTGATCCTGCTGACCGCCTTGCTGCTGACGGTGGGACTGGCCAAGTTCTTCAACCTGGGGCCCGGCATGGCGGCGGGGATACTGGCGGGGTCGCTCACCTCGACCCCGGCGCTGGTGGGGGCCCAGGATGCCCTGCGCAGCGGTCTGCTCAACCTGCCCCACGGCACCGACATGCAGCCCGTGCTCGACAACATGGGCATCGGCTACGCCCTGACCTACCTGGTGGGTCTGGTGGGTCTGATGCTGGTGGTGCGCTACCTCCCCTCCCTGGCACGACTCGACCTCAATACCGAGGCCCAGAAGATCGCCCGCGAGCGGGGGCTCTCCGACAGCGAGAGCCGCAAGACCTACCTGCCCATCATCCGCGCCTACAGAGTCGGTCCTGAGCTCGCCGCCTGGATAGGTGGCCGCACCCTGCGCGAAACCGGCATCTACCCCCACACCGGCTGCTATGTGGAGCGGATCCGCCGCAACGGCATACTGGCGAGCCCGGATGGAGACGCGGTGATCCAGGAGGGGGACGAGATCGCCCTGGTGGGCTATCCCGAGAGCCACGAGAAGCTGGACGTCAACTACCGCAACGGCAAGGAGGTGTTTGACCGCAACCTGCTCGACCTGCAGATCGTCACCGAAGAGATAGTGGTGAAGAACGACGCCGTGGTAGGCCGCCATCTGGTGGAGCTCAACCTGACCGAGAAGGGCTGCTTCCTCAACCGGGTGGTGCGCTCCCAGATCGAGATGCCGTTCGATCGCAACATCATGCTGCAAAAAGGCGACGTGCTGCAGATCAGCGGCGAGAAGCAGCGGGTCAAGCTGCTGGCCAACAAGATCGGCTTCATCAGCATCCACAGCCAGACCACGGATCTGGTGGCCTTCACCACCTTCTTCGTACTGGGCCTACTGATAGGCTCCGTCTCCCTGGTGTTCGGCCAGATAGAGTTCGGCCTCGGCAACGCCGTCGGCCTGCTGCTGGCGGGCATTCTGATGGGTTACCTGAGGGCCAACCACCCGACGGTCGGTTATGTGCCGCCCGGCGCCTTGCGCCTTGCCAAGGATCTCGGCCTCGCCGTCTTCATGGTGAGCACGGGTCTGAAAGCGGGGGGCGGCATCCTGGATCACCTCAGCGAGGTGGGGGTAGTGGTGCTCTTCTCCGGCATGCTGGTGACCACCTTGCCGGTGCTGGTGGGCTATCTATTCGGGGTCTGGGTGCTGAAGATGAACCCCGCCCTGCTGCTCGGAGCCATCACGGGGGCCCGTACCTGCGCCCCGGCCATGGACGTGGTCAACGAGGCCGCCAACAGCTCGATCCCGGCGCTCGGCTACGCCGGCACCTATGCGGTGGCCAACGTGATGCTGACCCTGGCGGGCTCCTTCATCATCGGTTTCTGGTTCTAGCCCAGATCCCCTTGACCCGACACTATCCGCAAAGAGGGAGCCCATGGGCTCCCTCTTTTGTTGTCGGGGCTGAGGGCTTTCAACGACCAGAGAGGGGCAGCAGGCCAGATAGCTGGAATCGTGCTATTGGCTGGCGGCGATGAAACTCAAAGAGCTAAAGCCCCCCCTGCGCGGCACTTACACTCAGTAAAACGAGTGAGGTGATCGTCATGAAACGCTTATGGATTTTCCTTGTTTGGGTGCTGGGTTCCCTGCCACTGGCCTGGAGCGCCGAAGCGGACAAGGCGGCAGTCGAAGAAGAGGCGCGCAGCGCCCTCAGCTTCGCCAGCGAGGATCTCGCCAAACCCATGTTGGGGGACCTCGACGCCATGATGGAACGGCGCACCATCAGGGTGCTGACCACCTACAACAAGACCGGCTACTTCATCCACAAGGGGGTGCAACGGGGGGTCACCTACGACGCCTTCATGCAGGTTGAAAAGCGGCTCAACGAGCAGCTGCGCAAGGACAAGGCCATCAAGCGCCACCTCAAGCTGAACTTCGTCTTCATTCCGGTCGCCCGGGAAAACCTGCTGAAGGCCCTCATCGACGGCAAGGGGGACATCGCCGCCGCCAACCTCACCATCACGGACAAGCGCAGGCAGCAGGGGGTAGAGTTCAGCGCCCCCCTCATCGAGAACGTGCGCGAGCTGCTCATCTCGGGGCCGGACTCCCCCAAGGTGGAGAGCGCCGCCGATCTCGGGGGCAAGAGCATCTATGTCAGGCCCTCCTCCAGCTACTTCGAGAGCCTGATGGCCTACAACCAGGCACGCAAGGAGGCGGGGGAACCCCTCATCGACATCCAGCCCGCCTCCGAGGTGCTGGAGGATGAAGATCTGGTGGAGATGGTCAATGCGGGCCTGCTCCCCTTCATCGTCATGGATGAGCACAAGGCCCGCTTCTGGCAGAAGATCTTCCCGGCTATCCGGATCCACGAAGAGCCCGTGTTCCGCGACGGCGGCATCATCGCCTGGGCGGTACGCAAGGAGAGCACCCAGCTGCTCGCCATGCTCAACGAGCAGATCAAGGCGCTGCGGGGCAAGGCCACCGGCGAGGCCATCCTGGCCCGCTACCTCAAGCAGAACAAGTTCATCAAGAGTGCGGCCGCCGAGGCCGAGCGCAAGAAGTTTCTGCAGGTGGTGGAGCTGTTTCGTGAATACGGCAACAAATACGACGTGGACTGGCTGCTGATCGCGGCCCAGGGCTATCAGGAGTCGGCCCTCAACCACAAGGCGCGCAGCCATGTCGGCGCCATCGGCATCATGCAGATCATGCCCGCCACCGGGAAAGGGCTCAAGGTGGGGGACATACGCCAGCTCGAGCCCAACATCCACGGCGGCGTCAAATACATGCGCTGGATGATAGATCACTACTACGCCGACGAGCCCATGACGGCCCTCGACAAGGCCCTGTTCTCGTTTGCCTCCTACAACGCCGGTCCCGCCCGGGTGGCGCGGCTGCGGGCCGAGGCCAAGAAGCGGGGGCTGGATCCCAATGTCTGGTTCCACAACGTCGAGTACGTGGCGGCCGAGAAGATAGGCCCGGAGACCGTGACCTATGTGGGCAACATCTACAAGTACTACATCGCGTACAAGCTGGTGATGGAGCAGTTGCAGCTCAAGGAGCAGGCCACCGACACCCTCAAGCAGCAGGAGAAGATGGGCGAGAAAGTCTCGGCGGCAGAGAAATCATAGGCAGCCAGGACCAATGCCAGTTGCAGGCGGGGCTCCCTCTTCAGCAGAGGCGAGCCCCGCCTCTTCTTAGGCAAAAAGAGCCCTTCTCCCCATGACCAGAATGAACAGAATGGGCAGAACAGCCTTAATAGCCATTACGGCCAGATTGTTTTCCAATCAGACACGATTAATTAACCTCTTTGCAACAATCACAAGGAGAACACCATGTTGCAAGGAACCTTCAAGCACACCCTGCTTTGCTGCCTGCTGGGGGCCAGCCTCGGCGTCCAGGCCAAGATAGACGAAGTCCACTTCCTGATCCCGGGCGGCGCCGGCGGCGGCTGGGACAACACGGCCCGTGGCACCGGCGAGGCCTTGACCAAGTCCGGCCTCATCACCACCGCCTCCTACCAGAACATCTCGGCCGGCGGCGGCGCCAAGGCCATCGCCCACCTGATCGAGACCTCGGCCCAGTCCGACAAGACGCTGCTGATCAACTCCACCCCCATCATCGTCAAGTCCCTCTCCAAGGAGCTGCCGCAATCCTTCCGGGATCTCACCCCGGTCGCCGCCATCATCGCCGACTATCAGGCGCTGGCGGTCCCCCTGGACTCCCCCTATCAGAACTGGGCCCAGTTGCTGGCCGCCTATGAAGCCAATCCCGCCAAGGTGAAGATTGCCGGCGGCTCCGCCCGCGGCAGCCTGGATCACCTGGTGGCCGCCATGACCTTCAAGAATGCGGGGGCCGATGCCGGCAAGCTGCGCTACGTGGCCTATGACGCCGGTGGCAGCGCCATGGCGGCGGTACTGGCGGGGGAAACCCAGGTGCTCTCCACCGGCTTTGGCGAGGCGATGGAGGCGGTCAAGTCCAGCCAGATGCGGATCCTCGGCGTCACCGCCCCCGAGCGGATGCCGGATGCGAGCGAGGTGCCCACCTTCAGCGAACAGGGCAACCCCACCGTCTTTGCCAACTGGCGCGGCTACTTCGCCTCTCCCGACGTCAGCCCCGAGCAGTCCGCCGAGTTCGCCGCCCTGCTCAAGCAGATGTACGACAAGCCGGAGTGGGAAGTGGTGCGCGCGCGCAACAGCTGGATCAACCAGTATCAGGCCGGCCCCGAGTTCACTGCCTTCCTCAACAGCCAGGAGCAGCAAATTGGCGGCCTGATGCGTGAGCTCGGCTTCATCAAGTAACCCTCAGCCCGTGGCGGGCCAGGCCCGCCCATCGGAGTCATCATGCGACTGACCAAGGAAAGGTTCGGGGGGCTGCTGTTTTTGCTGCTCTCCCTCGCCTATGGCTATCACGCCACCCAGATCCCCGGTTACCCGGGGGACGAATATGAACCCTTTACCGCCAGCACCCTGCCCTATGCCCTGGCGGGTGTCGGGGTCCTGCTCTCCCTGATCCTGATCTGTTCCCCGGGAGGAGAGCGACTGGGCAAGGAGTCCGGCAACTGGCGGCTGGTGTTCGCCCTGCTGGGGCTGATGCTGGTCTATGGCCTGGCCCTCGGCTGGCTCGGCTTCCTCATCGCCACCATCCTGTTCCTCATCGGCGGCATCCTGCTGATGGGCGAGCAGAGCCTCGCCTTCGCCTGCAAGGTGAGCATCCCCTTCACCCTCATTTTCTGGGCCCTGCTGACCAAGGGGCTCAATGTCTATCTCGAGCCGGGTCGGCTGTTCACCCAGTTGCTGGGATAAGGAGAACCCATGTTAGACGGAATCCTGCAAGGGCTCGGCACCGCCATGATGCCCATCAACCTCTTCATGGTGGTGGTCGGCTGCTTCGTCGGCACCTTCATCGGCATGTTGCCGGGCCTCGGGCCCGTCACCGCCATCGCCCTGATGATCCCCATCACCTACGGGCTGGATCCGGCCTCCGGCATCATACTGATGGCCGGGGTCTATTACGGCTCCATGTTTGGCGGCTCCACCGCCTCCATCCTGATCAACACCCCGGGCTGTTCCGCCAGCATGATCACCGCCATCGACGGCTATCCGCTGGCCTGCAAGGGGTTCGCAGGCAAGGCGCTGGCCATCGCCGCCTACGCCTCCTTCGTCGGCGGCACCCTGTCGGCCATCTTCCTGATGGTGGCGGCGCCCCTGCTCGCCAAGGTCTCCCTCGCCTTCCAGTCGGCGGACTACTTCGCCCTCATGGTGCTCGGGCTCTCCGCGGTGGCGGCCTTTGCCGGCAAGGGCCAGGTGCTCAAGGCGCTGATCATGGCGCTGTTTGGCATCATGATCTCCACCGTCGGCATCGACCGCAGCGTCGGGGTGGACAGATTCACCTTCGGCCTGCCGGATCTGCGGGATGGCTTCTCCTTCCTGCTGCTGGCCATGGCCACCTTCGCCCTGGCGGAGATCCTGATGACGGTGCTGCGCCCGGGCAAGGATACCAGCAAGGAGGAGGCGAGCAAGCTGCAGCAGCTAGGCTCCCTCAAACTCAGCCGGGACGAGGTCAAGGAGATAGCGCCCCCCATCGCCCGCTCCTCTGTGCTGGGGTTCCTCATCGGCGTGCTGCCGGGGGCCGGCGCCACCATCGCCTCCTTCATGGCCTATGGCGCCGAGCGCAACTTCGCCCGCAAGGGCAAGCGGGACGAGTTTGGCAAGGGCAGCCTGACCGGCATAGCCGCGCCGGAAGCGGCCAACAACGCCGCCTCCAGCGGGGCCTTCGTGCCGCTGCTGACCCTGGGGATCCCGGGCTCCGGCACCACGGCCCTGATGCTGGGGGCCCTCATCGCCTACGGTATCCAGCCTGGCCCGCGCCTCTTCATGGAGCACCCGGACGTGTTCTGGTCGGTGATCATCTCCATGTATCTGGGCAACGTGGTGCTCTTGATCCTCAACCTGCCGCTCATTCCCTACCTGGCCAAGGTACTGCAGGTGCCGCGCCCCGTGCTCATTCCCATGGTGCTGCTGTTCTCGCTCATCGGGGTCTATCTGGTCTCCTTCAACACCATGGACATCTATGTGATGGTGCTGGTGGCCCTGGTGGCCATCGGCCTGCGCCTGCTGGACTTCCCCATGGCCCCCATGCTGCTCGGCTTCATCCTGGGGGGCATGCTGGAGGACAACCTGCGCCGGGCCCTGGTGATCAACGACGGCTCCCTGAGCTTCCTGTGGGAGCGCCCCATCACCCTGGGCTTCACCCTGGTCACCCTGGTGATGCTGTTGCTGCCGCTCTGGCAGTGGTGGCAGGCCCGTCGCACGCCGGTGGCGACCCTGCAATCCGACCCGACCTGATCCCAGTCATCACAAAAAGAGCGCCAACAGGCGCTCTTTTTTTTGGGTTGGAACCGGCCACTCACCGCTGGCGATAGCGCCGCTCCGGCCGCCCGACGGTGCCGTATTCGAGCTCGGGGCTCGCAAGCTGCTGACCCACCAGAAACTCCAGGTAGCGGCGCGCCGTGGTGCGGCTCACCCCGACCCGGTTGCCTATCTCCTCGGCGCTGGCCCCCTGCTGATCGAGAGCCGCCAGCACCCTTTGCAGGGTGAGGGCGTCTATTCCCTTGGGCAGGCCGCCCGCCGCCACCTGTTGCAGCGGGGTGCCAAAGAGCGCATCCACCGCCTGCTGATCGATGTCCGCCAGGGCGGCCAGGGCGGCGCGGCTCTGGCAATATTTATCAAGGGTGTCGCGCAGTCGCTCGAACACCACGGGCTTCAAGATGAAATCCACCACCCCGAGGCGCATCGCCTCCTGCAGGGCTGCGGCTTCACGGGCGGCGGTGAGCAGGATGACGTCGAGGTGGGCCCCGCACTGGCGCAGCTCCCGTAGCAGGGAGAAGCCCTCCCCGTCCGGCAGCCACACGTCCAGCAACACCAGATCCGGCTTGAGGATGGCTATCTGCTCTCTCGCATCGAACAGGGTGAGCGCCACCCCCAACACCTCGAACCCCGCCAGCCGCTGCACGAAGCGACGGTGGATCTCGGCAATGGCCGGATCATCCTCGACGATCAGGATCTTGATCACTCACACCTCCTTGGGAATGTAACAGACGACGCAACTTCCCTGCGCCGTGGCTTCGATGGTGATGGTCCCCTGCAGGGCATCCAGGGTCCTGCGCACCAGGGCGAGGCCTATGCCGTGGCCGGGCTCCGCCTTGCTGCTCACCCCGCGCTCGAACAGGGTGTCCGCCAGGGCGGGATCCACCCCACCGGCCCCGTCCTCCACCTCCAGGATGAGATCCTGGCCAAGATCGCTCAAAGAGACCCGGATCGGCTGATAGGGGGCGCCATGGCGGCGGGTCGCCTCGAAGGCGTTGTCGATGAGGTTGCCAAGCAGGGTCACCAGCTGGGAGCCGCTGACCCGGGCGGGGATGTCGTGCAGGCGGGAATCCGGGTCCACCTCCAGCACCAGTCCCAGCTCGTGGGCCCTGTGGTACTTGCCAAGCAGCAGACCCGCCACCTTGGGCTTGGCGATGGCCCCCATCAAAAAGCTCAGCAGGGTCTGCTCGGTGGCCGCCTCCCGGCCGATGAAGGCGAGCGCCTCCCGGGTGGCACCCAGCTCGATGAGACCGGCTATGGTGCCGAGCTGGTTGTTGTGTTCGTGGGTCTGCACCCGCAGCAGATCGCTGTAGGCCTGCACCTGGGAGAGCTGGGCACTGAGCTCGGCCAGCTCGTCCTTGCGCCGAAAGCTCGAGACGGCGCCAATCAGTCTGCCCTCCTGCACCAGGGGCAGCCGGTTGACGATGAGGGACTGGCCGTTGAGCACTATCTCCTCGTCATACTGGGGCCGGGGATCCTGGATGAGGGAGAGCATGCGGCTGCCGGGCAGCAAGCGGGTGACGGGCTGGCCTATGGCGGCCTGCGCGGCCCGCTCATCGAGGCGCAGCAGCCGGATGCCGTTGGGATTGAGGGAGGTGAGCCTCCCTTGCTCGTCTATGGTGAGTATCCCCTCGCGCACCGTGCGCAGGGTGCAGTCGAGCTCCGCATAGAGGCGCCCTATCTGCTCGGGCTCAAACCCCAGCAGGGCCCGCTTGTAGCGCTTGGCCAGCCAGGCCGCGGCGGCGCTGTTGAGCAGCACTATGAGGAGGGTCATGGCGAGGCCGAAACGCAGGAAACCCTGGAGGTCCGCCTCTATGTCCCGCACCAGATAACCGACCGAGACCACGCCGATGACCCTGCCCATCTCATCCCGGATGGGCCCCTTGCCGCGCACCGAGACCCCGAGGGAGCCCTGGGCGCGGGAGATGTAGAACTCCCCCTGCAGGGCACGGGCAGGATCGTCCCCCATCATGGGTTTGCCTATCCGGTCCGCATTGGGGTGCACCAGGCGGCGCGCCTCCTCATCGCCGATGACGATGTAGCTGGCACCGACCTCGGCCCGCATCCGCTCCACCAGCACGTTGAGCCGCGCCCGATCGACCCGCTTCACCCCGGCGATGACGCCGGGCTCACGGGCCACCAGCCGCGCCACGTCCAGGGCCTGATCCCCCACCTCCCGGTAGCGCTGCTCGGCGACATAGTAGTAGCTGGCCCCGCTCAGCAGCACCAGCTGCAGCAGGCTGACCAGGCAGAGCATGAGCAGGATGCGTCCTTGCAACCCCAGCTTCATGCCTCCCTGTCACCTCGCAACAGATCGAGCAGCAGGCTGCCATCCCGCAGGGCCTTGTGCACCTGCACCGAGGTGGGCTTGGTGGGATCTTCGTAAAAATGGGTGGACTCTATCTGCAGCCGCACCAGGTATTCCGCCGGCAGCTGGCTCGCCAGGGACTGATGCAGCATGGGGAACAGCAGCCGATCGGCCCGGGTGATCTCCCCCCCCAGCAGCAGCTTGCCCGGGTTGAGCAGGCAGATGAGGTTGGCCAGCACCCGGGAGAGCCGGCCCGCCGCCTGGTGCAGTATGTCCTGACACAGGCTGTTGCCCGCCAGCGCCAGCTCGCACAGCTCGCGGATGTTGACGCTCGCCGGCAGATCGTGCTCCTGCATCCGCTCGCGCAGGTCCCGGTACTGGGCCTCCAGGGCCTGGTTGGTCACCAGCGTACAGGCACAACCGAAGCCGCCGCAGTAGCAGCGCTGACCATAGGGTTCGAGCTGCAGGTGGCTGAGATCCCCGAGCAGGGCCGACTCGCTCTCGATGAGCTGGCCGTTGACCACCATGCCCACCCCTATGTCGTTGTGGACGAACACCAGCACCGCATCGGCGCAGTTCTTGGCGGCGCCCCACTCCCGCTCGGCCTGGATCCAGGTGCGCACGTCGCCGCTCACCAGCACGGGTACCTCGAAGGCCTCTTGCAGGCTGGGCCCGAGCGGCCAGTTGCGCAGATCATAGAAGGGGAAGTGCTTGACCATGCCGGAGTGGCGCTCCACCTGCCCGGGCAGGCAGAGGGCGATGCAGGCCAGCCGCAGGGCCTTCTTCGGCAGGAAAACCTCGATGGCCCGCACCAGGCTGGCCAGCAGATCGTCGCGCTCCGACTCGCTGAACAGGTGACGATGACGCGCCAGGGAGTGGCCGGCGAGATCGAACAGGGCCATGTCCACGTAACCGCGGCCAAGACGCATGGAGAGAAACTGGAAGCGGCGTTCGTTGATGCGCAGCAAGGTCTGACGACGGCCACGGCCCACCGAGCTCTCGCCACAGGTGACCACCAGACCGCCATCGAGCAGTTCGCGGGTGATCTTGGTGATGCTGGCCGGTGAGAGGCCGGTCAAACGGGACAGATCGGTACGGGACAGTTCCTTGTGCTCTTCCAGGCTGGCGTAAACCAGGCCGTAGTTGAGCTGACGGATCAAATCGATACTGCCTTTCACGATCTCATTCATAGGGTAGGGGCTAACGAAAGGAACGAATGACGCGATTTTCCCACATTCTGCGCCGATCCCCAAATTTGCCGTCTGGAAATGACGTCCAGACGGCAAAAATGTGACTAGTAACGGAAGCGGGAGACGAGTTGACGCAATTTGTCACCCGTGCCGGCCAGGGCCCGGGTGGTGGTGTTGGACTCCCCGGCGGCCTCGGTCAGCTCGCTGACGATCTGCTGTATGGCCACCAGGTTCTTGTTGATCTCCTCGGAGACCGCATGCTGCTCCTCGGCGGCGGTCGCTATCTGGATGTTCATGTCGTTGATGGTGCTGACCGCCGTCACCATGCTGTCGAGGGAGCTGGCGATGTGGCTCGCCTCCTGCACCGTCTCCTGGCTGCGCGATTCGCTGGCCTGCATCACCTCCACCGCCTGACGCACGCCGCCCTGCAGCCGCTGCAGCATTTCGTTGATCTCCTTGGTGCTCTGCTGGGTGCGACCGGCGAGCGATCGCACCTCGTCCGCCACCACCGCAAAGCCGCGCCCCTGCTCACCGGCTCGGGCCGCCTCGATGGCGGCATTGAGCGCCAGCAGGTTGGTCTGATCGGCGATGCCGCGGATCACCTCCACCACGGATCCTATCTTGCCGGTCTCCTGGGCCAGCTGCTCGATGACACCGGAGGCGGTGTGCACCTCCTCCACCAGGCGGTTGATGCTGCCGATGGCGCTGCCCACCACCTCGCGGGCCGCATCGGATTCCCGCGCCGCGTCGCTGGTGGCCGTGGCCGCGTTGGAGGCGCTGGCCGCCACTTCCTGGGCGGTGGAGCTCATCTCGGTCACCGCGGTGACCACCTGATCCGTCTCCTTGCCGTGGCCTTGCATCTGCCGGTCGGCATGCTCGCTTAAGCTGTGCAGGCGATCCACGGCCCCCAACAGCTGATGGCTGGTCTCCCCGACCTGGCTCACCACCGACTGGATCCGCTCCACGAAGCGGTTGAAGGCGCTGGCCAGCTGGCCCACCTCGTCCTCGCTCTGCACCTTGAGGCGCCGGGTCAGATCCCCCTCCCCGTCGGCGATGTCATTGAGGGCCGCGACCGCATCCGCCAGCGGCCGGGTGACCCGGTTGCCGAGCACCACTGTTACCGCCAGGGTCACCCCCAGGATCACCAGAATGAGCAGCACGCTGCTCTGCAAGGAGCCGTGCATGTTCTCCTCGCGTTCGCTGCGCAGGGCCGCCAGCTCGGTGTCGATGTCATCTATGTAGAAACCGGTCCCCACCACCCACTGGTACTTGTCGAGCACCAGGTTGAAGGAGAGCTTGGGCGCATCCCGCCCGATGGAGGGCTTGTTGGTCCAGTACTCCGAGTAGCCATCCCCCTCACGGGCCGCCTTGACGATCTCCTGAATGAGGAAGGTGCCCTTGGTATCCTTGTCCTGCCAGCGGTTCTTGCCCTCCACCTCGGGGCGAGTGGGCAGCAGCAGGGTATTGCCCTGGAAGTCGTAGACGAAGAAGTAACCGTCACTGCCATAACGCAAGGGGCGCAGCAGCTCCTTCACCCGGGCACGGGCCTCCGGGCTGTCCGGCGCGGCATACTCTTTCTCGATGGCCGTCTTGGCGAGCATCAGGTAGCTGCTGAGCAGGGCCTTGCGCTCCTTGACCGCCTTGTCTCTCGCCACCACCAGCTCGGACTCCAGGTCGCTCCTGGCCACCAGGTAGTTGCTGAGGTTGACCACCAGGGCCATCAGCAGCACGGGGATGGCCCCCAGCAACAGAATTTTCTGCTTTAGCGTCATCTTGTACTTCCTTTAGCCATTTATTGTGGGTGCTTCGTTCCTGCTCGCTCAGCCATGGAGTGCTGGCCGAAGGGGGAGTGCCTTCGCTACAATCCCGCCACCTTCTATTATCGACCCGATGAACTGACCCATGAGCCAATGTCCTTGCGGTTCCTCTCTTTCCCTCGCCCAATGCTGCGGCGCACTTCACGCCGGCCAGGCCGCCACCACCACCGAGCAGCTGATGCGCTCCCGCTACAGCGCCTTCGTGCTGGGCTTGGGAGAGTACCTGGTCCACAGCTGGCACCCGGACTATCTGAACGGGCTGACCGCGGCCGACCTCTCATCGACCGACACCCGCTGGGATGGCCTCGAGATCCTCGCCAGCCAGGGCGGCCCCGATGACACCCTCGGCATGGTGGAGTTCAAGGCCTGGTTTTGGGAGGGGGATGAGCGCCACTGTCTGCACGAGCGCTCCCGCTTCGTGCGCCACCAGGGGCGCTGGGTCTACACCGACGGCGAGCAGGATCCGGCGCAGCCCAAAGCGGGTCGCAACGATCCCTGCCCCTGTGGCAGCGGCAAGAAGTTCAAGAAGTGCTGCGGCTGACCCTCCCTACACGCCGCCATCCGGCCAGCCCACGGGCTGGCCTTCCCCTCCTCTTCTCGCGCAGCCCCCTGCCCCGCCTCGGCGGTGACGTGACCCTCATCACATTTCGCTCATCACCCCACATACAATGAGCGTTTACGAACATTAATTTGGCCCATATCAAACATTTTCAGCCAGACAGGCGCCACACTGGCCTCATCTGGAAGAGATGAGACGGGCAAGAATGAAAAGAATCACCACAGAAGTCGTCATCATAGGGGGTGGCGCCACCGGGGCCGGCATCATGCGCGACTGCGCGCTGCGCGGCATCGACTGCATCCTGCTGGAGCGGGACGACATCGCCGCAGGCACCACGGGGCGCAACCACGGCCTGCTGCACTCGGGGGCCCGCTACGCGGTGACGGATCCGGAGTCCGCCCGCGAGTGCATTCAGGAGAACCGCATCCTCAAGCGGATCGCCAGCCACTGCGTGGAGGCGACCGGCGGCCTCTTCGTCACCCTGCCGGAAGATGACATCAATTTCCAAAGCACCTTCATGGAGGCCTGCGCCCAGGCTGGTATCGACACCCGCCAGCTGGATCCCCGCGAGGCGCTGCGGCTCGAACCCAACGCCAACCCGGCGATGATAGGCGCCATCCATGTGCCGGATGGCACCGTCGATCCCTTCCGCCTGGCCGCCGCAAACGTCTTGGACGCCAAGGAACACGGTGCCCGCATCTTCACCCACAGCAAGGTGCTGGGGCTCTTGCGCGCACAGGATAGGGTGCACGGGGTCAAGGCCATCAACACCCGCACCGGCGAGGCGTTCGAGGTGGAGTGCCAGGAGGTGATCAACGCCGCCGGCATCTGGGGCCAGCAGATCTGCGAATATGCCGACCTCGGCATCCGCATGTTCCCGGCCAAGGGCTCCCTGCTCATCATGGATTACCGCATCAACCAGCTGGTGCTCAACCGCGCCCGCAAGCCGGCGGACGCGGACATCCTGGTGCCGGGCGATACCATCTCCCTCATCGGCACCACCTCGAGTCGCATCGATTACCACAAGATTGACCAGCTCACCGTCGAGCCCGACGAGGTGGAGGTGCTGCTGCGCGAGGGGATCAAGCTAGCCCCCATCATGGCGCGCACCCGCTTGCTGCGCGCCTACGCCGGGGTGCGCCCCCTGGTGGCGGTGGACGGCGACGAGAGCGGCCGCAACATCAGTCGCGGCATAGTGCTGCTGGATCACGCCGAGCGCGATGGCCTCAAGGGCTTCAACACCATCACCGGCGGCAAGCTGATGACCTACCGCCTGATGGCGGAGTGGGCCACGGATCTCGTCGCCAGCAAGCTCGGCAACAACAGACCCTGCCGCACCGCCGAACTCAATCTGCCCGGCTCGCGAGATCCGGAAAAGGTCTCGGCCCCCGGTCTCTCGGTGCCGGTGGAAGGCTCGGCCCAGTACCGCCACGGCGAGCGGGTCATCGCCTTCTTCCGCGACAACCCCAAGGCCAACGCCCTCATCTGCGAGTGCGAGATGGTCACCGCTGGCGAAATCGAATACGCCCTGCGGGAGCTCGACGTGGACAATCTGGTGGATCTGCGCCGCCGCACCCGCCTCGGCATGGGCCCCTGTCAGGGGGAGCTGTGCGCCTACCGCGCCGCCGGTCTGATGCAGGAGTACGGCAAGGCCGATGGCCGTGAGGCCTGCGTCATGCTGCGCCAGTTCCTGGAGGAGCGCTACAAGGGCACCCGCCCCGTGCTCTGGGGCGATGCCCTGCGCGAAGCGGAATTTTACCTGGATCTACGAAGGCTCTTTGGTCGGGGAGTGGACGGCGCCCCACCTGGTGGCGGGAGCCCCCCTTCCCCCTCGCCCGGACCCCGTCCAGCCCATCCAGCCCATCCAGCCAAGGAGTGCAGCCATGAAATCTGACACTATCGTGATAGGCGGCGGCATGGCAGGCCTGTCGGCAGCCCTGCGCCTGGCCGAGGCGGGCCAGAAGGCGCTGCTGATGGCCTCGGGCCAGAGCGCCCTGCACTTCTCCTCCGGCTCGGTGGATCTGCTGGAGAGCGAAGGCGACCCTCGCGCCGCCCTGCCCGCCTTTATGGCGGCCCATCCGGATCACCCCTACAGCAAGGTGGGTCTTGCCAGCATAGAGGCGAGCCTCGCGGATCTGCAGCGCCACTGCGCCCTGCAGGGCTTGCCCCTGTTTCGCCAGGAGCGCAACCACCAGCGCCTGACCCCCATAGGCACCCTGAAATCGACCTGGCTCTCCCCCGAGACCTGCGCCTGCGTCACGGAGGCGCCCGCACCGGACGTCCTGCTGCTGGCGACGCTCGAGGGCTTTCGCGACTTCCACCCGGCGCTGGCGGCGGCCAATCTGGCGACCCACTCGCGCTTCGCCCACAGCCGCATCCTGACTGGTGAAATTCGCCTGCCCCAGCTCGCCGCGTTCAGCCGCAATCCCCACGAATTTCGCTCCGCCGACATCGCCCGCCTGTTTGACAAACAGCAGCACGACAAGCAGGACCTGCTGACGGATCTGGCCCGCGAGATAGGTCGCATGGTGCAGGAGTGCGGCGAGCCGGGCTGCCGCCATATAGTGCTGCCCGCCTGCCTGTCCCTGGGGCTGGTCGGCCCCCGTCTGGCAGAGCTGGAGCAGCGCACCGGCTGCACCATCAAGGAGGTGGCCACCATGCCGCCGTCCCTCATCGGGATGCGGATGCAGGAGGCCCTCAAGCGCCGCTTCCTGGCCCTCGGCGGCACCTTCCTCACCAGCGAGCGGGTGCTGGGGGCCCGCTACGAGGGCGACAGGGTGGTAGGCGTACACAGCCAGAATGGCGACGATCAGCTGTTCGAGGCGGACCACTTCGTGCTCGCCTCCGGCAGCTTCTTCAGCCGCGGGCTGGAGTCCCGCCTCGGGGGCATTCGCGAGCCCATCTTCGACGCCGACGTGCTGAGCCTGCCCGAGCACGACGCCTGGGCCGGTCGCCGCCTGTTCGACCACCACCCCTTCATGGGCTTCGGGGTCAAGACCGACGACCAGCTGCGGGTGCTGCGCGGCGGCAAGCCGCTCACCAACCTCTATGGCGCCGGCAGCGTGCTGGCCCACTATGACCCCGTTAAAGAGGGCTCGGGCTCCGGGGTCGCCGTCGCCACCGGCTGGCAGGCTGCCGGCCATATTCTGGCGGAGGGCTGAGATGCCTCCCCTTCACTTACTGACTGCGGGCAGCCAACTGCCCGTTCGACAATCCCATTGCCGCGTCCCTTGCGCTTTTTATCCGGCCCGGGAGGAGTAAATCATGCTACTGGATCACGCCAACCAAACCTTCGATCAGTGCATCAAATGCACCGTCTGCACCGCTTACTGCCCGGTGGCCAAGGCCAACCCCGCCTATCCCGGCCCCAAACAGGCGGGCCCGGATGGGGAGCGGCTGCGGATCAAGAGCCCGGAGCTCTTTGACAGCGCCCTCAAGCACTGCACCAACTGCAAGCGCTGCGAAGTGGCCTGCCCGAGCGGGGTGCGCATCGGCGACATCATCGCCAAAGCCAAGCATCAATACAGCGGCTTCAAACCGGGAGTACGCGAGTTCGTGCTTTCCCACACGGATCTCATGGGCAGCATGTCCACCCTGATGGCCCCTGTGGTCAACTTCACCACAAGCCTCAAGCCGATGAAGCTGGTGCTGGACAAGGCGCTGGGGGTCTCCTCCCACCGCGACCTGCCCAAGTACTCCCAGGGCACCTTCCGCGGCTGGTACAAGAAGCAGAAGGCCACCCAGGCCAGCTATGCGCGCCAGATAGCCTACTTCCACGGCTGCTACGTGAACTACAACCACCCGCAGCTTGGCAAGGAGCTGGTGCAGGTGCTCAACGCCATGAACATCGGCGTCCAATTGCTTGCGCGGGAGAAGTGCTGCGGCGTGCCGCTGATTGCCAACGGCTTCATGGACAAGGCCAAGCGCCAGGCGGCGTTCAATATCCAGCAGATGGAGAACTCCCTGCTCGGCAACGAGATGCCGCTGCTGGCCACCTCCTCCACCTGCGGCTTTACCCTGCGCGACGAATACCCCCACCTGCTGGAGCAGGACAACCACAAGGTGCGGGATCGCATCTCGCTAGTGACGCGCTTCCTATGGAACGAGTTCTACCAGGGCAACAAGCCGGCGATGAAGCCGCTCAATCTGCACATCGCCTACCACACTCCCTGCCACATGGAGAAGATGGGGGGCGTCATCTACACCCTGGAACTCTTGCGTGCCATTCCCGGAGTCAAGGTGACCGTGCTGGAGTCCCAGTGCTGCGGCATCGCCGGCACCTATGGCTTCAAGTCGGAAAACTACGAAACCAGCCAGACCATAGGCGAAGGGCTGTTCGATCAGATAAACCGCCTCAATCCTGATCTGGTCATCACCGACTGCGAGACCTGCAAGTGGCAGATAGAGATGAGCACCGCCTTCCGCTGCGAGCATCCGATCCACCTGCTGGCCAAAGCCTTGGCTTGAGATGAGCATGTCCCTATCTCGCTGTGAACATCCCAGCCACCTGCTGGCCCAGGCGTTGGTATAGCGGGCGGCAGACAGGGGCATAGGCAGAGACTAGTCGAGATGAGCACTCCGACCTGCCGCTGCGAGCATCCGATCCATCTGCTGGCCCAGGCGCTGGCCTGATCTTCTTCCAACATCCGGCCGGACGGCCCGTTTAGCAAAGGGGCCGACGGGTAAAAAACTGGCAAAAGAAGAGCCGGCAATCGCCGGCTCTTTTCTATGGTGCTTCAGATCCAGGGGTGCTGGATGATCAGGCTGTGCTGATCCAGCATGGACTGCAGTATGTCGTGAGAGGAGGAGCCGCTCAGGTTCCAGCCGCTCAGATCCACGTCCTTCAGGGTGATCTGCTGGGTCACCTGACCATCCCCCGCCGGAGAGACCGAGAGATTCACATCGCTCAGGCCCGCGCTGCCCGTGGTCACAGACGCAGAGAGGTGGCCCAGCAGGCCATCCACGCTGTTGTCGGTCACCCCCTTGAGCAGATCCGCCAGATCTATCTTGTCCCCCTCCTCCGGGTGGAAGTCGGTGACGGTGTCGATGGCCGGCAAGGCCGCCGTCCCCTCATCACCGCTGCCCCACACGAAGAGATCGCTGCCCGCGCCACCGGTCAGGATGTCGTTGCCCTGACCGCCCCTGAGCATGTCATCCCCCAGGCCGCCCAGTATGCGATCGTCCCCGGTGGACCCGAACAGCCAGTCACTCTGATCCGAGCCCAGCAGATCATGGCCGCTCTGGCTGTGGATATTGAGGGTCTCCTCGGCCGATCTCAGGGTGCTGCCACCCGCGCTGGATTCCGCACTCAGGGTCAGGGCATGATCCCCCGCCGTCAGACCGCTGAGGTAGAGGGGCACGGACTGATCCCCCGGCAGCAGCCAGTCGCCATTGCTGTCCGCATGGCCCACGCTCTGGCCGTGCTCGTCCACCACCTGGGCCCCCCCCAGATTCTGGATGCGGATGGAGAGTTCTCCCGGCGCCGGGTTGACCACGCTGGCGCTCAGGTTGAGCGGCACCCAGGCCCCTTGCAGGGTATGGATGTCGTGGGTACCCAGGCTGAGCTGGGGATCGTCTGCCTCTGCGGTCACCTGGATGCCAATCTGGGCGCTGTCGGTCAGGACGCCGCCCGACCCGGCATTGCCCTGATCCGAGGTGGTGATGGTCAGGTTGTCCTGTCCCCAGAAGTCCTTGGCCGGCTCGTAATGCAGGTTGCCATTGATGAGGTTGTTAAGATCATCAAGGGAGCCCACCAGGGTGATCTCGCTGGTACCCGCCCCCTGCACCGAGACGGCGCCCGCCGCCCCGAGCAGGGTCAGCACGCCGTGCTCGACCCGCAGCACCATGGACATGGGGGCCGTGCCCGCATCCACGTCCTTCACGCTGATCCCGGAGAGGGACAGTGAACCATCCTCCTTCACCTGCATGGCCCCCGGCACCTGGGTCACAGGGGCATCGTTGACCGCCTCCACCTCGATGGGCAGCACGTCGGTATCGGCCAGGGCGCCACCGCTGCCGGTGTTGCCCTGATCATTGGTCACCATGGTCAGTGCATCCTGACCATTGAAGTCCTGCTCGCCCTGATAGGTCACGCCCCCCGCCAGCAGGGCATTGATGGCATCTTGCGATCCGCTCAGCACCAGGGTATCGCTGCCGCTGCCGACCACTGTCACCCCGCTGCCGTCCGCCAGCACCAGGGTGCCGTGCAGGACCGACAGACGCACCTCCATGGGGCTGCTGCCCGCATCCACGTCTTGTACCTGCAGACCCTTGATGACGAAGGGAGTATCCTCCTGCGCCACCTGAGGGGTGTCCGGCAGCACGTTGACGGGGGCGTCGTTGACCGGCTGCACCTCGATGGGCAACACGTCGGTGTCACTCAGGGCACCGCCGCTGCCGGTGTTGCCATTGTCATTGGTGACCATGGTCAGGTTGTCACTGCCGTGATAGTCCGGATTGCCCTGATAGGTCACACCACCGGAGAGCAAGGCGTTGAGATCCGCCAGGGTGCCGGTCAGCACCAGAGATCCGGTGCCGTTGCCGGTCACGGTCACGCCGCTCCCTGCCGGCAGGTTGAGGGTGCCGTGCTCCACCGACAGACGCACCTCCATGGTGCCGCTGCCCGCGTCCACATCCTTCACCTGCAGACCATGGATGACGAAGGGCTTGTCCTCCTGCGCCACCTGGGGATCCGCTGGCAGCACGTTGATGGGGGCGTCGTTGACCGGGCTCACCTCCACCTGGATGGTGCCGTTGACCTCTGGGCCGAGGGCGCCGTTGTCCAGGCTCTGGGCCGTCACCTTGAGATCCAGGGTGCCATTGGCATCCTTGGTCACCAGCTCCACGGCACCCAGCTTGGTGCCATCCGTGGTGACCTGCCAGACACCGCCACCAAGATCCACCACAGTGCCATTGACCCCGTTTGGCAGGCGAATTTCGGCGCCATCGGGTACCCCTTCGATGGTGACTCGCACCTGCTCCGGGCCATTCTCATGGATATTGCTGGCGCTGCCGCCGGTGGCCTGGGTGTCCTTGGTCTCCAGCCCCAGGTTCAGGGTGATCACATCCCCCTCGGTGCCGCTCGCCTTGTCTTGAATGTCGGCGATGATGGGATCCCCCACCGGGTTGACGGTGACGGTGAAGCTGCCCTTGGTCTCGAGAGGCAGGGTCAGCCCCTTGTCCAGGGTGAAGGCGCTCAGGGTGAGCTCCACGCTGCCGCTGAAGTCTGCCGGCGGGATCAGGGTCAGCTTGGAGAAATCTGTGCCCACCGGCACCTGCCAGACACCGCCGCCGTTGTTGACCGCCGGGGCAGACAGGGTGAAGCCGTCCGGCACGCCCTTGATCTGCAGCGCCACTATCTGCTCGGAGCCATCATTGTCGATCAGGGTCGCGCCTAGTCCGCCGAGGTTGACGCTGCCATCCTCGTTGCCGCTCACATCCTTCACCGTAAGCTGGGCCGGATCGTTGACCGGCAGCACCTCGAAGCTGGCATTGCCGCTCCAGCTGCCGCGATCCGTCCCCGTGGTGGCGGTGTCCAGAATGTCCACCTTGATCTCCAGGGGGACCTGACCGCTGAAGTGCTGCTTGGGCACGAACACCAGATCCTTGAGGCCGTTGGCATCCACCACCAGGGACTGGACGGGATTTTTGTTGGCATCAAGGAAATGACCGTACTGGGCATCGACGGTCACAGTGACCTTCTCCACCGTCTCCAGGCCGCCATTGGCCACCGAGGGGCTGATGTCCGCGAGCTTGACCGAGAGATCGAGGTGGATCTCGGTGTCTTCCAGGTTGCTGGGCTGACCGTTCACATCTTTGACCTGCAGCGTCAGCTCGGGCAGACCATCGGCGCCGCCCTTGGTGTCCACCTCGGGGGTGATGGAGAGGGTGACGTCCTTCTCCACCTGCTTGATATCACCGCTCACCGTGTCGGTATTGACCAGACGCACGTTGAAACGCAGGCCGTCACCGGAATAGTCTTCCGGCAGGGTCAGGGTCAGACGGTCGAGATCGCCGAGACCATTTGGCAGCTTGATCAAGTACTCGCCGTTGACGAAGTCGAAGGTGAGCCCCTGCACGTTGACGCCCGACGGCAGACCCGTGATGACGATGCTGAGCTCGTCATCCCCGATGTCCGCCGTGCCCAGGGTCACCATGCTCTTGAGCTGGCTGCCGAAGTTGACACCGTGATCCTCCACCCCTGTGATGGGGGCGCTGTTGTCAAAATCGACATCGGCGGCCACCTGGCCCGAGTGGGTCGCGTCTTTGAACTCGGCACTGACGGTGAGCTCCCGATAAGCCGGGACGCTCACATCCCCCTCGTTGTTGTCGCCAAGATCGATCACCCTGGCGCTGACCTTGAAGGTGACTGTGCCCTTGTAGTCATCCGGCGAGCGCAGGGAGAAGCTCCCGAGGGCGCTGTTCGGCACTGTCCAGTTGCCCTGGCCATCGTTGATCCCACCCACCACCACGAAGCCGGGCGGCAGATCGCTGATCACCAGATAGTCGATGGTCTCGATGCTGCTGGGATCCAGATCTTCGAACACGAAGACGCCATTGAGCGGGATATCGTGCCCGTCCGGGCTCTCCAGTGCGCCGCCAATCTGTACCAGATTGCCATCGGGTTCGACCACGGCCTGGATATCCACATGCAGCTGACCATTGACCTCTTTGCTGACTACAACATTGGAATCCACATCCTTCTGAGTCACGGTGACATGGCTCTGGATAGTGGTGTCCCTGTCGCTGTCCTCCGGCCCCTTCACCAGCAGCTGACCGCCGCCGAGCAGGCTCTTCAGATCCGCGTCACTCAACGCCACCGCACCGCCGTTCACGGTGAGCTGGGTCTCAACCCCACCTGCGCGGATCCAGATCTCGTAACCTGGCTCTATGCCGGAGAGACTGAGGTGAGTCACCTTTTCGGCACCGTCGGTCAGGTCCGGCTGCCAGTCGAGGACGGTGAACTGATCCTCCAGACCATGGCTGCTCTTGGCATAGTCACCGGCGTCGATCACCGGCTCCACCTTGATGGTGAGCGGCACATCGAAGCTCTTGTGATCCCCGTCGTTTTCGGTCACCACCACGTGGCCGATGAGGTGGATGTCGGCGGTGCTGTTGGGGGGCGGCTGGATCTGCAGGTTGCCCAGACTCGAGACGTCGACCTGATAGGTCGGCTTGCCCTGGGTGTCGAGCCCGGCGAAGGTCAGGGTCAGCTCCTTGCCGTTACCATCGAACACCTTGGCTCCTTCCGGCAAGCCTTCCAGCACCAGGTTGAGGGTTTCGGAACCATCACCCGTCGTCTCTCCCGACGCCAGTTTGAAGTCCAGCGGTGCCTTGCCATCTTCCCCTATGGTGGTGACATAGCCCTTGCCATCCTGGCTCCAGTCGGTGCTGTCCAGATTGAAGTGAGGCTCATCCACCACCCCCACCAGATCCACATGCAGGCTCTGGCTGCCGGTCACCTTCTCGCTGACCACTGTATGGGTCTGGCCGTTGGCATCGGTCAGGGTGGCGGTGTCTTTCACCACCCCCTGGATGCCGAGATCGAAGTCGACGTTGCTGTCCTTCGGCGGCTCCAGCTTGAGCTCGCCGATGCGGGCATAGGGCACCTCGTAATAACCGTTCGCATCCGGGGTGACCGCCACGCCGCCGAGCCAGAGGGTGGCACCGGCGGGTAAGCCGCTGATGCGCACGAACATCTGCTCGGAACCGTCCGTGGTATCCCCCAGATGGGCGAGCACTATCTTGCTGCCAAGATCCAGCAGGTTGTCTTCCTTGCCCTGGATGTCGCGCACCGTCAGCTTGGCGTCATCCGCCTGCGGGTTGACGTTGATCACCAGTTCGATGGGATCGCCGAGGGCCGTCTCCTGGCCGGTGACCACGGGGGTTTTCTCCGTGCTGACCGGGGTCACAACGAGCTTGATGTCGCCGCTGTAGTCCTTGCCGGGCACCACGGTGACCTTGTTGATCTCCCCCGCTGAGACGGTCACCAGGCCGTTTGCATCGGGTGTGAGCACCTTGCCGTTAAGGGTCAGGCTGCCCTCGCCGGACGCCCACTTGATCTGGTAGCTCAACGTCTCGGAGCCATCGGTGTCCGTCAGGTTGGCCTGCACATTGAGGGCTACACCACTGCCATCCTCGTTGATGCTGTAGTGCTGGTGGGTGCTTGCCCCATCCCAGAGCGGCTTGTCGGCAATGCCCTGCACAGTGATATCCAGGTTGCCGGTCAGCACCGGGGGTTTGCTCCCCTCGGTGACGCCAACCTGCAGCTGCACCGGGAAGCGCAGCGGCTTGCCGCCATCGTTGTAGCTCGAGTAGTCGTGATCGGGCACAAAGGTCACGCCCTTGAGTTCGAACTTGTCGTTGGTACCGACAACGGCTTGCATCGCCGCTGGCGGCACCTGATACCAGGTCTTGCCACCCTGAGTCACCGTCGTGAGCGCCACTCCGTTGTAATAGAAGGTGCCCTGGGCATTGGCCGGCGCCTGGATAAGCAATTTCTCGACGAACTCGCCCCGATCGTAGTCGCCTATGTCCAGATTCATGGTGATGGGAATGCCATGAGTGGGGTCACTGGCCCCCGCATCCTCGGCACCGGTGACGGCGCTGACGCTGAGCTTGCCCGCCTCGTCCCTGATGGTCAGGGTCAGGACCCCGTCATCGGTATCCCCATCCCCATCCACCAGGTGGAAGTCGACCTTCTGCACCAGGGTGTTGTTGCTGTGATCTATATCCGCCCGGGCGGTGAAGCTGTATTTCCCCTCGGCGTTGATCACCAGGGTGCCTATGGTCTGCCCAGTGCTGTCTGTGACCGTAATGGTGGTGTCGCCCTTGGCGGCGATGGGGTGCGGGGTGCCATTGATGGTGACCGACCTGATCACGGCATCGTCAGCACCTTCATTGGCGGTGGCCAGCAGATCGCCGCTCACTTTCGTCCCCTGATCCAGGGACTTGCTGGCATCGACGGCCACCGGCACATCGTCCTGCACGCTGACGTGGCCTATCACCTCGGCGCTGAGATCCCCATCGCTGTCCAGGGCCTGCAACGGCAGCTGGATATCCAGCAGATCCTTGCCCTGGACACTGTGATCCAGGTTGCCGGTCAGTTCGAAGGTATAGCGGCCGGAGACATCCAGGGTCAGCTTGAAGATGAGCTTGCCCCCGCTGTCCTTGCCAAGGTAGACACCCTGCTGGCTGTCGGCGCTGAGGGTCACGGCCTTGCCCCCTGAGCTGAGCGTGTTCAAGGCATTGAAGCGGGCCACATCCAGTTGCAGGGCGGCAACCCGGTCGCTCCCGGCGGCGATCGTCACCTGGCCGACGGCGATCTCCCCCGTCCCGGACGGGCTGGTGCCGACGTGCTGACCACTGCCACCATTGAGATCCGACTCCTTGACGGTGACGCTCCCGATGGAGGTGATCACCGGATCGGCTGCATCGGTGATCACTGCCGTGGTATTGCCGGTGATCACCGAGCCGTCGCTGTCGGTCACCTGCACCGGCAGGGTCAGGTTCAGCCTGTCGTCGGCGCCGTGATCCAGGTTGGTGTGCACGGTGATCTGGTAATCCAGAGTCGCCGAGCTGTGGGCCGCTATGCTGCCCGGCACGCTCGGCAGGGTGACAGTCAACACCAGGGTGCCGCTCGCGGTGACCCCCTGGAAGCTGTGGCCGTTGCTGCCCGGCACCTCCTGCCAGATCAGGGTCTCGCCGTTGTGGGTGATGACCTTGCCGCTCGCATCCAATACCTGGCCGGAGAGAGTCAGGCGCACGTCCACCACGGGATCCGAATCCGCCTTGATGGTCAGGGTGCCGGTGGCCTGCTGGTCGTCCGCGATCTGGTTGCTCGCGGCCCCCTCGAAGCGCCCCTCGGTCAGGGTCACCCCGGTGAGGCTGAGGGTCGGCTTGTCCCCTTCCGCGATGCTGATGTTGAGGGTGCCCGAGGTGGTGTCGTTGTTGCCCGCCCCTTTGTCGCTGTCGACGACATTGACCTTGAATGGCAGCTCGGTGCTGCTGCCATTGGCCTGGTGTACCCCCTCGAACAGGGTCACCTTGTAGTCGAAGCCATTGCTGGCGGCGTTGTCGAGCTTGCCGCTGATCTCGACCTGCAACACCTCGACCCGCACGCCGTTGACTTCCACATAGCCCTTGAGGATCTGGTTGCCCGGGATGCCGGCATCGCCGTCCACCAGTTCGTATTTCACGCTCTGGCCCAGGGCGCTCAGGGCCGGCTGCTCGTTCACATCCGCAAAGGAGACCTCGCTGACCCGATCCGAGCCCGCGTCCACGGTGAAGTGGCCGGTGCCGGTCAGGGGAGTGTTGCCATCGAGGTTGCCCTCATCCAGGTTCACCCCGCTGCCCGCCACAAAGCCGGGCGCATTGCCATCCTTGATGGTGAGCGGCAAGTCGGTGGAGACCCTGTCCCCGTCCTTGTCGGTCAGGGTCACGGTCAGCGGTAAGTCGAGGGATTCGCTACCCTGGTGATCCAGCTCACCGCTCAAGACAACCTTGGCCGTGACGCTCCAGTTGCCGTTGTTGTCCACCAGATCCAGCTCGGCGCGCAGTACCTCGCGGCCATCCGCACTGGTACCCACCAGATCCCCATTGGCATCCAGGGTGAAGGTCACCGGGCTGCCGTGGCTGCTGTATTTGCCATCCAGGCTCTGCTGGATGGCGTTGATATCGAACTTGAGGCTGTCGGGGGCCAAGGCATCGGAGCCGTGACTCACGGTGAAGCTCATGTGGCTGACCACATCCTTGGCCCCTTGGTTGGCCTCGATCATGGCGGTGCCGGTCACGGCGCTGATCACCGGGTTGGCCCCGTCACCGATGGTGACGCTCAGGGTGGAGGAGACTTTGTCTCCATCGGAATCGGTCAGGGTAAAGCCCGCCTTCAGCAGGCTGTCGGCACTGCCCTGATCCAGCGGCTGGTTCAGGGTAAAGACGTAGTGACCTTTCTGATCCAGCGTCAGGGTAAACACATTCTGGCCGTTGACCGCGCCGCTGATGCTGTTGCCGCTGATGCTGATGACAACGGGTTGGCCACCGCTGGTGAGTCCCTGCAGGCCCGGCTGGCTGGCATCGAAGCTGATGCTGGCAAGGGGATCGCTGCCAGCGGTGATATCGAGATCCCCGGTCAGGGTCTGACCGGCGCTCCAGTCGCTGTCTTCCGTCAGGGTGAGGGAAACGGGGTCGACCTGGGGCAAGGCGCCGTCGGTGATCTGGATATTGAGGGTGCCGAGATTGCTCTTGTCCCCGTCAAAATCGGTGCCCTGCACCTGCAGCCCCAGGTTGACGCTGTTGGTGCCCACAGGTTGATCCAGCACGCCATCAAGCTTCACATGGTACTTTCCATCCAGATCCAGGGTCACGGTCAGCACCGTCTTGCCGCTTGCATCCAGCAGGGTGATCTGGTTGCCATTGACCTGATAGCTGGTCGGCTTGCCGCCGCTGGTGAGACCATCCAGGGCGGGCTGGTTTGCCTCGAAATTGAGGGATACCAGGCGATCGCTGCCCACATTGACCGGCAGCTGGCCATCCAGGGAGTGGCTGGCGCCCCCTTCCTGCAGGCTGATGCCGCTGTCGATGCCGAGGTTCGGATCGGCTGCATCGGCGATCACTGCCGTGGTGTTGCCGGTGATCACCGAGCCGTCGCTGTCGGTCACCTGCACCGGCAGGGTCAGGCTGAGCTTGTCGTCGGCGCCGTGATCCAGGTTGGTGTGCACGGTGATCTGGTAATCCAGGGTCGCCGAGCTGTGGGCCGCTATGCTGCCCGGCACACTCGGCAGGGTGACAGTCAACACCAGGGTGCCGCTCGCGGTCATCCCCTGGAAGCTGTGGCCGTTGCTGCCCGGCACCTCCTGCCAGATCAGGGTCTCGCCGTTGTGGGTGATGGCCTTGCCGCTCGCATCCAATACCTGGCCGGAGAGAGTCAGGCGCACGTCCACCACGGGATCCGAATCCGCCTTGATGGTCAGGGTGCCGGTGGCCTGCTGGTCGTCCGCGATCTGGTTGCTCGCGGCCCCCTCGAAGCGCCCCTCGGTCAGGGTCACCCCGGTGAGGCTGAGGGTCGGCTTGTCCCCTTCCGCGATGCTGATGTTGAGGGTGCCCGAGGTGGTGTCGTTGTTGCCCGCCCCTTTGTCGCTGTCGACGACATTGACCTTGAACGGCAGCTCGGTGCTGCTGCCATTGGCCTGGTGTACCCCCTCGAACAGGGTCACCTTGTAGTCGAAGCCATTGCTGGCGGCGTTGTCGAGCTTGCCGCTGATCTCGACCTGCAACACCTCGACCCGCACCCCGTTCACTTCCACATAGCCCTTGAGGATCTGGTTGCCCGGGATGCCGGCATCGCCGTCCACCAGTTCGTATTTCACGCTCTGGCCCAGGGCGGTCAGGGCCGGTTGCTCGTTCACATTCGCAAAGGAGACCTCGCTCACCCGATCCGAGCCCGCGTCCACGGTAAAGTGACCGGTGCCGGTCAGGGGAGTGTTGCCATCGAGGTTGCCTTCATCCAGGCTCACCCCGCTGCCCGCCACAAAGCCGGGCGCATTGCCATCCTTGATGGTGAGCGGCAAGTCGGTGGAGACCCTGTCCCCGTCCTTGTCGGTCAGGGTCACGGTGAGCGGCAAATCCAAAGACTCACTGCCCTGGTGATCCAGCTCGGCGCTCAAGACAACCTTGGCGCTGACGCTCCAGTTGCCATTGTTGTCCACCAGATCAAGCTCGGCGCGCAGTACCTCGCGGCCATCCGCACTGGTACCCACCAGATCCCCATTGGCATCCAGGGTGAAGGTCACCGGGCTGCCGTGGCTGCTGTATTTGCCATCCAGGCTCTGCTGGATGGCGTTGATATCGAACTTGAGGCTGTCGGGGGCCAAGGCATCGGAGCCGTGACTCACGGTGAAGCTCATGTGGCTGACCACATCCTTGGCCCCTTGGTTGGCCTCGATCATGGCGGTGCCGGTCACGGCGCTGATCACCGGGTTGGCCCCGTCACCGATGGTGACGCTCAGGGTGGAGGAGACTTTGTCTCCATCGGAATCGGTCAGGGTAAAGCCCGCCTTCAGCAGGCTGTCGGCACTGCCCTGATCCAGCGGCTGGTTCAGGGTAAAGACGTAGTGACCTTTCTGATCCAGCGTCAGGGTAAACACATTCTGGCCGTTGACCGCGCCGCTGATGCTGTTGCCGCTGATGCTGATGACAACGGGTTGGCCACCGCTGGTGAGTCCCTGCAGGCCCGGCTGGCTGGCATCGAAGCTGATGCTGGCAAGGGGATCGCTGCCAGCGGTGATATCGAGATCCCCGGTCAGGGTCTGACCGGCGCTCCAGTCGCTGTCTTCCGTCAGGGTGAGGGAAACGGGGTCGACCTGGGGCAAGGCGCCGTCGGTGATCTGGATATTGAGGGTGCCGAGATTGCTCTTGTCCCCGTCAAAATCGGTGCCCTGCACCTGCAGCCCCAGGTTGACGCTGTTGGTGCCCACAGGTTGATCCAGCACGCCATCAAGCTTCACATGGTACTTTCCATCCAGATCCAGGGTCACGGTCAGCACCGTCTTGCCCCCCGCATCCAGCAGGGTGATCTGGTTGCCATTGACCTGATAGCTGGTCGGCTTGCCGCCGCTGGTGAGACCATCCAGGGCAGGCTGGTTCCCCTCGAAATTGAGGGACACCAGGCGATCGCTCCCCACATTGACCGGCAGCTGACCATCCAGGGAGTGGCTGGCGCCCCCTTCTTGCAGGCTGATGCCGCTGTCGATGCCAAGGCTCGGGTCCACGCCGTCGTTGATGGAGACCACCAGATCGGTGCGGGTCTCGTCACCGTCGATCTCCTTGGCCGAGACGGTAAGCCCCAGGGACAGGTTGTCGCTGCCCTGGTGATCCAGAGGCCCATTGAGGGAAACGGTCACCTTGCCGTCGATGTCGCTGCCAGACTGGCTGGCGTCCAGCTCGGCCTTGATCACGTCAATGCGACTGCCCTGATCATCGATGTAAAAGCCGGTGAGCAGGCGATCGCTGCCGAACTCGAAGCTGAGCACATGGCCGTCGCTGCTGAGCCCGCTGCCGTTCAGACGAGTGAGCGTCGCGGCCTGATCGGCAAAGGCAAGGGAGTCCGCCAGCAGGGGATCGGCCTGATGGCCCACCACGAACTCGCTCTGGCCCACCACGGCGCCCTGCTGGGTGAAGCCGTCTTCCGTGAGCGAAATGGGGGCTATGGTGAAGTCCGGCGGCGTGCTGTCCACCAGCTTGACGGTGAGATTGGCACTCACCAGATCCCCGTCGCTGTCGCGGTATTCGAGGGAGAACGGCAGGCTCTGGCTGTCCTGGCCGTGATCCAGACTCTGGTTCCAGACGATGCGGTAGCTGCCGTCATTGGCCAGGGTCAGGGTGAAGACGGTGACGCCCCCCGCGCTCGCGGTCAGGGTCTGGCCGCTGATCTGGTAGCCGAGGGCCGCGCCCTGGCTGGTGAGGCCGAGCTGCTCTAGGGCGCTCTGATCGGCACCGAAACTCACCTGCAGGTTGCCATCCAGACCCGCCCCCGTGTGCAGGGAGCCGGTGGCGCTCACCGGGCCCTTGGCCAGATCCGCCTCGGACAGGGTCAGGGTATCGCTCTGGCCGATGAGGGGGGCGCCGTCGATCACCCGGTTCCCCGCCAGATCCGTCACCTCGGCGCGTACCTCGAAGGGGCCTTGAATGCCGGAGAGATCCAGGCCATTGAGCTGCCAGCGGCCGTCGCTCTCCACCAGGGCGCTGCCGCTATAGAGGGTCTGGCCGTTCTGGCCGATGAGGGTGATGGTGACGCGCTGGCCAGCTTCCACCTCTGTGGTGCTGCCGCTCAGGGTGACATTGCCCTGGCCCAGCAGGCTCTGGGTGTCGAGATCGTCGATGTCGATGCCAGCACGGGTGTCGACGGTGACGGTCAGGGTGTCGCTGGCCCGGTTGCCGGCGATGTCCACAGAATCGACGCGAAAATCATAGGCACCATCGGCCAGGGTAGTTGGGATCTGGTATTGCCAGTTGCCGTTGCCATCCACGGTGAGTACGGTCAGCACATTGCCGCCGAGGCTCAGGGTGACGGTAGCACCGGGCTCTCCCTTCCCTTGCAGCAGCGGCGTGGTGTCGCGGGTCAGATCGTCCACCTGGCTGGCGCCGGTGTCGCTCTCGTCGGTGAGATCCAGCGTGATGGTAGTGATGGTGTCGAGCAGGGTCTGACCGGTGTCGCTGGCCCGGTTGCCGGCCGCATCCTGGGTATCGGCCACTATGGTGAGCGGGCCGTCCACCAGCTTGCCGGTGACGTCGCCGAAGTTTGCCTCCCAGACGAAGCCCGGCAGCACCACTGTGGTGGTGGTCAGGCGATTACCATCCTGATCGATCAGGGTGACGGTCACCGTCTGGCCCACCTCGACGTCCTCGACAAAGCCGCGAATGATGACGCCGGCCGCCTCGTCGGCGTTGATGATGTTGTCGTCGGTCTGGGGCTCGGTGATGGTGATGGCCGCCAGGAGATCCTGATCTTCCGAATAGAGCAGCTCGTCCCCTGGCTGGGCGCCCTGATGGTCGGTGTCAAAGCCGGACTCCGCCAGGGTATATTCGCTGTTGAGATCCACCACCACGAAGCCGCCGGCACTGGAGCCGACCACACCGCCACCCGTGGCGGCTGCTGCGTTACCGGCCGCGGTCTCCTCAAACAGCTCGGTCGGGTCGGCCCCCTGACGGATGGCCTCCTGCAGGCTGGCCAGCTCGGGATCCATGGCCACGTTCGGTTCTGCCTGCGCCAGCTCGGGCTGGTCGGCGTCCGGGGTCTTCGCGGGATCGGCCAGTTCGAAGCGCCCGTCCCCTTCGGTGAGCAGGCGCATGCCCGGCAGCAGCTGCATCCCCAGAGTGGCGCGGTGCAAGGAGCCATCGGCATCCATCACCAGCACGGTGCCCTCCACCTGGGTAACAAGAGTCGGTTTCTCTATTCGCAGCTCAGCCATACATCCTCCAACGGGTAAACACAGACAGCCCAGACCCACAAGGGTACAGGACGTCACCGTGACAGGCGGCTATTTTACCGCCTCTGCCGACCCAGATCCCTTCGCCATTTTCGAAAATATCGAAAGTAAATGCCGTAAACCTTCCTATTAAATTCAATAAAGTGCTGCCATTCACGGGATATCTCGGGATAGACACCCTTTTTCACGCCCCAGATGAAAAACATGGCTCTCCTGGTACCCATCCATACGACAACTCCTGACCTGCCCGCCCCCGGCCAGGCTTCCCCACTATTTCACCAGGGGAAGGCGAGTCGTCCGTCCCCAGCAGGAATAAAGAATAAATATTCACTTTTACTTGGCGATAACTCTGGCCAAAGAGGCCATCCCCCCGCCCTTACACCCTTTGGCACGCCCCTGCTTCCCCGAGGCGCCGGCCAGCCGCAGCAGATCACCATGGAGAGGTGATGGGGATAACCACCAGATTGGGCTCAATAATTCAACCTGGATCTCACTTTTTGCATTAGCCCCCCATGCCAATTGATCTAGCGCAACTCCCACAGGGATAAATGATTATCCATTTTACCCATTTGGTATTATTCCCCCGAGCAAATGCATAAAAAACATTTTATATGCAGTCATAACAATTAATCGGCCTGCCATGCCCATAACCATGGGCACAGATGTCCACGCACCAAGATGGAACGGTCAGGCTCGGCATGGACATTTTATCTGGGAGTGATGACCGTGGGTTCACATAACAAGCCATTTCGGCCGGGTCTGGCCGCCCTGCTGCTGACGGCCCTGCTGGGCACCAGCATGCTGGCGCAGGCAGACGAGGCCTCCCCCGAGGGCAAGATAGAGGCGCGCAGCGAGCTGTTCGCCAAGGATCACGCCGATCAGTTCAGCAGTTGGAAAGACACCAGCGAGAGCCGCGAGCGCACCGACGCCCTGGCGGAAGATCCGCAGATGGTGGTGCTCTGGGCCGGCTACCCCTTCTCCAAGGATTACAACAAGCCGCGCGGCCACTTCTATGCGCTGACCGACGTACGGGAAACCCTGCGTACCGGCGCCCCCAAGACCGCCGAAGACGGTCCGCTGCCCATGGCCTGCTGGAGCTGCAAAGGCCCGGATGTGGCCCGCGTCATCGACGAGAAGGGTGAGGATGGCTACTTCAAGGGGATGTGGGCAAAAGGCGGCCCCGAGATCGTCAACACCATCGGCTGCGCCGACTGCCACGACACCGCCTCGAAAGAGTTCAAGGAGGGCAAGCCTGCCCTGCACCTCTCCCGTCCCTATGCCGATCGCGCCATGACCGCCATCGGCAAGCCGTTCAAGGAGCAGGGGCGTTTCGATCAACAGTCTCAGGTGTGCGGCCAGTGCCACGTGGAGTACTACTTCAATGGCCCCACCAAGGCGGTGAAATTCCCCTGGGACAAGGGCACCACGGTAGAGCAGATGGAGCAGTATTACGACGAAATCGGCTTTGCCGACTGGACCCATGCCCTCTCCAGGACCCCCATGCTCAAAGCCCAGCACCCCGAGTACGAGACCTGGCGCGCCGGCATTCACGGCCAGAACAACGTCGCCTGCGTCGACTGCCACATGCCCAAGGTGCAGAACGAGCAGGGCAAGGTCTACACGGATCACAAGGTGGGCAACCCCTTCGATCGCTTCGACCAGACCTGCCGCAACTGCCACACCCAGAGCAAGGAGATGCTGCAAGGGGTGGTCAAGCAGCGCAAGGATGCGGTTCACGATCTCAAGCTCAGAGTCGAGAAGCAACTGGTGCACGCCCACTTCGAGGCCAAGGCCGCCTGGGATGCCGGTGCCACCGAAGCCGAGATGAAGGACATTCTGCAGGACATCCGTCACGCCCAATGGCGCTGGGACTTCTCCATCGCCTCCCACGGGGTGCAGATGCACGCCCCGGAAGTGGCGCTGCGCATGCTGGGAACCGCCCTGGACAAGGCCGCCGACGCCCGCACCAGGCTGGCACGCCTGCTGGCCGCCAAGGGGATCAGCAACGAGATCGCCATTCCCGACATCTCCAGCAAGGAGAAGGCCCAGGCCGCCCTTGGCATGGACATGAAGCAGATGAATGCCGACAAGGCCCAGTTCCTCAAGACCACAGTCCCCGCCTGGGATGCCGAGGCCAAAGCGGCCGGACGGCTGGCACAGTAATGGCGCCTGCGAGCCCGGCTAGGCCGGGCTCGCAATGGATGGAGGCTTCCTATGGGTGATTTAACGATGGATTTCTTACGACTGATGCTGATGGCAGCCATGCTGCTGACCAGCCTGCAGGGCCAGGCCGCCGAGGCGACGAGCGCCCCTGCGGCCCTGCCCGCGACACATGACGTGGCGTTCTTGCGCAGCCCCGACAAGGCCTGCACCGACTGCCACAAGGAGCAGAGCGAGGGGATGCACGGCAAGCATGGCCAGGCGACCAACCCCAACAACCTGGCACCGGTGACCTGCACCAACTGCCACGGCCAGCCCTCCCCCAAACACCGGGAAGGGGTCAAGGATGTGATGCGCTTTAGCGACAGCTTCAACAACAAGCTGAGCACCGGGACCTACCCCATCGCCGAGCAGAACGGGGTCTGCATGAGCTGTCACGAGCCGGGGCCCCTGCGCGAGGCGCTCTGGGCCCACGACGTGCACGCCACCAAGCTCAGCTGCACCAGCTGCCACCAGCTGCACCCGGCCAGGGAGCCCATGGTGGCTATTCCGGAGAAGTCCCGCATCAAGCTCTGCGTCGACTGCCACAGCAAGCAGCATCAAGCCAAGGCGGTCGGCCTGCAGGTCAATGCGGGCAAGGAGGCACCATGAGCTGCTCTCGTCGTGACTTCATGGCGGGGATGGGCGCGGGGGCCCTCATCATGATGACGGGGCCGGTGCGCGCCGGCGCTGCCAGCCTCGCCCACAGCCAGACCATAGACGGAGTGCGCTACGGCATGCTCCATGACGAGACGGCCTGCATCGGCTGCACCGCCTGCATGGATGCCTGCCGGGAGGTGAACAAGGTACCGGAAGGAGTCTCGCGCCTCGAGATCATCCGCTCCGGCCCCATCGGCACCTTCCCAGATGCCGAGTACCACTTCTTTCGCAAGTCCTGCCAGCACTGCGACAACGCCCCCTGCGTGCACGTCTGCCCCACCGGTGCCTCCCATATCCGCAAGGAGGATGGCATCGTCGACGTCAACCCGGACTTGTGCGTCGGCTGCATGTACTGTCTGGCCGCCTGCCCCTATCAGGTGCGCTTTATCAACCCTGTGACCAAGGTTGCCGATAAGTGCGACTTTTGCCGCAAGACCAACCTGGCGGCGGGCAAGGAGCCAGCCTGCGTGGCCTCCTGCCCCACCAAAGCGCTGGTGTTCGGCAATCTGGATGACCCGGACAGCCCCATCGCCAAACGGCTGGTGAAGGAGACCACCTATCGCTACAAGCAGGTACTCGGCACCTCGCCCAAGATGTACCGCGTGCCCAAAGGGGAGATAACGTCATGACCATGCAAGCGGCATTTCACTTCCCCTCCCTTGTCTGGGAATTTGTCCGATCGCCATCTACCGCAGTAACAGAAGGAGGAATGGATCATGTGGCATGACGCCTTTCACTTCCCCTCGCTGGTGTGGGACTGGCCCATCGCTATCTATCTCTTTCTGCTCGGCATCTCCGCCGGGGCCACCACCCTCTCGGTGCTGCTGCGCCGCCAGGGGGCCGGCAGCGAGAGCGGCATCATCAAGGCGACCGCCCTGCTGGCGCCGGTGAGCGTAGTTCTGGGGTTACTGATCCTTATCTTCCATCTGGCCCGCCCCTGGACCTTCTGGAAGCTGATGTTCCACTACCAGTTCGACTCCGTGATGTCCATGGGGGTCATGCTGTTCCAGGTCTACATGGCGGTGCTGTTCGCCTGGCTAGGGGTGGTGTTTCGGGCCGAGATCGAGACCCTGCGTAGCCGGTTGCTGAAAGAGAAGTTCGCCTTTGTGGATGGGCTGATAGGCTTGCTGGCTCGTTTCGAGCGCCTGCTGGCACCGCTCTTGCTGCTGCTCGCCGTGCTGCTGGGGGCCTACACCGGCTTTCTGCTCTCGGCGCTCAAGACCTATCCGCTGTTGAACAACCCTGTGCTGCCGGTGCTGTTCCTCGTCTCCGGCGTCAGCTCCGGCATCGCCTCCACCATCTTGCTGGCGGTCACCCTGTTCAAGGAGAACCATCACAGCCAGGGGGTGAGCTTTGTCCACCGCTTCGAGCGGCCGGTGCTGGCGGTGGAGGTGCTGCTGCTGGTCTGCTTCTTTACCGGGCTCTACTTCGGTGGCGGCCAAAAAGAGGTGGCCATGTGGGCCGCCATCGGCGGCGGCTTCTGGGCCCAGGTGTTCTGGCTCGGGGTGGTGGGCATCGGCATGCTGCTGCCCCAGTTGCTGACCCTGCTGGCCCCGGCGCCGCTGCGGGAGCGCAACAGCCATCTGGTGCTGGTCTGCTGTCTGACCCTGGTGGGGATCCTGCTGCTGCGCTACTTCGTGCTCTATGCCGGCCAGATGACGGTGGTATGAGGGGAAGTGCATGATTTGTAACAAAAGCGACCATACGATGTCGGCTTGCAGCATGACCCTGATGGATATGCTGCTGTCTGATGCTGCGTCATCCTCGTATGCCGGCCAGATGACGGTGGTTTAAAGGTATGAACACCAGCGCCAGCCGCCCTCGGGTGACTGGCGCTGGCTTGTTGCTGGCCCAATGAATTTCTGGTGATGCCACACCCGTTGCTTGGCAATGTTCTCCGCCAAAGGGAGACGACGCGGCGTGTGTGTCATGACATGAATGAGATCAAAGATTGAACCGGAGGTTGTGTGCTGGCGGAGCTCGGCTATCTCTCACTGCTGCTGGCAGCGGCGCTCTCCCTGTTGCAGGGCACCCTGCCCTGGCTGGGCTTGCGGCTCGCCTCCCCCGCGCTGCTGCGCTGCGTCACGCCGCTGGCGCTGAGCAATGCCATACTGCTGGGGGCCGCCCTGCTGCTGCTCGCCGGCTGTTTTGGCCTCGATGACTTTACCCTCACCTATGTGGCCCAGCATGCCAACAGCGCCCTGCCCCTGGGCTTCAAGCTGGCAGCCGTGTGGGGCGGCCACGAGGGCTCCATGCTCTTCTTCGTCTTTGCGCTGGGGCTGTGGGGGGCGCTGGTCGCCCTCTGCTCCAAGCGGGTCGATCCGTTGATCACAACCCGGGTACTGGCCATCATGGGGCTGATCGTCGGGCTCTTTGCCCTCTATACCCTGCTCTTCTCCAGCCCCTTTGACCGCCAGTTTCCGGGGCCGCTGGAGGGGCGCGATCTCAACCCCATGCTGCAGGACATCGGCCTCATCATCCACCCGCCCCTGCTCTATCTCGGCTATGTCGGCTTTGCGGTCAACTTCGCCTTCGCCATGGCGGCGCTGCACTCGGGCCGGCTCGATGGCGCCCTGGCCCACTGGAGCCGCCCCTGGGCGCTTGGCTCCTGGGTCTTTCTCACCGCCGGCATAGTGCTGGGCTCCTGGTGGGCCTATTACGAGCTCGGCTGGGGCGGCTGGTGGTTCTGGGATCCGGTGGAAAACGCCTCCCTGCTGCCCTGGCTGCTCGGCACCGCCCTGCTGCACGCTCTGGTGGTGTGCGAGAAGCGCGGCGCCTACGGCCACGGCGTGCTGTTGCTCTCCATCTTCACCTTTGCCTTGAGCCTGCTCGGCACCTTCGTGGTGCGCTCCGGGGTGCTCACCTCGGTGCACGCCTTCGCGGTGGATCCCAATCGCGGTCTCACCCTCTTGCTGCTGCTCGGGCTGCTATTGACCACGGCACTCACCCTGTTTGCCCTGCGAGCGGACATTCGCGCCCCCTATGCCCGCTTCGGTTTGCTGTCGAAAGAGGGGTTGCTCGGCGCTGCCATACTGCTGCTCTGTGTGGCCTGCGCCTGCGTGCTGCTCGGCACCTTCTACCCCATGGTGTTCCAGTCGCTCCATCTGGGGTCGCTCTCGGTGGGCGCCCCCTACTTCAACGCTGTTTTCGTACCGCTGGCGCTGGCGCTGATGGCACTCATGACCCAGATCCCGCGCCTTCGCTGGCAGCGCCTTGCCAGGGTCTCCCCCCTCGGGACGCTGCTGCCGCCCCTGCTCGGCCTGCTGGGGAGCGGCCTGCTCAGCCTCGGCTATCGCGAACAGGGATCCATGGGCTGGAGCGGCATCCTCGCCAATATGGCGAGCCTCTGGCTAATCGCGAGCCTGCTGCTCAATGTCTCATTCAAGACTCGCGACCTGAGCGCCAGCCGGCTGGGGAGCCTGCTGGCCCACCTCGGGGTGGCGGTCTGCGCCCTCGGCATCGCGCAGGTGAGTCACCACAGCCAGGAGGGGGGTACTGTGCTCTCTGCTGAGCGCCCCTACCGCCTCGGCGCCTATGAATTTCGTTACGAGGGGAGCGAGCCCCTGCTCGGCCCCAACTACACCGCCGAGCGCATCACTCTTAGCGCGTATAAGGACGGTAAAGAGGTGGCAAGGCTGGCCCCGGAGCGACGCCATTACAGCGTGCGCACCATGAACATGAACGAGCCCGGCATTGCCTGGGGGCTCTTTGGGGATCTCTACGTGGTGCTGGGAGAGAAGATGGGGCCGGAGGCCTATGCCATGCGGCTGCACCATAAACCGCTGGTGCGCTGGATCTGGCTCGGTGGCCTGTTGATGATGGCGGGTGGCGCCCTGCGTTTGCTGGGGCGCAAGCCCTTGCTGGCATCCCATCCAGCCAGGATCCCGCAGTCCCTGCGCGAACAGGAGGCACCATGAGCCCGCGCCTGCGTCTCTTCCTCCCCCTGATCATCACCCTGGGCCTCGGCACCCTGCTCTGGCTCGGCCTTGGCAAGGATCCTTACCGCCAAGACGAGGCGACCCTGGGGCGTACCCTGCCCCCCTGGCAGAGTGACAACCTGCTGGATGGGGGCCTTATCCATACCGCCAACCTCAAGGGGGAGCCCTTTGTGCTTAACGTCTGGGCCAGCTGGTGCCCGAGCTGCCGCGCCGAGCATCCGCTGCTCACCGAGCTGGCAAGCGCCGTGCCCCTCTACGGCCTCAACTACCGGGACAAGGGGGATGCCGCCCGCGCCTGGCTCGCGCAGGCGGGCAACCCTTATCGCACCGTGCTGGCCGACCCCGACGGCAAGCTGGCAATGGAGCTCGGCGTCTACGGCACGCCGGAGACCTATCTCTTTGCCGCCGATGGCACCCTGCTTAGCCGCCACACGGGGGAGCTCACCAAGGAGGTCTGGCAGCACCAGTTTGCGCCCCTGCTTGCAGAGGCTCACAGCAAAACCCCTCGCCTGGAGCAAGTACGGGAGAGTAAACCATGAGCCGTCTCGGCCACGCCCTGATCGCGCCGCTCTTGCTGGCATTGAGCCTCGGGACCCTGGCCAGCGGAGTCGACACCTATCAGTTCCAGCACCCCGAGTTGCAAGACCGGGCCCAGGATCTCGCCCGCGCCCTGCGCTGCCCCCAGTGCCAGAACCAGAACCTGGTGGAGTCCAACTCCCCCATAGCCCGGGATCTGCGCCTCGAGGTCTACCGCTGGGTGGACGAAGGGCAGAGCGATGAGCAGGTGATCGCCCGCATGACGGAGCGCTTCGGCGATTTCGTGCGCTACGATCCCCCCTTCAAGGGCAGCACGGTACTGCTGTGGGGAGGGCCCCTGCTGCTGCTGGGGCTGGCGCTGAGGCTCCTTCGTCGCCGCCTGAAGACCAGAGGGGAGCAGGCCACTCCGCCCGATGACAGGGTCAATCTGCGTGAGAGAGATCCCCGCAGCGCATTGAATCGCCTCATCATGGCAAGGGAGCAGGCTGGCCTCCCTCCCCATGATCCCCTCTATCGGGAGCTGGCCGCCGCCCACCTTGCCCATGCCACGCCTGTCGCCGAGCTGGCCCTGCGCGAGCGGCTGACCCAGGCCCCCGGCCGCAGCGGGCGGCACGCGCGCGCCCTGCTGCTGCTCGGGATAGTGGCGCTAGACGTTGTGGCCGGCATTTATGCCGCCAGCGGCCGCTACCAGGCGTGGCAGGCCTATCAATCCCGCCCCGATCCCCTAGCGGGGTTGAGCCCGCGGGATCTGCAGGACAAGGCGCTCGGCGCCCTGCACCAGCAGCTGCAACGCAACCCCGAAGATCTAGAGGCCTGGGCCGAGCTCGGCCAGTTGTATCTCTATCGGGACGAGTACGACAACGCCCTGCTCGCCTACCAGCGTCTGGCCCTGCTGGAAGGGGGCGCCAGCGCGGCGACCCAGGCCGCGCAAGCCACAGTGCTCTACTATCAGGCGGGTCAGCGGCTCACCCCCGAGGCCAAGCGCCTGCTGGGCAGTGCCCTCAAGCAGGACAAGGGGGAAGTGAGCGCCCTGATGCTGCTCGCCTCCGATCACTTCCTGCACGGTCGCTACTCCCAGGCGATAGCCCTGTGGCAGCAGCTGCTCGACAGCGAGCGCCCTCGCATCAACCGGGCCGCGCTGATTGAGGCCATCCAGACCGCCCGTATCATGGGGGGCTGACAGCACGCGTGATGAGGGCTGACCGCCCCTGTCACGCTTGGCCCGCACAGGCGCCGCCGACGGGGAAATCACTTGCCAACCTCCCGTAGACAGCCGAACAATAGGCGTCTATTGAACCTATTTTTGGAGCCTCTCCCATGATCCCCATTCGTTGCAAGGCCGTCTCCGGCGTTGCCCTTTCCACTGTCGATGGCGAAACAAAACTGCTGGTGATGAAACGGGTCAAGGGCAGCTTCTGATGTCATGTGGCGGGCACGGTCGAGGCGGGTGAAACCGGCTGGCAGACCATAGTGCGCGAGTTTGGCGAGGAGACGGGTATCACGGTTTGCGAGTTATACACAGCCCATTATCTGGAACAATTTTACGAAAGCGCTTCAAATACGGTGGAGGTAGTGCCGGTATTTGTGGTCTATTGCCCGCCCAATCAAGCGGTCACTCTCAACGACGAGCACACCGAGTATCGCTGGTGTTCGCTCACCGAGGCCAAGGCGCTGGTGAGCTTTCCCGGGCAGCAGGCGCTCTATGACCATGTCTGGCACCATTTTGTGGCGCGCCGCCCCTCGCCGCTGATGAGGGTGGCGCTGCGCTGATCCGGGTCGGCTGACCGCTCCCTCGCAGCCCCTGCCGGCGCCCCTCTTCACCTTCACAAAGAGGATTAATGGTGCGTTCGACCCGATGCCGCCCCGGAAGGCGCAAAAAGAGTAGCAATGATGGGCCAGAAAGGGCATATAGTGCGCCCCATGATGGGCAGAACCCGGCCAATGTACGCGCCAGGTGTGGCTCATTATGAATCCCGTGAGAGGGCGCCATAGCCGTGAATTCGGCTATTTCAAGGTGAGCCATCCCATAAAATGGAAATATCGGGCCGTCAGACGTTGTGAAGCGTCAATTACCGTCATATAACTTAGCCAAATGTCCCTGTCAGTCGTAGTAGAGCCAAACCATGAACCTTCGTCCTTTTCTTCCCCTGCTGCTCGGCGCCTTCCTCCTTCCCGCCAGCATGGAAAGCGCCCATGCCAACCCGTTTTCTGCGACCTCCTCCTCCACCAACAGCCTGATGGCACCACGCACCAATCTCGCCCTGGGATCCGATGCCTTCGTGGTTGCCAATCCCAGAACCGGGGAGATCCTGGCTGAACGCAACGCCAACCGGGTGATGGCGATCGCCTCCATCACCAAGCTGATGACGGCGCTGGTGGTGCTGGATGGCAACCAGCGCCTCAACGAAATGCTCACCGTCACCATGGACGATGTGGACAGGATCAAGGGCACCGGCTCCCGCCTGGCTATAGGCTCCCGCCTCAGTCGCGCCGACATGCTGCACATCGCCCTGATGTCGTCGGAAAACCGGGCCGCCTCGGCCCTGGCGAGACACTACCCCGGCGGCCGCCGCGCCTTTATCGAGGCGATGAACGCCAAGGCCCGCATGCTCGGCATGTGGAGCACCCATTTCGCCGACAGTACCGGGCTCAACCCCCGCAATGTCTCCAGCGCCCACGATCTCGCCAAGCTGGTGGCCAGCGCCTCCAGCTACCCGCTGATCCGCCAGTACTCCACCACAGAGCACAGACTGGTGCGCAACGGCAAACGCCAGATGCAGTACCACAACTCCAACCGCCTGGTGCGGGAAGGGAGCTGGCCCATCATGGTCTCCAAGACCGGCTACATCCGCGAGGCGGGTCGCTGCCTGGTGATGGACACCCGGGTCAACAATGAACCCGTGGTCATGGTGCTGCTTCACGCCAACACCACGGATGAGCGGGTGGCCGATGCCAAGAAGATCAGAACCTGGCTGGAAACCTCGGGCCGCATGACCCTGACCGCCCAGTCCACCCCGCGCCCTAAGCTCTTCTCGGCGCAATAAGCGGATCTCCCCGGACCGCAGGCCGCTCGCCTGCGGTTTTTTGTGGCCGACCTCCTGGCTCCTGCCCCTCCCCTGGCCCTTGCGCCGATGGCAAGGATCGCCCCTTCCATTCCCAGCAGCAAACATCAGCAAGACATGAAAAGAGATGATGAAACACTGGCGATAAATGTTAACACAGTGATAAATCACATTTTCAAGCAAGCGGATTTGCTGATCCCGCTGCCGATGATAACGTGATGCCCAGCTCGTAACCCCGGTCGGCTGGATCCGGGTTGCCGAAGGATTCAATCTGGTATGTTCAATGGCAAGGATGACGTGATGAAGATAGTCGTATTGGGGGGTGGGGTGATAGGGGTGGCCAGCGCCTGGTATCTGGCCAAGGCGGGCCATCAGGTGACCCTGCTGGAGCGGCGCGGCGGGGGGGCGCTGGAGACCAGCCATGCCAATGCGGGTCAGATCTCCCCCGGCTATGCCTCCCCCTGGGCGGCCCCGGGCATCCCGCTCAAGGCGGCCAAATGGCTGCTGCAAAAGCACGCCCCCTTCACGGTTCGCCCCACCTCGGATCCCTTCCAGCTGCGCTGGATGCTGAAGATGTTCGCCAACTGCACCCCGGCGGCCTATGCCACCAACAAGGGGCGCATGGTGCGTCTGGCCGAATACAGCCGGGACTGCATGAAGTTGCTGCGCGACGAGCTGGCGCTGGATTACGAAGGCCGCCAGCTTGGCACCCTGCAGCTGTTTCGAAGCACGGCCCAGTGTGAGGCCAGCAAGCGGGACATCGAGGTGCTGGAAGAGTACGGCGTGCCCTATGAGGCGCTGGATGCCAGCGGCTGTGAAGAGGTGGAACCCGCCCTGGCGCGGGTACGCGGCAAGATAGTGGGGGGCCTGCGCCTGCCGGGGGACGAGACGGGGGACTGCTTCCGCTTCACCCAGGCCCTGGCGGCGGAGGCGGCGCGCCTCGGGGTGGAGTTCGTCTTCGACTGCCCCATCGACGAGGTTGAACTCGCCCAGGGACGCGCCGTGGCGGTCCGTGCCGGTGAGCGGCGCTGGCAGGCCGATGCCATCGTCTGCGCCCTGGGCAGCTATGGCACCGGCTTCCTGCGCCCACTCGGGATAGAGCTCCCCGTCTACCCGGTCAAGGGCTACTCCCTCACCCTGCCGATGACAGACGCCGCCGGGGCGCCGTGCAGCACAGTGCTCGACGAAACCTACAAGGTGGCCATCACCCGCTTCGACGAGCGGATCAGGGTCGGCGGAATGGCCGAGCTCAGCGGCTTCAATCTGGCGCTCAACCCCAGACGCCACGACACCCTGGCCATGGTGGTGAGGGATCTCTTCCCCGAGGGGGGCGACCTCCCCCGGGCCGAGTTCTGGACCGGGCTGCGCCCCATGACCCCGGACGGCACGCCCCTGGTGGGCCCAAGCCCCATCCCCGGGCTCTGGCTCAACACCGGCCACGGCACCCTGGGCTGGACCATGGCGGCAGGATCGGGCCGCTTGCTGGCCGATCTCATCTCGGGCAGCGCCCCCGCCATCAGCGACGAGGGGCTCACCCTGGCCCGCTACGGCTAGCCCCCAGGACGCAATGCCAGATGCAAGAGAGGGAGTGCCTGGCACTCCCTCTCTTTATTCGCCCCCCTTCGCAGGGACCGGGCCACCCGGCGCCAGCCCCGGCATCGACTGCCAGACCCGGGCGGGATCCGGCTCTTCGATGGCCGCCATCATCAGCTGCTCGCTCCAGCGTCTGTGCAGCAGCCACAGCTGTGCCCCCGCCTCCCCCTGCCCCTTGGTGCACTGCTTGGCCACGTCCGCGGTCCGGTAGAAATAGCGCACCAGGGTGGTGAGCTCGGGCTCGGGCCAGCGGCAGCCAAAGTGGCGCAGCCGCTCGGACCAGAAGGTGACCTGTCGCCCCTCGTGCTCCTGCTCGACCCCGTGCAGGGCAGGAATGAGATCCATCGCCTGCCACAGCGCCCCGTACCCGACGAAGCGCTCATCCAGCGCCTCCAGCGCCTCGTCCAGCATCAGCAGGGTCTGCGGCCAGCTGTCGGCCTGCTCGCGGATGATCTCCTGCGCCTCGCACACCGCCGAAAGCCAGGCCAGGGCCAGCCGGCAGATGATGGCCTCCTTGTTGGGAAACAGATGGTAGAGCGACTTGATGCCCACCCCGGCGCGGGCGGCGATGGCATTGGTGTTGAGGGCCGCAAACCCCTGCTCCTGCAACAGGGCCAGGGTGGCCTGCTCGATGCGGCTCACCACCTCCTGGCTGCGCAGCTGCCTGGGTTGGCGCCGCATGCAAAGTTCGGCCGGCAGCACGTGTTGTGACATTCTCTTCCCCCGATGCGGTGTCCGCCCCCAGGGGGCGACTGGTTGTCATAACTACATGATGAGACAAGGTAAACACAAGTCAAAAAAAGTGCAGCAATCACTGGCATTTTTCAGAATAGCTGCGATAACCATAAGTGCTCATATCTGCAGTAAAAACTGCAATTAACCCAAGGAGAGCGCGCTATGGATAGCAAACACCCCCGTCTCAGGCTGGGCGCCATCGCCCTGCTGGTGAGCGGCCTGCTCGGCTGCCAGCAAGACAGCAGTGAACCGCCCCCCGGCAACACCCTCTATCTCAACGGCAAGATCCACACCCAGGATGGGCAACGCAGCCAGGCCGAGGCCATGGTGGTGCAAGGGGGCAAGTTCACCTACGTGGGCACTCGCGAAGGGGCCGAGGCCTTGAAAAACAGTGCGACCCAGGTGGTGGATCTGCAAGGGAGGATGGTGCTGCCGGGCCTGCACGACAACCACATCCACCTGCTCGGCACTGTGGCGCTCGACATGTGCGATCTGGACGGCCAGAGCGTCAACCTGGATCAGCTGGCGGCCAAGATCGGCGAGTGCCTGCCCCGCTACGCCCCGGCTCCCGGGGAGTGGCTGGTGGTCAACCAGTGGTCGCCCTATGACGGCAACACCCCCACCGCCACCCATGCCACCCTGCTGGCGGCCCTGGATGCGGCGGCGCCGAACAACCCCGTGATGCTGGCCGGGGTCGACGGCCATGCCGGCGGCTACAACTCCCAGGCGCTGGCGCAGGCACAGGACGAAGACGGCAATGTGGTCGGCTTCAATGCCACCACCCTGGCTCCGGGCGGCGTGTTCGAGGCCTTCATCCCCTATGTGGATCTCGCAACCGGCGTGGTCCGGGACGCGGCCCGCAGCGCCATTGCGGTCCCCGACACCGGGGTGCTGAGCGCGGAGGGTGAACAGGCGCAGGCGCAGTATGACAAGATTCTCCCCGCCATCTCGACACTGATGGCCTCCCGCGGCATCACTGGGGTACAGGATGCCTGCGCCAACGACTTCATCCGGGGGCGGCTGCTCAAGATGCAGGACCAGGATCTGCTTCACATGCGCGTCACCGCCGCCACCTGCTTCAACCAGGATGACTACAGCGGCAAGCTGGACATCGACGGGCACCTGGCCAAGGCGAACCAGGTGCGCGACGCCTTCGCCGGCAACCCCCTCATCAAGGCCGATGCGGTCAAGATCTTCCTCGACGGCGTGCTGGAGGGGGATCCCTTCACCAGTCCCCCCTTCCTGCCCAATGCCGGCATGCTGGGGAACTACCATCATCCCCATCTGGCCCTGGATCCCGACAGCGGCGAGGTGAGCATCACTGCAGACAGCGAGGATGCGGGCAGCAACGGCATCGTCAACTACAAGGAGGCGGATCTGGCGCGTTACGTCACGGCGCTGGATGGGGCTGGATTTGGCATCCACATGCACAGCATCGGTGATCGCAGCACCCGGGTGGCCCTCGATGCCCTGGAGGCGGCCCGCGCCAGCAACGGGAACAGCGGCATCCCCCACACCCTGGCCCACCTGCAGGTGGTGCACCCGGACGATCAGAAACGCCTCGGCGAGCTAGGCCTCTACCTCACCTTCACCTATGCCTGGACCACGCCCCAGCTTGCCTACGACATGCTGGTCAGCCCCTTCATCCAGCCAACCAGGGTGGGACAGTCCCTGAGCGAGGCCATCTACGACCCCATGGGTTATCTCCATGACGCCCTCTACCCGGTCGAGAGTTCACGCCAGGCCGGCGCCGTGCTGGTGGCGGGCAGCGATGCCCCGGTGGACAGCCGGGACCCGCGTCCGTTCGAGAACATGGCCGCCGGCATCGTGAAGGCGGCCGGCAGCGGCGACGACTTCCGGGCCAGTCAGCGCACTTCCCTGGCCGAGATGCTGGCCGCCTACACCATCAACGGCGCCAGGGCGGTGCGTCAGGGCGACATCACCGGCTCCATCGAGGCGGGCAAGTCGGCGGACTTCATCGTGCTGGACCGGGACCTGTTCGCCTTGGTCAAGGCCGGCACGCCGGAGCAGATTGCCCAGACCCAGGTCGAGCAGACGGTCTTCATGGGGGAGACCGTCTACCGCAAACCCTGAACGACACGGGCCCCGAGGGGCCCGTTTCTTATGGCTCACTCTTATTGCTCACAGGGGGGCGACTCCTCCCCCTGCCCGGGTTGCAGGGCCAGGGTGAAGAGCGCCGCCACCATGTCGGACTGGGTGATAATGCCCACCAGCCGCTCCCCTTCCACCACCGGCATGTGGTGCAAGCCCCCGTCGGAGAAGGCTTCCACCAGATCGTAGAGGGGCTGGTAGCGCCGCGCCGTCTGCACCTCCCGGGTCATCAGATCCGCCACCCGCAATTGCTCGAGCGCCTCCCGCCCCCTGGGCTGGCGGCTCTCCCTGTCGATCATCAGATCATGCAGGGTGATGATGCCCGCCAATCGGCCCCCCTCGTCCGCCACCGGCAGCGCCTTGATCTGATGGCGAGAGAGCAGCTCCCAGGCCGTCATGGCGGATGCCTCTGGGGAGCTGACCACCAGATCCCGCGACATCACCTCCTGGCAGCGCACCGTGCCCACTCGCCCCCGCAGGGCGTGCAACTGGGCCTCCTGCAGCAGCTCCTGCAGATCCTGGCGGCTGATGTCGAGCAGCTCCCCGTGCTTGTCCAGGGCAAAGTCGATGTCCTGGGTGGCGAGCCGGGCGCTCGGCTGGGGATCCGCCGTCTGGTGACGATTGGGCGCCACCTTGCCGCCATTGGGATAACGGCGCCCCAGGGCGCGGTTGTAGAGCAGCCCCAGGCTCAGCAACAGCAGGGAGTTGAGCAGCACCGGCAGCAGCACATAGCCGACCCCCAGCGCCCGGATCCCCTCGCCGCCGATGACGGCGGTCAGGGCCACGGCGCCGCCGGGCGGGTGCAGGCTGCGGGTAAGGAACATGGCGGCGATGGCCAGCATCACCGCCAGGGCCGAGGCAAGGGCCATGTCCGGCACCAGGCTGGCACTCAGTACCCCCATCAGGGCCGAGACCCCGTTGCCCACCAGGATGGACCAGGGCTGGGCCAGGGGGCTCGCCGGGGCGGCAAACAGCAGCACGGCGGAGGCCCCCATGGGGGCGATCAGCCAGTGCACCTCTAGCCCCAGCCCCCACTGGCAGAGCAAGGCGGTGCCCAGCAAGCCGACGAAGGCGCCAAGGGCGCCGTAACAACTCTCTTTGAGGCTGGTATTGGTCGATACCGGCAAAAAATCCCTGAATTGCATCCTGCTCCCGAAGACGATAACATTTATTTCAAATGCGCAATTCTAGCCAGTTCCCCCGTCCAGTACCAACACGAGTGTCATCGCGGCCTCCGGAGCCCGGGGGCGGCTCACCTCAATCCGGTGATCGGGGATCGCAATGCCATCCCCCTCGACCTGTGCTGGCTGGCCGAAGCGCGGGAGTGGGAGCGGGCGCAAAGCCCGGCACCCTGCCTGCCAACCTGCCCTCCCCTGCGGCTCTGAGGGGCTTAAGATCATCATGCAAAAAAGAGGGAAGGCTTTCGCCTTCCCTCTCTCGTTATCTCAGTGCTCTTGCCTTGTCTGCCGAGCTAGCTGGATGGGCTGCTCAGGCCAGTTCGGCCCGCAGCGCCTTGGTGGCATCGACCATCACCTTGAGGGCAGCCTCGGTCTCTTCCCAGCCGCGGGTCTTGAGGCCGCAATCCGGGTTGACCCAGAGCCTGTCGGCCGGGATCTGCTTGGCCGCCTTGCGGATGAGGTCCTCAATCCAGCCCTGGCTCGGCACGTTCGGGGAGTGGATGTCGTAGACCCCAGGGCCGATCTCGTTGGGGTAGTTGAAGCGCTCGAACGCTTCGAGCAGCTGCATCTGACTGCGGCTCGTCTCTATGGTGATGACATCCGCGTCCAGCGCCGCCACCGCCTCTATGATGAGGTTGAAGTCGCTGTAGCACATGTGGGTGTGGATCTGGGTGCTGTTCACCACAGGGCTCGCGCTCAGGCGGAAGGCGCGCACCGCCCAGTCGAGATAGGCCTGGTGATCCTGCTTGCGCAGGGGCAGCCCTTCGCGGATCGCCGGCTCGTCGATCTGGATGATCTTGATGCCGGCGGCTTCCAAGTCAGCCACCTCGTCACGAATGGCGAGACCAATCTGCAGGGCGGACTGCTCGCGGCTCACATCTTCGCGGGGGAAGGACCAGCAGAGTATGGTCACGGGCCCGGTCAGCATCCCCTTGACCGGCTTGTCGGTCAGGCTCTGGGCAAACTTCGTCCATTCGAGCGTCATGGGGGTGGGTCTGTCGATATCCCGGGTGATCACCGGCGGCTTGACGCAGCGGGAGCCATAGCTCTGTACCCAGCCGAAGCGGGTGATGGCAAAGCCGTCCAGCAGCTCACCGAAATACTCCACCATGTCGTTGCGCTCGGCTTCGCCGTGCACCAGCACGTCCAGCCCGATGGCTTCCTGGCGCTCAATCGCATCCTTGATCTGGGCCTGGATGCCCGCCTCGTAGGCGCTATCGTCGATGCGACCGGCACGCCATTCCTGGCGCAGCACCCGAATGTCGGAGGTCTGCGGGAAGGAGCCTATGGTGGTGGTGGGCAGCAGCGGCAGCTTGAGATCCGAGCGCTGCGCCTCGGCCCGCACCGGGTAGGCGCTCTGGCGATCGAAGTCGCTGTTGGTGAGGCTGGCGAGCCGCGACTGCACCGCTTTCTTGTGGACCCGGCTGTCGGACTCCCGATCGACGATAGGCTGGCTGTAGGCCTCGATTTTGCCCAGATCGCCCCCGTCGAGATAGTCCGCCAGCAGCCCCAGCTCGTAGCACTTTTGCAGGGCGAAGGCGAACCAGCTGCGGGTCTGGGGATCCAGCTCGTGCTCCAGGGTCAAATCCACCGGGCTGTGCAGCAATGAGCAGGAGGAGGCGACCCAGAGGCGCTCGCCAAGCTTCTCTTTCAGCGCTTTCAGGGTCGGCGCCAGCTTGCCCAGGTTGGCACGCCAGACGTTGCGACCGTTGATGACCCCAGCCGAGAGGACCCACTGGGCCGGTAAATGCGGCACGAGCGTCTCCAGCTGCTCGGGGGCGGCCACCAGATCCAGGTGCAGGCCATCCACCTTGAGGCTGGTGATGATGTCGCGCTGATGGGCGACCGAGCCGAAATAGGTGGTGAGCAGCAACTTGCAGGGGCCGGCCAGGCGCTCATAGGCATTGAGATAGGCCAGACGCCACTCGTCCGGCAAGTCCAGCGCCAGGGCAGGCTCGTCGATTTGCACCCACTCCACCCCTTGCGCGGCCAGCTTCGCCAGGATCTCCTGATAGACGATAAGCAGGCGGTCGAGCAGTTCCAGACGAGAGAAACCGCTCTCTTTCTCCTTGCCGAGCCAGAGGTAGGAGACAGGGCCCAGCAGCACCGCCTTGACCGGCAGCCCCAGCGCCTTGGCCTCTTCGACTTCGTCAAACAGCTGGCTCCAGCCCAGCTTGAAGCGCTGATCGCGGCTGAACTCGGGCACCAGGTAGTGGTAGTTGGTGTTGAACCACTTGGTCATCTCGGCGGCGGCGGCGGCCGGACCGGTCGGCGCACGGCCACGGGCGACCCGGAACAGGGTGTCGAGATCGGTGTCGCCGTGGCGGTGACGGGCAGGCACGGCGTCCACCAGCAGGCTGGTGCCGAGCACCTGATCGTACCAGGCGAAGTCGCCCACCGGCAGCAGGTTGACCCCGGCGGTGCGCTGCGCCTGCCAGTGGCGCTCACGCAGGCTCTTGCCCACGGCGACCAGCTCGGCCTGGGTGGTCTCGCCACGCCAGTAGGATTCCAGGGCAAATTTCAACTCGCGCTTGGCGCCGATGCGGGGGAAGCCCAGGGTGTGTGCTCGTGTCATAGGTCCAATTCCTTATGCTCATTCATCTGATGGGAAACTGGATGATTTAGCCATCCAGATGTTTACACATCTAGAGTGACGAGATAAGGTGACCTTGGCTATTGAATCCTCTTCAACTGGCTCTCAAGAAATCCTCAACTGACGCACAAAGGAGCAGTGCCATGGGTGTGCCCAACCAGTCGACCAGCCATCAGAACACCAACGCGGGCATCGATCTCAAGCACCTGAAGACCATCAGTGCCCTGGCCGAACAGGGCTCCCTGGCGGGGGCGGCCCTCAGCCTCAACCTCACCCAGTCCGCCCTCTCCCACCAGTTGAAAGAGCTGGAGACCCGCCTCAATCTGGAGCTGTTTCTTCGCAAGAGCCGCCCCCTGGTGCTGACGGCGGCCGGCCAGCATCTGCTGGCCCTGGCCCGCCAGGTGCTGCCCGCCCTGGCCCAGACCGAGCGCCAGCTGCTGGCCCTGCACAGCGGGGATGCGGGCAGGCTGCATCTGGCGCTGGATTGCCACAGCTGCATCCAGTGGCTGCTGCCGCTGTTGCCGGGCTTTCGCCGCCAGTGGCCCGGAGTGGCCCTGGAGGTGGAGTCGGTGCCCGGCTTCGATGCCATCAGCGCCCTGCTCGGCGGCCAGCTCGACCTGCTGCTCACCTCGGACGTGCAGGCGCGCGGGGATCTCCACTTCGAGCCCCTGTTCGCCTTCGATCTCACCCTGGTGATGGCGCCGGATCACCCCCTCTGTCAGCAGGGCCGGATAGCCCCGGACGATCTGCGACCCGAGGTACTGCTGGTCTACCCGGTGGAGCGGGCCCGCATGGACGTGTTCAGCCGCTTCCTGCAACCCGCCGGGGTGGAGCCCGCCCGCTGCAAGCCGGTGGACAACACCTCGGTCATGCTGCAGATGGCCGCCGCCGGGCTCGGGGTCGCCGCCCTGCCGCGCTGGGCCAGCGAGGAGTTCGTGCGCCAGGGCCTGCTCGAGGCGCGTCCCCTGGGCACCGGGATCCGCCGCCATATGTATGGGGCAGTGCGCGCCGCCGACAAGGATCAAGCCTGCCTGCAGAGCCTGTTCGAGCGCATTCGCACCCAGATGGCCGAGCAATGACAGGGTATGAAAACGCCGCCCCAGGGGCGGCGTTCACGCTCTCTTTTCCATGGACCTGCTATCTAACGCCTCAGGATCCCTCGCCGCAGCTGGCGGCCCCCTGCCGCCTCGGGCAGTTGCCGCAAAGCTCCCCATCCCCTCGCCTGTAGTGCAGGCAGCAGCGCTGGCGCACATAGCCAGGAAAAGCCTCATCCCGGGGGAGCGAGGCCGGACGCCAACCCGCCAGATGCCCGGCGGGCAGGCCGCAGGCGGCGAGCCAGAGCGGGGCATGGGCTTCGACCACCGCCGGGCTCACCTCGTCGAAGAAATCCGGCACCCGCACCAGGGCCGCCAGCAGATCGTCCGCCAGGAGCGGGCGCACGAAACCGGGGCGCAGCCGCTGCGCCTCCCCAAGCAGCGCGAACAATGCCTGCCAGTGGGCCTGGAGCCGTTCCCCCGCCGCCTTGATCAGGGTCTTCACCTCCCCCTTGATCATGGGCTCCGCCGGCAGGCTGAAGCCGGACACCAGCCCCTCCTGATAGCCCTGCCCCATGCGATCCAGGGCGGGCACGGCTCCCACCCGATAGACGGCCACCATGGCGAGGTAGATGGACTGCCAACAGAGCATGCCCCAGCTGCGGGTCAGCCAGTAGGCCGCCCCCGCCTCCGGGTGCGCCTGCTGCCAGTGACCATGCAGGGCAGCCGCCACCTCGTTCGGGGCACCATGAGGGGGGGCCGTCAGCAGAGCGGGGCTCTCCCCCGCCAGCCGCCCCTTGAGAGAGGGGATAAGCCCGGCCGCCGCCGCAAACAGGGCGTCGTGATCCGCCAGCAGGCTATGCTGGCTGTGCACCGCCAGGGCGCCGAGTCCACGAGCCAGGGCATGTTTGGTGTTCACCGCCAGGGCGCCTGGGCCGCGAGGCAGGGTGTGCCCCGGCGCAGGTCCGGGGCGCAAGGTCAGAATGCGTATTTGAGTCGAGCCTCCACATTGCGCTCAGCCCCGAACCAGCAGTTGTTCTGGTCGTAGCAGGAGTAGTAGGTCTTGTTCAGCAGGTTGCTGGCGCTAAGCGAGACCCCCACCCCCTTCATGCTCGCGCTGAGGGCGGCGAGATCATAGGAGGCGGACATGTCCATCAGCAGATAATCCGGCACTGTGTCGGTGTTGGCGGCATCCATCTCGGCCTCCCCCACGTAGCGCAGGCCGGCGCCGACCCGCATTCCCTCCAGGCTGCCGCCCGGCAGGTAGTTGCTCCACAAGGAGGCCATCTGCCTGGGCACCCAGACCGGGGTCTTGCCCTGCAAGTCGGTGGTGTCCTTGGTGATCTCCATGTCCTGAAGGGTATAGCTCAGCGCCAGATCCAGCCGGCTGGTGAGATCGGTGCGCCCCTCCAGCTCTATCCCCCTGGAGACGATTTCGCCGGTCTGCAGCTTGGGCCCGTAGACGTTGTCAGGATCCGTCACCAGGGCGTTCTCCTTGGTGATGTGGAACGCCGAGATCGTGGCCGTCTTGCTCATGTCCTCGGAGAGGAACTTGAGCCCCCCCTCCCACTGGTGGCCGGTAGCGGGATCGAACGCCTTGCCGCTCTTGTCCGCCCCCGGCACCGGCTCGAAGCTCTCGGCATAGCTCACATAGGGTGACAAGCCATAGTCCAGCTCATAGAGGGCGCCGAGACGGAAGGAGAGATTGTCCTGATCGATCTGGGCCAGGGACTGGCTGGCAGCCCCCAGGTAGAGGCCGCGGCTGTCGGTGTCCATCCGGTAGCTGTCGTAGCGGGCGCCACCTATGGCCACCAGCCGGTCGAGGCGCACCTGATCCTGCAGATAGACGCCGGTCTGGGACTGGCGAATGGTCTTGCGATCCTCATAGGAGAAGGTCAGGGCATCCGGCCGGATCTGGTTGTGGTCCGGGTTGAAGATGTCGATGGCGGGCGCCGAGTAGTCGAGGGTGTCCTGATAGAGGATGCGCGCGTCCAGATATTGGTAGTCGATCCCGAGCAGCAGGTTGTGCTGGGCACCGCCGGTCTGCACCTTGCCCGCCAGCTGGTTGTCGATGACAAAACCGCGGGACGCCTCATCGGTGAGATAGGCGTTGCGGGCCAGGGTGCGGTTGTCCGCCGCCAGGGCCGCGTTGTAGGTGTTGCGCTGATAGGCAGAGGCATCCATGTAGCGGGCATTTTGCAGCACCTGCCAGTTGGCGTTGAAGTCGTGGCTCAGCTTGTAGCCGAGCAGGGTCACATCCCGGTTGTACTCGTTCCAGTTCTCGTCGCCGAGGAAGGTGTCGCTGCCAAGCTGCCCCAGAGGGTTGCTCTTGACCGAGCCGCTGGCGGGCACAGTGGTGTAGATGCCGGCTTGCGGATCCTTCTGGTAGTAGAGGTTGAGGTTCAGCAGGGTGCGGTCGCTCAACTGCCAGTCCAGGGAGGGCGCAAAGACGTAGCGCTCCTCTTCGGAGGTCACTGCCTGGCCATCTTTCTGGCGGGCCAGCCCCACCACCCGATAGGCGAGCTGCTCGTTGATGGCACCTGTGCTGTCGAGGGTCATCTCCTTGAGGGTGCCCGTCCCCGTCGTCACGCTGACGTTATGCTTGGCTTCCCGCTGGGGACGCTTGGCAATGAGGTTGACCATGCCGCCGGGGGGCATGCTGCCATAGAGCACCGAGGTCGGCCCCTTGAACACCTCCAGCTGCTCGATGGCCACAGGATCTATCTGGGGTTGCAGGTTCCACTCGTTGTATTGCAGCAAGAGGCCGTCATAGAAGTTCTGGTAGTTGTCAAAGCCGCGGATGTTGAACAGGTCCAGCCGGTTGACCGCCCCGCCCCGCAGCTCGGTATTGACCCCGGGCACGTAACGCAGCGCCTCGCTCACCGAGCTGACGCCGCGCTGTTCCAGAGTCTCGCTCTCCACGACCGAGATCGCCTGGGGCGTCTCTATGGGGTCAAGCCGGGTCTTGGTCGCCGTGTTGCGATAGGTCTGACCCAGCACGGTCAGGGTCTCGTCGGCCAGCGCCGCGTCCTGGCTGCCGGGTGCGGCGGCCAGCACAGAGCCTGCCAACAGGGTGGAGATGGTCGCGGCGACCACGGTCAATGGGGGGTGAACAAGTTGCATCTGATCCTCGACTGCCTACTGCATGTGAATAGTAACAAATATCATTTGCATTTTATTGTTCTAATTTGCCGCGGAATTAACAATTTGGGGCATGTTGGCGGGTCAGTGACAAAGAAAGGGGGAAGAAGAGCGCCATCTGACTGCGTGACGAGTGAAACAGAGTGCAGGGGAAGCCAAATGGAGAGGGTGTAACCTGGCGCGCTTTCGCCGGGGTGGCCTCAAGGCCCCTGTCCTGCCAGCCGAACCGGGCCGGATCAGCGCCCGCATCCGGCCTTCGCTTTAGAGCAGTTGCTCCTTTTTCATCCACACCCTTGATCCGGGTCAAGCCCTGCTGACAGGGATGGCGATAGTATGCGGCCCCTTTTATCAGTCCTGTTTGAGACGATACGAGGCTATACGATCACCCCAATGAATGACACCATCAATAAAGATCTGCACTGTCACACCCAGCTCCACGTCTCCTTCGCGGTGATAGTGCTGACCCTGCTCACCGCCCTGGTGGGGGTCAGTTGCAGCATCCAGCGTGCGGCCGAAGTGAAGTATCACAAGGTGGCCGCCATGTTCGTGCACAACATGGCGACCCAGTTCATCGCGTTGCAATTCAAGCCGCTGGAGCACGTCCTCAACGAGACCGGCAGCTTCATCGACAAGCCCGCCCTGCAGGCCTTTCTCGGCGACGGGCACGCCCCCCTTCGCATGACCCTGATGCAAACGTTGTCCCTCACCCCCTATGTGAAAAGCATCCTGGTCGCCGATCAGCAGGGGCGCTTCAACTCTGTCCCCCACCTGCCGATCGAGGCGGGCTTTGATGCCAGAGAGCGGCCCTGGTTCAAATCTGCCGCCTCCCGCACCCTCTTCGTCAGCTACACGGACCACTACGCCAGCAGAATCGACCAGCAGCGGACCGTCTCCGTCTCCCGGCCCATCGTCGACAAGGAGGGCTTTCCCCTCGGCACCCTGGCCATGGAGCTCGATCTCGAGCAGATGAGCCATCCCCTGCGCCTGCTCAAGACCCCCCTCAAGGGGGAGTTCTATCTCATCTCCCGCAGCGGCGACACCCTGCTGCATTCCAATGTGGGCAACCTGTTTCGCCGCCAGCTGGCGCCGCAGCTCATCGCGCAGATGACCAACGGGGCAGACCACCTCTATGACGCCGAGCACCAGACCCATGTCTACTACTACGCCTTCTCCAACCCGGACTGGTTCGCCATCTACACCGTCAGCGACGCCGAATTCAAGGAGGCCAGCCACAGCGAATCCTATCAGTTGCAGATCGCCGTGGCGGGTTGCCTGCTGATCTGCCTGCTCTGCTGGGGATCCCTGCGCCATGCCATCAACAAGATGATCGTCGAGATCATCGCCCTGATGCGCGTCGGCCGCATCGACATGAGCAAGCCCGGAGAGCTGCTGCGCCAGGAGATCCAGAGCGCCCATCACCAGATGCAGGAGGCGGTCGCCGCCTCCAACACGGATGCCCTGACCGGCCTCTTCAATCGCCGCAGCTTCGATCAGGATCTGGCCAGCCATCTGGCCGACGGCCGCCCCTTCTCCCTCGGCATGATAGATCTGGACAACTTCAAGGCCATCAACGATCAGCTGGGGCACCTGGTGGGCGACCGCGTCCTCCAGGCCGTGGCGCAGGAAGGGGTGACGGTGGCCGACGGCCTGGCCAGGCTCTACCGCTACGGCGGGGAGGAGCTGGCCATCCTGATCTCCGGGGAGGACGAAGCCCAGGCACTGGCCCTGCTGGAGCGCTGGCGCCAACGGGTCCTGCAGCGTCAATGGCGAGAGGCCGGGCTGGTGGTGACCTTCTCGGCGGGGCTGGGGCAGTGGCGCCATGAATCGGCCGCGCACCTGATAGCCAGGGTCGATCGGGCACTCTATCAGGCCAAGGAGGCGGGCAAGAACCGGGTTCACCCGGCAGACTGACGGGGCTGGTTATCTGGCGTCATACGGGAGTTATGAAGTGCCCCGTTGCCGAGCCTAGCGGGGCGCTATGGGCAGCCAGTACTCCATGGAGGCATCGGGCTGCTGGCCGTCAAAGCCCGGGGCATAGCGCTCCAGCTCGAAGCCATCCAGCCCGCGATAGCCGGAGGAGGGCAGCCAGTGCAGGATAAACCAGTTGAGGCTCTGCCCCAGCTGGCTGATGGGGCCGAGGTGACCCAGCACCGCATACTCCTGGGAGGGAACCCGAAGGCCTGCCAGCCCGGGGCCGGGCTCACTTCCTCCTCTGCCGCCACCCCGGCCCAGTAAGGCAGCCGCTCCCCCGCCCCCGAGACGTCCACCACCCCCAGCAGCTCGCTGGACGACAGGCGCCCACCCGCCTCGCGCCAGGCCCCCCAGATGGCGGGCACCGTCTGCTGAAAGTCCGGCGCCTTCGCAAAGAGGCCCCGGATCTCCCCTGACGCCGTGCAGGTGAACCCGGCCGGCTCTCCACTCCGCACCTGCACCAGCCTGGGAGGGCTGGCCAGGGGCATGGGGGCCCGCACCAGGGGAGTGCGCAGCCCCAGCCGCAGGCCCCGCTTGCGATAGGCCAGGGGGGAGCAGCCAAAGTGCTGCTTGAAGGCCCGGCTGAAGCTGACTTCCGAGCCAAAACCGTGGTTCAGCGCCAGATCCAGCACCCGCTGGCGGCTCGAGAGCAGCGCCTCCGCCGCCTGGCTCAGCTTCAGCTCGCGCACATAGTGGGCCACCGTCTGGCCGGTCTCGTGCAGGAAGACCCGCTGCAACTGCCAGCGCGACCAGCAGCTCTGCTCGGCCAGTTGCTCCAGCGACAGGGGCTGATCCAGGTGGGTGTGAATGTAGTCGAGCACCCGCTCGATGCGGGTGAAATGGGGGCGCGTCTGTGGCGCCGGGTCTGGGAAAGCGGGGAAGCTTGTCATGCTGTGGTCGGGCTCTGTGCCGGCGAAGGGGCGCATTCGCCCAAGTGGCCACATTAAACATGGCCGCCGTGCCGGGGGCAAGCCTTGTGCGGCCCGGCGCCCACTCGCAAGCACCTTGCCCCCAGACGTTCCCTTGTCACAAAAATGACGCCTTTCCCTGCCACATTGTTAGCAGACAAGGTTGTCAATTGCCCCAGGGGCACCATTCAACTCGTGACATGCAGGGAGAGCCAAGATGAAGAAGATTGCCTTGATCACCGGAGCCCGGGGCGGCATAGGGTCCGCCATCACCACCGCCTTGCTGGCCCAGGGGTATCGCATCATCGCCACCCACTCCAGCGTCAATGCCGCCGCTGCACGGGAGTGGTACCAGGAGCAGGGGTATCAACCGGATCGGGTGCGGCTGCTGGCGCTGGATGTGGCCGACACCGCCATGTGCCGCGAGACCCTGGGCCGCCTGCTGCAGGAGGAGGGCCGGGTGGACGTGCTGGTCAACAACGCCGGCATCACCCGGGATGGGGCCTTCAATCGGATGGCGCCGGATCAGTGGTTCGAGGTGATCCACACCAACCTGTGCAGCCTCTACAACGTGACCCAGCCGCTGTTCGATGCCATGTGCGAGCAACGCGATGCCCGCATCATCAACATCTCCTCGGTCAACGGCCAGAAGGGGCAGTTCGGTCAGGTCAACTACTCGGCGGCCAAGGCGGGCATGCTGGGCTTCACCAAGGCGCTGGCGGCGGAGGGGGCCCGCTTCGGGGTCACGGTCAACGCCATCGCCCCCGGCTACACCGCCACCCCCATGGTGGCGGCGATCCGCACCGACATCCTCGACAGCATCAAGGCCGACATTCCCATGCGCCGCCTCGCCAAGCCGGAGGAGATAGCCGCCGCCGTGGCCTTCCTCGCCAGCGAAGCAGGGGCCTATATCACGGGGGAGACCCTGGCCATCAACGGCGGCCTCTATATGAAGTAGCGCCGGGATAATTGCAATAGACAGAGGGCAGCCAACGGGCTGCCCTCCGCTTTTGGTCGGTGCTACAAGGGGCGCGCCGCCCCCCCGGGCTCGGCGAAATGGCTGCGCAGGGCGGTGATCACCCGGCGCACCTTCTCCGGGATCTCCCGCTGGGGGGTGATGGCGTGGATCTCCATGGGCGGCACCCGAAAGCCTGGCAGCAAGGCGAGCAGGCGGCCCTGGGCGAGATCCTCTGCAACTTCCCCCTCGGGTTGCAGGGAGATCCCCTGCCCCGCCAGGGCAAACTGGCGCAGGGGCAGCACGTTGTTGCATTGCACCCTGGGTTTGCACCTCACCCTGTGCTCGCCCCCCCGCTCGTCAAGGAGCAGCAAGCCGCTCCCCAGCATGTCGCCGCAGAGCCAGTCGTGCGCGGCCAGATCTGCCGGGGTGCGCGGCGTCCCCTTGCGCGCCAGGTAGGCGGGGGCGGCGCACAGCAGCATCCGGGTCTGGCCCAGCTTGCGGGCCACCAGGGTGGAGTCCGGCAGGGAGCCGACCCGCAGCGCCACGTCGATGCGCTCGGCAATGAGATCCCGCTTCTCGTCGTCGGCGATGATCTGGATGCACAGGCCCGGGTGGGCCTGCAACAGGGGCGACAAGGCCAGCGCCAGCGGCTGGCCCGCCATCCCCACGGGGGCGGTGATCCGCACCTCCCCGAGCAGGCTGTCGCGCACTTCCGAGAGGCGCAGCTCGGTCTGGTTGAGGGTCTGTTGCAGGGCCTGGCACCCCTGCCACACCACCTCCCCCGCCTCCGTCAGGTTGAGGCGACGGGTGGAGCGATGGAGCAGAGGCAGGCCGAGCAGGCTCTCCAGCTGGCCGATGTGCTGGCTGACGGCGGAGGGGGTCATGCCGAGGGCCTTGGCGGCCCCCGTCATGGTGCCCGCCTCCACCACGGCGGCGAAGATGGCGTAACGTCTGAGCTGATCCATTATTAAATCCAGCTTACAAGTGAATGCAATTTACAGAGGATTATTAAATCACATCTGGGGGCGTAGGATAGCCTCATTCCCACAGTGAAGGAGAGATATCCATGAAGATTGCCCTCATAGGTGCCAGCGGTTTTGTCGGTTCAGCCATCCTCAATGAGGCCGTCAGCCGCGGCCATCACGTCACCGCCATCGTCCGCGATGTCAGCAAAGTCGCTGCCCACCCGCAGGTCACCGCCGTGGCGGTAGATGCCCAGGACCCGCAGGCGCTGGCCGAGGTGCTCAAGGGGCACGATAGGGTGATCAGCGCCTACAACCCGGGCTGGAGTGCCCCGGACATCTACGACCAGTACCTCAAAGGGGCCAGCGCCATCGTCGAGGCAGCCAACGCAGCCCACGGCTGGCTGCTGGTGGTCGGCGGTGCCGGCAGCCTGGAGATAGCCCCCGGCGTGCAGCTGGTGGATACCCCGGACTTCCCGGCCGAGTGGAAGCAAGGCGCCCTGGCGGCCCGCGACGGTCTCACGGCCCTTCGCCGCGAAACGACCCTCGACTGGCGCTTCGTCTCCCCGCCGGTGTTCCTCGAACCCGGCGAGAAGCGCGGCGGCTACCGTCTCGGGGGGGATCAGGTGCTCTTTGACGGCGACAAGCCTGCCGGGATCACAGTCGGGGATCTGGCGGATGCCGTGCTTAACGAAGCGGAACAACCGGCCCACCTGCGCCAGCGCTTCACCCTGGGTTACTGAAGAGAGTGATCTGGGCGCGCTGGGCGGGCGCTCACCCTCTAACCTCTGCGCCACACTACCCAAGGGGGGGCTGATGCCTCCCCTTTGTTCATTCGCCTCCCACTGGCACAGCGCCTTCCCTGGCCCCAGGCAGATTCATGGGCAAGGCGATCGGCTGGGTCGCATTTTCTCCGTGCAATCGACAAATTTCCCCAAAGGGATCGAATCCTATTTCGACTTTTGTATATAACTAAGAATATTTTGTTGCTTCCACCTTATAACTCCGAACAGTAGCATCCCCTTAAACCCAAACGGTGCCATCGTGAGCCACGGACCCGAGTCCTGCCACTCGCCACACCGCCGTCTTTGTCGCGGATCCTCGGGGCTGTACCCGACATCCGACACCTGAGGAGATGCACATGGAACATTCATCACTGCCCATCATCGACTATGCCGCGATCACTGGTGCCCCCGAGGAGCGCCGCCAGATGCTGGCCAAGCTTGGCCGGGCGGCCCGCGACATCGGCTTCTTCTATCTGACAGGCCATGGTCTGAGCGAAGCGCAGCAACGGGAAACCCTGGCGCTGGCGGCCCGCTTCTTCGCCCTGCCCCTGCAGGAGAAGCTGACGGTGCAGATGGTGCACTCCCCCCACTTTCGTGGCTACAACCTGGTGGGGGCCGAGCTCACCCGGGAGCGGCCGGACCGGCGGGAGCAGTTCGACATCATGAACGAGGAGCAGGCCCTCCCCCTGGCGCAGGCCAGCCACCCCTGGCAGCGGCTCACAGGCCCCAACCAGTGGCCCGCTGCCCTGCCCGGGATGAAGACACAACTGCTGGCGTGGCAGGAGCGGCTGAGCGACATCACCCTCACCCTGCTCGCCGCCTTTGCCGAGGTGCTGGAGCAACCGGCCGGGGTGTTCGATGAGAGCATCCAGGGCGCCCCCTATCAGCACATGAAGCTCATTCACTACCCGGGACGGGAAGCGGGGGGCTGCGGCCAGGGGGTCGGCGCCCACAAGGATCCCGGCTACCTGACCCTGGTGATGCAGGACGATCACTCCGGCCTCGAAGTAGAGACGGCGAGCGGCTGGATTTCCGCGCCCCCCCTGCCCGGCGCCCTGGTGGTCAACATAGGCGAGCTGCTGGAGCTTGCCTCCAACGGCTACCTCAAGGCGACCCTGCACCGGGTGCAGAGCCCGCCCCCCGGGGTCTCCCGTCTCTCCTGCGCCTTCTTCATGGCGGCGAGACTCGATGCCACAGTGCCGCTGCTCACCCTCTCCCCCGAACTGGCGGCGCAGGCGCAAGGGCCAGAGAGCGACCCGGCCAACCCCCTCTTCTATCAGGTGGGGGAGAACGTGCTCAAGGGCAGGCTGCGCTCCCACCCGGATGTGGCGGCGCGCCACTATGCTCGGCAACACAGGGGAGCGCAGGAGCCGATACCGGCCTGATGCTATCAAGGGGGGGCGACAAGCCGCCATCCCGACCACAGGAGAGGGGCGCCGGCGCGGCCCCGTCCACCGATTTTCACACCAGAACAACAACGCCATAGCCTGGCAACCACGGAGCAAAACGATGAAATTCAAGACCATGAGCGTGCACAGCGGCCAGCGGATCGACCCCCAGACCGGCGCACTCACCACCCCGCTCTACCAGAGCAGCACCTTCAGCTACGTCAATGCCCAGGCGGGCAAGGAGCGCTTCGCAGGCCAGGCCCCGGGCTTTATCTACAGCCGCTTCGGCAACCCCACCACAGCCGAGCTGGAGCTGAAACTGGCGGCCCTCGAGGGCGCCGACGAGGCGCTGGTGGTGGCGAGCGGCATGGCGGCGGTGAGCGCCATCCTCTATGCCCTGGCCAGCAGCGGGGATGAAGTGGCCTATGTCGGCCCCCTCTACGGCGGCACCGAGGCGTTCTTGAAACAGACCTTCAGCCGGGCCGGCATCACCATCACGGGTTACGACAGCGATCAGGATCTGCTGGCCAACATCAGCCCCGCCACCAGGGTGATCCTGTTCGAGACCCTGACCAACCCCACCCTCAAGGTGGTGGATCCCCGGGTGGTGGTGGAAGCGGCCCGCAAGGTGGGCGCCATCACAGTGTGTGACAACACCTTCCTCACCCCCTACCTGCTGCGCCCGCTGGAGCTCGGCATCGACGTGGTGATGCACAGCGGCACCAAGTACCTGGGCGGTCACGGCGACATCATCGCCGGGGTGGTGGCAGGCTCCCACGCGCTGATGAAGTCGATCCGCACCGTGGCCCTCAAGCACATCGGCTCCCCCATAGGCCCGCAGGAGGCCTACCTGCTGCAGCGCGGGGTCAAGACCCTGCCCCTGCGCATGGATGCCCACCTGCACAATGCCCAGAAGGTGGCCGACTTCCTCGCCGCCCACCCGGCGGTGAAGAAGGTGATCTACCCGGGCCTTGCCAGCCACCCGGGCCACGACGTCCTCGGCGCCTTCGCCAGCGGCTTTGGCGGCATGGTGAGCATAGAGTTGGAGGGGGGCTTTGCGCGCTGCGCCACCCTGCTCGACAACCTGCAGCTGTTCGTACAGGCGGTGAGCCTAGGGGATCTCGAGAGCCTGGCCTGCCATCCGGCCAGCACCACCCACGCCGCCATGGACGAGGCGAGCCGTCTCGCGGCTGGTGTGAACGACGATCTCATCCGCTTCAGCATCGGGGTGGAAGACGCCGACGATCTCATCGCCGATCTGGCGGCGGCGCTGGCCCTGATCTGACCCTAAGCCGCCATGCACGACCGGCGCCACGCGCAATAAAAAAGGGAAGGCCAGGCCTTCCCTTTCTCTCATCCATTCCCTAGTGCGGGAAGGGGCCTAACTCAGGCGTCGTGATAATCCTGGCAGGCGCTCAGGGTGTTCTCCATCAGGCTGGCCACCGTCATGGGCCCCACGCCACCGGGCACAGGGGTGATGAAGGCGGCGTGATTGCGCGCCGTTTCAAACTCCACATCCCCCACCAGAGAGCCATCGGCCAGGCGGTTGATCCCCACGTCGATCACCAGGGCCCCCGGCTTGACCCACTCCCCCGGAATGAAGTTCGGCTTGCCCACCGCCACCACCAGCAGATCGGCACGGCGCACCTGGGCCTCCAGATCCTGGGTGAAGCGGTGACAGGTGGTGGTGGTGCAACCCGCCAGCAGCAGCTCCAGCGTCATCGGGCGACCGACGATGTTGGAGGCACCGACCACCACAGCATGCAGACCGTGGGTCTTGACGCCGGTCGCCTCGATCAGGGTCATGATCCCCTTGGGTGTGCAGGGACGCAACGCCGGGATGCGCTGGGCCAGACGGCCCACGTTGTAGGGGTGGAAACCATCCACGTCCTTGTCGGGACGAATGCGCTCCAGCACCTGGGTGGTGTCGCAATGAGCCGGCAGGGGCAACTGCACCAGGATGCCGTCCACCTCCGCATCCTCATTGAGCCGGTCGATCAGGGCCAGCAACTCTTCCTGGGTCGCATTGGCGCTGAGATCATAGGAGCGGGAGACAAACCCCACCTCTTCACAGGCACGACGCTTGCTGCCCACATAGACCTGGGACGCCGGATCCAGCCCCACCAGGATCACCGCCAGACCCGGTGCCCGCTTGCCCAGAGCCAACCGCTGTTGGACTTGTTCGGCGACCTGATTGCGAATCGTTTGCGCAACCTGTTTTCCATCAATGATTTTGGCAGACATCGTTCTTCACTCACCATGTGTTCAACTGCCGCGCATTGTCGCATTTTTTTGGCGCGGGTGTTAGCGGCTCTCGCCTGGCGGGCAATAAGTAGGCATTTGAATTTACTGGCGGAAAAAGTCGTTGACGCTGACTTTGACGCTTGGGTATGATGCCCGCCCGTTGCCCAGTCGTACCGCCCCCGGTATGCTGGACGATGAGATTTCGGTGATTAGCGCAGCCCGGTAGCGCATCTGGTTTGGGACCAGAGGGTCAAAGGTTCGAATCCTTTATCACCGACCAGGTTCATCGGGAAGTCCTTCGGATTTCTTGATACAACGCGCCCTTAGCTCAGTCGGATAGAGCAACGGCCTTCTAAGCCGTGGGTCGCAGGTTCGAATCCTGCAGGGCGCGCCATTGATGTGACTCTTCCCTCGAAGAGCGACATCGAAGGCAGATTTCAGTGGTGGCTGTAGCTCAGTTGGTAGAGTCCCGGATTGTGATTCCGGTTGTCGTGGGTTCGAGCCCCATCAGCCACCCCATTATTAGCTGTTCGCGCTGAATCAAGCCGACAGGGGCAAGCCTGACTTGCCATGAACCGGGCATCTGATGCCCTCATCAAAACCGGCCCTGCGCCGGTTTTTTTGTGCCTGCGCCCCAGCCTCGCCGCCTGTCCCGAGCGCTCCGCTCCCTCTTTATGCGCTTTGCCCCTCCCCCCTTGCTCTCTCACGCTTGTCCCTGTGCTGGTCGGTCAATGCCACCGCCTGGTGCTGCCCCCTCCCCTGGCTGGATCACAGACATGATCGGAGCCATCACGGCCCCGATGTATCCCTGCTTCCCATGACGCAGCGCAAGCTTCCATGCCGATGACCGTGATATGGATAAAAACTAGGCAAATGCCTTGTCTGCTTCCCTCATAAGGGCGAGCAACCACTTACGCCCAGGCAGCGCACCACAGGTTGCCGCCGCGCCTGATGCGAGGGGAAGTCGGGCAGAACGTAAATAGATTGTTAAACTAGATGGTCGTGATTCATCTTTTCGTAATCCATTCACTGCACAATAACGCAATATATTGAAAAAAAAGGAGTAATTGAAAGCCAGCGGCACAACAACAGACAGATCCCCTGCCATGACCCCACACAGCGCAGTGGAAATCTTCCCATACTAAGTGTCAGCAATGTAGATGCCCTCCAAGGAGAGACTGAGATGAGTGAAGAAAGCAAATGCCCCTTCAACCACACCGCCGGCGTCGGCAGAACCAACCTTGATTGGTGGCCGAATCAGTTGCGGCTGGATCTGCTGCACCAGCATTCCCCCAGCTCCGATCCCATGGACAACGATTTCAACTATGCCGAGGCATTCAACAGCCTCGACTACAAGGCACTCAAGAAAGACCTGGTCAAGCTGATGACAGACTCCCAGGAGTGGTGGCCGGCGGACTTCGGCCACTACGGTCCCCAGTTCATCCGCATGACCTGGCACGCCGCAGGCACCTATCGCATCACGGATGGCCGTGGCGGCGGTGGCCGCGGCCAGCAACGCTTCGCTCCCCTCAACAGCTGGCCCGACAACGTCAACATCGACAAGTCCCGTCGCCTGCTCTGGCCCATCAAGCAGAAGTACGGCAACAAGATCTCCTGGGCCGATCTGCTGATCCTCGCCGGCAACGTCGCGCTGGAGTCCATGGGCTTTAGAACCTTCGGATTTGGTGGCGGCCGCCCGGATGTGTGGGAGCCGGATCAGGACGTCAACTGGGGTGACGAGATCGCCTGGCTCGGGGTCGACCCCGACCGGGTCAAGGGCGACCGCGAGCTCGCGGCCCCCTTTGGCGCTACCCACATGGGCCTCATCTACGTCAACCCCGAAGGCCCCAATGCCAGCGGTGACTACATGGAGGCGGCCAAGGACATCCGCTCCACCTTCGGCCGTATGGCCATGAATGACGAAGAGACAGTCGCCCTCATTGCCGGTGGCCACACCTTCGGCAAGGCCCACGGCGCCGCCCCCGAATCCCACAAGGGTCCCGAGCCGGAAGCCGCCCCCCTGGAAGCCCAGGGTCTGGGCTGGATGAGCGACTACGGCAGCGGCCACGGCAAGGATACCGTCTCGAGCGGCCTCGAAGTGACCTGGACCAAGACACCGGCCCTGTGGAGCAACAACTTCTTCGAGAACCTGTTCAACTTCGAGTGGGAGCTGACCAAGTCGCCGGCGGGCGCCAAGCAGTGGGTGGCCAAGGATGCACCGGAGATCATTCCCGATGCGCATATCCCGGGCAAGTTCCACAAGCCGACCATGCTGACCACCGACCTGACCCTGCGCTTTGACCCCGAGTTTGGCAAGATCTCCCGCCACTTCTATGAGGATCCCCAGGCCTTCGCCGATGCCTTTGCCCGCGCCTGGTACAAGCTGACCCACAGGGACATGGGCCCCATCGCACGCTATCTGGGGCCGGAAGTGCCCAAGGAAGAGCTGATCTGGCAGGACCCCATCCCCGCCGTCAATCACCCCCTGGTCGATGACAAGGACGTGGCCGCCCTCAAGGAGAAGATCCTGGCGGCCTCCCTGACCGTCGCCGAGCTGGCATCCACCGCCTGGGCCTCGGCAGCCACCTTCCGCGGCTCTGACAAGCGCGGCGGCGCCAACGGTGCCCGCATCCGCCTGGCCCCGCAAAAGGATTGGACAGTCAACCAACCGGCACAGCTGGCCAAGGTGCTCAAGACCCTCGAAGGCATCCAGCAGGGGTTCAACACCTCGGCCACCGGTGGCAAACGGATATCCCTCGCCGATCTCATCGTGCTGGCCGGCGGCGTCGGTGTCGAACAGGCGGCCAAACTGGCGGGGGTCACAGTGACCGTGCCCTTCACGCCGGGTCGCATGGATGCCTCCCAGGCCCAGACCGATGTGGACTCCTTCGCCGTGCTCGAGCCCCTCGCCGACGGGTTCCGCAACTACGGGGGCGAGTGCGCCGCCTTCGCGGAGACCATGCTGATCGACAAGGCCCAGTTGCTCACCCTGAGTGCCCCCGAGATGACGGTACTGGTGGGCGGCATGCGGGTGCTCGGCACCAATGTCGGCAACTGCCACGGGGTCTTTACCTCTGCCCCCGGCACCCTCTCCAACGACTTCTTCGTCAACCTGCTCGACATGGGCACGGAGTGGAAACCGGCAGCAGGAGCCAAGGGCATCTACGAGGGGAGTGATCGCAAGACAGGCAAGGTGAAGTGGACCGGCACCCGCGTCGATCTGGTGTTCGGCTCGAACTCCCAGTTGCGGGCCCTGGCGGAGGTCTATGCCAGTGCGGACGGGAAGGAGAAGTTCGTGAAGGACTTCGTGGCGGCCTGGGCCAAGGTGATGAACCTGGATCGCTTCGATCTCGCCTGACCCGCACTCTCTGCATGCCGCCTAGCCTGCTTCAAGGGACATGGGTGAGAGATGACCGGGCACCACAAGACAAAAACCCGACCATAAGGTCGGGTTTTTATATTGGCGGCGGGTCTGGATTGACCCGGACTGCCCTGCCCCTTGTCGAACCAGGGTTCAAACCGAGCGCCATCACCGGATAAAGTAAAAGGGCCTGTCTTGCGACAGGCCCTTTTACTTTATTTGGCGGTGAGGGAGGGATGATTCGCCACTTCGTGGCTCACCCCTTCGGGGCGGCCTGCGGCCGTTCATCGCAGCAAGCTGCTCTGCTCGAACCCGGCGAGGCTTCTCACCCTCCCTTTATACGCATCAGGGAACACGGTAGCCCAGATGCAAAAAACCGACCCTGAGGTCGGTTTTTTATAATTTGGCGGTGAGGGAGGGATTCGAACCCTCGATACGTTGCCGTATACACACTTTCCAGGCGTGCTCCTTCAGCCACTCGGACACCTCACCAAATTTTCGACTGTCGTTTAACGTGTTCAATCTCCACGTGATGTTCTGCACTGTTGCGCCGGAACGGGGCGTAATTTAGGGGAAAGCCCCGCCGGCGTCAACGGCTTTTTGGCTGCCGCGAACCGTTCGCACATTAAACGCGCAACTCAGTGCACAGATTCCGGTGCGACCTGGATCTCCGGCAGATTAAGGAAGCCGAGGCGTTCACATTCGGACACCACTTCATGGGTCGCCGCCGTGGTGCTTTCGACAAACAGCAGGAACTGCTCGACGGAGAGACCCGCCTTGGTGAAGACGGTGTGGCCCACGACGAGGCGCGGCAGGTTGTCATCTATGATGTCGAGGAACACCTTGAGGGACGGGTATTGCATGTTGAGACGACCCAGCTCGGCCACCAGGGGCAGCAGGGATGAGGGGCGCACCTCCAGTTCGGATGAAAACAGCAACCCTTCCTCTTCCACGAAGATCCGGCTCTCCTGGATGCCCTCGACGGACTGCAGGGAGACCATGTGGATGCCGTGGCACTGATCGCACACATAGTGCTCGATCCGGGCCTGCTGCAGCCAACGCATTATCATTTCAGAGCTGGGGATATTCATCATTTTCACGAACACAATAAGGATCAAGGGGCGCAGTCTAAACCAATTTTCCGACAACCAAAAGCGCACAGGTGGGATCACCCCCGGTCTCGCTTCTTTTTGGCAAGCGCTATGCATATACTCAGCCATTCTCGTACCGTACTCGCCTCCACAGAAGGCCCGATGACCATCCAAGAAAAGTATCGCCTGCACCTCAAATCCCTCTCGGATGAACTGCTCGCCCTGCAAAAACCCATTCGCATCCTGGATGCCATCAAATGGCCCCGCCATCTGCAGACCGAGTTTCTCGCCAAGGGCGGACGAGTGTTGCCCGCCATCGATGCCGACTTCTATCAGGCCCTCCCCCTCGATTTCGATCCCCGCAACAAATACCTGGAGCTCAAGGAGCTGAGGGACAGGATCCGCAGAAAATTGGGGCTGCAGGATGATCTGGGCCGGATCCTGCAAGAGACGGTGGATCAGTACATGGTGGTCATCGAGATGCTGCGCCAGCGCGGGCAGCCGGACTTCCAACGTTACAGCCAGTTGCTGTACGGCTCGGCGAGCGATCATCTGCGCGGGGATCGCAAGACGTTAAAGGAGCTGGGAGCCCGTCTGTGCGACATCTTCTCCCTGCCCGGCGCCCGCCATCTGGTGCGCCCCTACCCCAAGGAGTTCGAGGGGGAAGCGGCGGTGGCCAGGTTGCAGGGCAAGCTGTCGAACTACTTCAGCGATGGCACAGTGCAGGTCAAGCTGAGCGATGGCATCGTCTCCGATGCCGCCGCCGGGGGGGATTACATCAAGCTGAGCTCCCACGCCCGCTTCTCCGAGCTGGACTTGCAGGTATTGGAGGTGCACGAGGGCTGGGTGCACGTGGGCACCACCCTCAACGGCCGCCAGCAATCCTATGCCACCTGGCTGGGGGCCGGCTCGCCGCGCATCACTGCCTGCCAGGAGGGGCTGGCCGTGCTCATCGAGACCCTCACCTTCAGCTCCTTCCCGGACAGGGCCAAGCGCATCTCGGATCGGGTGATGGCCATCGACATGGCGGAGCGCGGCGCCGATTTTATCGAGGTGTTCCGCCACTTCGTCGAGAAGGGGGCCAGCGAACACGATGCCTACAAGATCACCCAGCGGGTGTTTAGGGGCGGCATGGTCGAGGGAGGCGCCTGCTTCACCAAGGATCTCTCCTATGTGAAGGGCTATGTGGAGACGGTCAACTTCATCCGCAGCGCCGTGCTGGAAGGGGTGCCGGAGATCCTGCCCATGCTGTTCGTCGGCAAGGTGACCCTGGACGACATCCCCGTGCTCTATCAGCACTATCTGGAGGGGCTCATCGACGCCCCCCGCTACCTGCCCCCCATGTTTCGCGATCTCACCGGCCTCTATGTCTGGTTCGGCTTCGCCTCCGGCATGTCCCTGGTGGACATAGGCCGGGTACAGCAGCATTTTCGCCAGCTGTTCCACCGCCTGCCGGTGGCCGACCCCATCATAGCGCCGGTGGACATAGAGATAGACTGAACCCTTCGTCGACAAAAAAGGGCGCCCACGAGGCGCCCTTATCCATGCTGTGGCTTACCTGTAAGCCCGTCCTTCCAGATAGTGCTTGCGGCAGAGCGACACATAGCGATCGTTCCCCCCTATCTCCACCTGCTCGCCGTCGCGCATCACCTGCCCTGCCTCGTTGACGCGAGAGTTCATGTGCGCCTTGTTGCCGCACCAGCAGATGCTTTTGAGCTCCTCGAACTTGTCCGCCAGGCAGAGCAGGTGGTAGGAGCCGGGGAACAGCTCGCCGCGAAAATCGGTCTTGAGGCCGTAGGCGATCACCGGTATGTCCTGCTCATCGACGATGCGGGCGAGCTGATACACCTGCTCCCGGGTCAGGAACTGCGCCTCGTCGACGATGAACACATCGATATGGCGATTTGCATGGCGCGCCTTGACCATCTCGAACAGATCGCAGCTGTCGCTGAAGACCTCCACCTTCAGCTCCAGCCCGACCCTGGCGCTGATGATCCCCGGACCGAAGCGGTCATCGATGGCGGGGGTCATGGCCAGCGGAACCATGCCACGCTCCAGATAGTTGAAGTGAGCCTGGATGAGCTGGGTCGACTTGCCCGAGTTCATGGTGGCGAATTTGTAGTGCAGTGAAGCCATGATGGGGTTCCGAAACGGGATTGATGGGGGGCATGCTAACCAAAGCCCCTGCCAAAACCAAGGGGCCCGTGGGCCCCTTGTTCTCTTTATGCGACGGCCAGGGCGCGGTGCATCCGAGCCTTGCGCAAATGATAACCGGAGAAGATCAGGAACCAGAGCGCGCTGACAGTGAAGCCAGCCAGCACCGAGTGCATCAGCCCCATCACCAGGTAACCGAGCGCGGCACCGAAGGCGATGGCGAGCGCATAGGGCAGCTGGGTCATCACGTGATCGATGTGATGGCAGCCGGCGCCGGTGGCCGACAATATGCTGGTGCTGGAGATGGGTGAGCTGTGATCACCGAACACGGAGCCCGCCAGCACGGCGGCCAGCATCGGCAGCATCAGGCTGATGTCGCTGGCGGCCGCCATGTCGCCGGCCAGCGGCAGCATGATGCCGAAGGTACCCCAGCTGGTGCCGGTGGCAAAGGCCATGGCGCAGGAGAGGATAAAGACCACAGCCGGCAACACCTCGATCGGCAGGTTGCCATTGGCCATGGAAGCCAGGTACTTGCCGGTCTCCACGTCGCGCACCACGGCGCCTATGGTCCAGGCAAACAGCAGGATGTTGATGGCGGGCAGCATGGCCATGATCCCCTGGGGGGCCGCCTTCATCCAGTTGCTGGCACCCAGCTTGAGGCGCATGGCCAGACCGATGGAGACCACCAGGCTGCACAGGGCGCCATAGACCAGAGAGGAGCCGACGTTGGTGTTCTCGAATGAGCCGAGCACGCTGAACGGCAGGCCTTTGTCGGCCAGCACGGCGGCGCCGGAATCTATCATGAAATAGACGGTGGCCAGGGTCAGGGTCAGGATCGGCAGCACCATGTCGATCATGCCGCCATTGCTCTCCTCGGGAGACTCCATGTCCAGGCCGATGGGACGGCCCTTGGACTCATCCCACAGCTTGCCCTCCAGCGCCCACTGCTCGTGTTGACGCATGGCGCCGATGTCGAGCTGGAAGGCGATCACCACCAGCACCATGATCAGGGTGAAGACCGCATAGAGGTTCATCGGGATCATCTCGACGAAGGCGGAGATGGGGCTCTGATCGGTCAGACCATGGGCCGCCATGATGCCGCCCACCAGGGCGATGATGTAGGCGCCCCAGGAGGAGATGGGCATCAGCACGCAGACCGGCGCCGCGGTGGAGTCCAGCAGATAGGCCAGCTTGGCGCGGGAGATCTGGAAGCGATCGGTGACCGGGCGGCAGATGGCCCCCACCGACAGGCTGTGGAAGAAGTCGTCGATGAAGAAGGCGAACACCATCATGCCGGTGAGGGCCTTGGCCCCCTTGCGGGTCTTGGCGCGGCGCGCGGCCCACTCGGCGAAGGCCCGGGTCGCCCCGGAGACGCTCATCAGGCTGATGAGGCCCCCCAGCAGCAACATGAACAGGATCATGTTGACGTTGTCCCGGTTGAGCGCACCGTCGACCCAGAAGATCTTGAGCACGGTGTTCAGCATGTAATGCAGGGATTCGAGGGGGGAGAACTGGTTGAGCAGCAGACTGCCTGCGACTATGCCCACCCCCAGCGACACCAGGACGCGGCGGGTGATGATCGCAAGGGCGACGGCCAACAGGGGGGGAACGACGGACCAACCGGAGTCGGCGTAATGAACGATGTCCATGATCTCTTTGCACCTAAAGACAACAGGTGGAGATCTACCGAGAGGATCAAAGAAACAAAACCCAGGGCGGGCATACTCCTCAGCCCCTTCAGGTAGCGCTCCATAGTGGATGACTATGGCAGTCCTGCACCTGTTCGATGCAGAACCAGCAACCCGGTATGATGGCCTGGTCACTTCGGCGCCGACTCCTTTCATCGAGCATCGCAGGCATCACCCTCCGCTCGGTTACTCATAGGCAGCGCGCCTCTACTTAAAGGTATTCGCGGCACATTTTATCGAGCCACCGGGTGATAGCAAGTTTTTTGATTAAATTTCAAGGCTTGTGTGGCGAAAAGCGGAAAAATGGTAGTCAAATGGTTCATAAAATACGACATGGTCGATATTTTCATCTACTCGGCACTCATTCGGAAATGAAACTCCTGCAAAGAGAATAAAGCGGGCGGTGTGAATAATTACCGGACTTTATTTATCTGCCTAATTAATTATTTTGGCAGGCTTGACTTGGTGCCAATCCCCCCTATAAATTATCGAAAAACCAGCCCTTCCCATTAATATTTCTGCTCGCGTGGTAGCCAATATGAACGAATTTCTGAAAATTCTGCTGAATATCCGTAGTCTGCGCGCAGCCTGCCGCGATTTGTCTCTGGAGCAACTGGAAGAGGGACTGCAGAAATTGTCCGAGGTGGTCGCCGAGCGCCAGCAGGATGAATCTGCCGAACGCCAGGCCCGTGAAGAACATCAGAAGAAAATTGCCGAATACGCCGAAATGTTGAAAGCCGCAGGGATAGATCCTGCCGAATTGGTGGGCACAGTTGCCACCGAAAGCACCAAGGCCAGCAAAGGCAAACGCGCCCCCCGCCCCGCCAAATATCGTTATCTGGACAATGGCGTGGAAAAAACCTGGACCGGCCAGGGCCGCATGCCCTCCGCCATTGCCAAGGCCGTGGCCGAAGGCAAATCCGTGGAAGACTTTGCCATCTGATCTGAAGCACAGCCCCGCCCAATAAAAAACCTCGCCATGCGAGGTTTTTTATTGTTTCCATGCCGGGCGCCTCAGCGCCTGTCTGCCGCCTTGACCCAGAGCACTTCCGGGGTACCGGCAGAGACCAGCAAGTATCTGGCCACCGTGAAAAACCAGTCACTTAGCCGATTCAGATAGGGCAGGATCGCCGGGTTCACCTGCTCTTCCCGGCTCAGGCCGAGCAGCAGCCGCTCGCAGCGACGGGTCAGGGTGCGCACCACATGGGCCTGCGCCGCCGCCCGCGAACCGCTCGGCAGAATGAAATTGCGCAATACCGGCAACTGGGCGCTGTAAGCATCAATCTGTTGCTCCAGCCGCGCCGTCCAGGCCTCATTGACCTGCCACAGGGAGGCATTTTGCGCCTCGCTGGAAAACGCCAGCTCCCCACCCAAATCAAATAGCTCCTGCTGCAGCAATATGAGTTGAGCCAATAATGCCGGCTCATTCTCGGGTATTTCTGCCATCAGCAGACCTATCTGGGAATTGAGCTCGTCAATGGCGCCATAGGTCTCGACCCGCCGGTCATCTTTTGCAAGGGAGGAGCCATCAGCCAGCCGCGTGAGGCCCTTGTCCCCTTGCCGGGTATATATTCTCATTCTGACATCCTGTTAATAATGGGAATAATCATGGACTCCAATCCATTGAGTTTTATCTCGTACGCCAGTGCCAGGGTTTGGCCCAGCGCACCAGCCGGAAAACCGCTGCGCGCCATCCATACCAGATAGGGCTCTGGAATATCTATGATGCGTCGCCCCTGATATTTACCGTAGGGCATCTTGCCCGCCAGGGTGAGCAATACCCGCTCATCGGAGAGTCTGTCCATATCAATCGATATTCAGATATTTATGGGTCTGGATGGAGAGCCGCCAATTACGGGCGATGCAGGTCGCCATGGCCAGCTCGGTGGCTCTGGGCTTCTGGCTGATGGGCTGCAATGCGATCACCACGTCGGGACGCAGGCTGGCGGTTTCCAGCAGGGCATCGAGCTCCTCGATGTGGCGCTCGGTGGCCACCGGATGCTTGATCTCGTTGGCCCGCTCCAGAGCCGATACCAGCACAGGCAAGCCCCCCTTCATGCCGATCTTGGGGGAGACGGTGACCCAGGTCTGCGCGTGGGTCAGGATCTCGCTGGTACCACTGGTTTCGATCTGCACCTGATATCCCGCCGCCAGCAGGGCCGACGAGAGTTCGTGTAGATCGTAGAGACAGGGCTCGCCACCGGTCAACACCACATGACGCGCCCGGTAACCCAGGGTCTCGAAGCTCCCCAGGATCTCGCCCGTGCTCATCTTGCTCCAGCCGTCGGACTCGTTGGATCGGTCGAGCACCTCGCGGCTGCCCACCTCACGGGCAGGATCCACCACCCAGGTATGGCGGGTATCGCACCAGGGGCAGCCCACGGGGCAGCCTTGCAGGCGAACGAAGATGGCGGGTACGCCGGTAAAGACGCCCTCCCCCTGGATGGTCTGGAAGATCTCGTTGATTGGGTAGTGCATCTCGGTCACGGCTTGCTGCAAAAGGCGCGGATTATACCCCAAACCCGCGAAAGAGGCAGGATCACAATCCGGTTTTCTCGCGCAAGCTGGTCATGATGCCCGCCTTGTCGTCCAGATAGCGCTGCAGGCCGCGGCTGCGCAGCTCGCAGGCAGGGCAAGTGCCACAGCCATCCCCCTGGATGCCGTTGTAGCAGGTGAGCGTCTGCTGGCGCACCGTCTCGAGGTGGCCATAGTGATCCGCCAGGGCCCAGGTTTCCGCCTTGTCGAGCCACATCAGAGGGGTCTCGAAGCGAATGGCGCGATCCAGCCCCAGCGACACAGCCTGATTGAGGGCCTTGACGAAGTCGTCGCGGCAATCGGGATAACCGGAGAAGTCGGTCTCGCACACCCCGGTGATCAGGGTGTCGGCACCGACCTGATAGGCATAGATGGCCGCCAGGGTCAGAAACAGTATGTTGCGACCCGGCACGAAGGTGTTGGGCAGGCCGTTGTCCTGCAACTCACCGCTGACCGGGATGTCGTCACGGGTCAGGGCCGAGACGGCCAGCTCACCCAGCATGGTCACATCCATCACCTTGTGGGCGGCAATCCCGAGCTGCCCGGCCAGACGGCGAGCGGTCTCGATCTCCTCCCGATGACGCTGGCCATAGTCGAAGGTGATGGCGTGCACTTCATCATAGAGGGCTAGGGCCTGCACCAGACAGGTGGTACTGTCCTGACCACCACTGAATACCACGACGGCTTTTTTCACGTTCATCACTCCTGTTTGCAATTCAGATTCAGGCACGGCGACCTTGGGCAAAGTCATGCCACTGCCGGTTCAACTCGGTAAAGAGGTTCATCAGCGGGGCGAAGCGCTCGGGCTCCCCTTCCCACTGGGATAACAGATGGTAGCCCGCCTCCAGGGTCGACAGCGCCTCGGGAAACGGCTTCTTGCGAATGGAATATTGCCCCGCCATGGCGCCGAGGGTGATCCTCGGCAACCCCAACAGGGCCGGGTTGCTGTGCAACATGCGATAGGCCTTGCGCCAGGTGCCATCGAGCAGGATGAAGTGCACCTCTTTGGCTTGCTCACGGCCCTCACGCACCTGCGCCAGGGTCAGGGCCTCATCATCGGGCCACAGCAGATAGCACTGCACCTTGGGGTCGGCGAGCAGGGCATTGAGCCAGTCGGCATCGGCGAAGCTCTCCCCCACGTGAATGCGGGCATGGCTGAGGGAGGCGGCCAACAGGGCGGCCGTTCCCTTGGGGTGGGCGACCTCGTTGGGGTGCTGCAGGATATGGAGCGGTGCGAGGTGGGGCACCTGCCGGATATATTCACACAGGCAGGCTTTGAGGGCTCGGGCACAGCGTGTACAGTATCGGCTCTCTCTGTCGTTGGGTTGTTTCATGTTGTCAGAAAAATCGGGTCTGCTCTGGGTCATCACGCTTTCGCTCGTCACTGCCTTGCTCTTCTTCACCGTACCGAACCACCAGCTCTCCTTCGATCGCGACCTGATCGCCCAGGGCGAAGGGTGGCGCATCATAACAGGCAATCTGGCCCACACCAACGGATGGCACCTGTTGCTCAACCTGAGCGGGCTTGCGGTGCTCTACAGCCTGTTTCGCGAATACCTGACGGGCTGGCGCCTGCCCGTGCTGCTCCTGCTGCTGGGGACGGCCGTTGGGCTCGGGATCTGGTGGTGGTGCCCGCAGACCCAATGGTACATGGGGCTCTCCGGCCTGCTGCACGGCGTGTTCGTGTGGGGGGCCATGCAGGATATCCGCTATCGTCGCTACTCGGGCTGGCTCATGCTGCTTGGCATCGTCATCAAGCTCGGGCTGGATTTTTACAGTGCGGGCGAGAGCCCTGTCTCTGCCCTCATTGGCGCCAGGGTGCACATAGAGTCGCATCTCATCGGCTCGGCCGCCGGCCTGCTGCTCGGCCTCTTCCCCATCGGCCTGGGTGTGCAGACCGTCAAGCCCTGACCCCTGCGGTTAAGGGCTGCCACTCATTAGCAGCAGCGCTCAGCTACCCATCAAAACGCAACAGGCCGGATCTGCAATCCGGCCTGTTGTCATTCAGGGGTCGGCCCCTTATCGGCAGAGCTCGGCGTTGATCGCCCCCAGCACGGCAGCCGGATCCGCCGCCTGGGTAATGGGGCGGCCTATCACCAGGTAGTCGGCCCCCGCCTCCACCGCCGCCAGCGGCGTCATGACCCGGCGTTGATCCCCGGCCGCCGATCCGCTCGGGCGAATGCCCGGGGTCACCAGCTTGAAGTCAGAGCCGAGCAAGGTTTTCAACTCGCGAGCCTCCTCGGCGGAGCAGACCACGCCGTCCAGCCCTGCCGTTTTGGCGAGGGTGGCCAGCCGGATCACCTGCTCGGCCGGACTCACATCCAGACCCAGGGGCGCCATGTCGGACTGCTCCATGCTGGTCAGCACGGTCACACCGATAAGCCAAGGCGCCTTGTCGCCATAGGGCAGCAGCGCCTCCCTGGCAGCGCGCATCATGCGCTCTCCCCCGCTGGCATGGACGTTCACCATCCAGACCCCGAGCTCGGCACTCGCCGCCACGGCCTTGGCAACCGTATTGGGAATGTCGTGAAACTTCAGATCCAGGAACACCTCGAAGCCCTTGGCCACCAGCTGGCGCACGAACTGGGGGCCAAACAGGGTAAACATCTCCTTGCCCACCTTGAGGCGGCACTCGGCCGGAGAGATCTGTTCAATGAAGGCGAAGGCATCGGCTTCGTGCTGATAATCCAGCGCGACCAGTACTTTGGGGTCTTGCATGTCACTTCCTATGGGTTGTTATGCCACATCCAGACTCGACACGGCCGGCGAGCCGGTCGCAGTCTGGCGTCTTGCTCACTCGGGTTTGCGCCAGGTTCGGCTTGCCGCCCCCGCTCGAGACGCGCGGGGACGGACTTTTTGTCACTAAGGGCTATTCACCATCCAGGCCACGGATAGGCTTGATGGAGCCCCACTGCCGGCAGGAGGGACACTGCCAGAACAGCGAATGGGTGGCAAAGCCGCACTGGCGGCACTTGTGGGTCGATTTTATCTTGATCTGCTCGCCGACCAGCTGCTGCAGCAGCTCCAGACTCTCCTTGGCGGGTCCCTCCTCGGCGCTCGCCAGCTGGAAGCCCACCAGCTGGTAAAACCCCTTCATGGAGGGGTGGCGCCGCAGCTGGCGCAGCACCAGGGCGCGGGCCTGGCTCAGGCCGTCGCGCGCCTCCACCAAATTGGCCAGGGCCAGGGTCACGCTGACACCGGCATGATCCTCCACCGCCTTCTCCAGCAGCGGGATCAGCTCCTGGGTGCGGCCAAGCTGCTGATAGCAATCGAGCAGCCTAGGCATGGCCTCGGAGGCAAAATCCATGTCCTGCTCGAACACCCGCAGCAGATCCTTGCTGGCCTCCTCGAACTTGCCCTCCTCCATCGACAGATCGGCCAGACGCAGGCTGGCCCGAGCACAGGCAGGGTGGGCTGCGAGCGCCCGCTTGAACTTGGCGATCCCCGCCCCCTTGTCACCGTCGCGCAAGGCGCTCTCCGCCTGCTCGCAGTAGAAATGGGAGATGGGCTCCGCCAGCTTCTTGCCCTGGAATTTCTGCAGGCGAATGGCGACCTCGATGGCCTTGTCCCAGTCACGCAGCTGTTGATGGATGATGAGCAACTGCGCCAGAGCCGTCTCTTCAAAGTCGCTGTCTTCGCACAGCTCCTTCCAGAGCGCTTCGGCCCGGTCCAGCAGGCCGGCAGCCAGGAAATCCCGGGCCAGCTCCTGCAGCGCGAGCTGACGCTGCTCCCGGGTCAGCTGGCGGGCGACCAGGTTCTGGTGGATCTTGATGGCACGATCGACCTCCCCCCGCTGACGAAACAGGTTGCCGAGGGAGAGATGGGTTTCGATGGTTTCGCTGTCGACTTCCAGCAGCTGGATAAAGAGATCCACCGCCTTGTCCGACTCGTCAGACAGCAAATAGTTGAGGCCCGCCACGTACTGGCGGGAAAACTGGTTACTCTGTTGCTGGGTGTCCTGGCGAACACTCCTGCGTCCCATGTACCAGCCATAACCAGCGGCAATCGGCAACAGCAGGAAAAGCAGTTCAAGCATCGAGGGACATTATTCCTTGGCTGGCGACCGGGCTAGCTCCAACTCACGGGATTGACGACGCATGGTGCGACTAAGGGTACGGTTTTGCAGTTTCAAGCGCAGGAAGAGCAGACCGAACACCAGCCAGCCCAACAGGAAGCCACCGGCAAAGAAGAACCCCAGCAGCATGGAGAGAGAGAACTCCCCCTGGGCGATGAGATAGTTGAACTGCACCAGCTGGCCATTTTGCGAACCAATGGCGAGGGTCAGTACAAACACCAGCACCAATGGGATGAGGGCCAAGATACGCTTCATAAGATCTCCCTGTCTGTAGCTAATGAGAGACTGATTATCCTTAAAATCACAGGCAGACTCTAGAGCGAATGGGAAAAGACTGCGAGAAACCTGACAAATCACATATCTAAAGACGTAAAAATAAAAAAGGCATACCCAGGTATGCCATTTTCTGCATTATTCGATGATGTTCACGCGTTCGCGCAACTCTTTACCAGGCTTGAAATGCGGGACATATTTCCCGGTCAGTTCAACCTTGTCCCCAGTCTTGGGGTTGCGACCCACGCGGGGCGCACGATAGTGCAGTGAGAAACTTCCAAATCCTCGGATTTCAATCCGGTCGCCGTTTTGCAAGGTCGATGCCATCTGCTCAAGGATCTCCTTGATGGCGGCTTCGACATCTTTGGCCGGCATATGCATGCGGCTGGCAGCCAATTGTTCGATGAGATCTGATTTGGTCATAAGGTTAAATCTCCTTCCCCGATCACATGCAATTTTCATTATGCCAAGATAAAAAAGGGCGGCGTGAAGCCGCCCTTTTCTTGCATCAAGGATTACTCACCCTTGGCGGCTTTGAACGCTTCCATCATGGCATTGCTGAACACAACTTCTTCTTGTTGGTTCAGGCTGTCGATGGCAACACGCTCGTCAGCCTCGTCCTTGGCACGGACAGACAGGCTTACGGTACGGTTCTTGCGATCAACACCCATGAATTTGGCTTCAACTTCGTCACCAACAGACAGCACCAGAGTGGCGTCTTCTACACGGTCACGAGCAGCGTCGGAGGCACGCAGGTAGCCTTCCACGCCGTCAGCCAGTTCGATCACGGCACCCTTGGCATCAACCTCGGTAACCTTACCCTTCACGATAGCACCTTTCTTGTTGTCAGACAGGTACTTGTTGAACGGGTCTTCTTCGATCTGCTTGACACCCAGGGAGATGCGCTCGCGCTCCGGGTCCACTTGCAGAACAACGGCTTCGATTTCGTCGCCCTTCTTGAATTCACGAACTGCTTCTTCGCCCTGGTTGTTCCAGGAGATGTCAGACAGGTGAACCAGGCCGTCGATGCCGCCGTCCAGACCGATGAAGATACCGAAGTCAGTGATGGACTTGATCTTGCCGGAAACACGGTCGCCCTTGGCGTGAGTTTCGGCAAACAGCTGCCACGGGTTGGATTTGCACTGCTTCAGACCCAGGGAGATACGACGACGCTCTTCGTCGATGTCCAGAACCATCACGTCAACCACGTCGCCAACGTTGACAACCTTGGACGGGTGGATGTTCTTGTTGGTCCAATCCATCTCGGATACGTGTACCAGGCCTTCAACGCCTTCTTCGATTTCAACGAAGCAGCCGTAGTCGGTCAGGTTGGTCACGCGGCCAGACAGACGGGTGGTCTCCGGGTAACGCTTGGCGATAGCAACCCAGGGATCTTCGCCCAGCTGCTTCAGACCCAGGGATACACGGGTACGCTCGCGGTCGAACTTCAGAACCTTGACTGCGATCTCGTCGCCAACGTTGACGATTTCGGAAGGATGCTTAACGCGCTTCCACGCCATGTCGGTGATGTGCAGCAGGCCGTCAACGCCGCCCAGATCTACGAATGCACCGTAGTCGGTCAGGTTCTTGACGATACCCTTAACTTCTTGACCTTCTTGCAGGTTGGCCAGCAGGCTTTCGCGCTCGGAGGTGTTCTCGGTTTCGATCACGGCACGACGGGAAACGACAACGTTGTTGCGCTTCTGGTCCAGCTTGATGACCTTGAACTCGAGTTCTTTGTTTTCCAGGTGAGCGGTGTCACGGATCGGACGCACGTCAACCAGAGAACCCGGCAGGAAGGCACGGATGCCGTTCAGCTCAACGGTGAAACCACCCTTGACCTTGCCGTTGATGATACCGATAACGGTAGCTTGCTCTTCGTATGCCTTCTCAAGCTGCAGCCAGGCTTCGTGGCGCTTGGCTTTTTCGCGGGACAGCTTGGTTTCGCCGAAACCATCTTCGATAGAGTCCAGAGCCACGTCAACGGTGTCGCCTACATTGATTTCCAGCTCGCCCAGGGCGTTCTTGAACTCTTCAGCAGGAATGGCAGACTCGGATTTCAGACCGGCGTCAACCAGTACAAAACCGTTCTCGATAGCAACGACGGTGCCCTTGACGATGGAACCTTGACGGGTTTCAACGGCGTTCAGGGACTCTTCAAAGAGTTGAGCAAAAGATTCGATCATTGTTTGTGTCACAAATGAAACATCCACTCGCAATCCGGCACAAGCGGGGTTGTTTTAAATTATCTGCGCCATCCATGGTGCAGACGACTGACATCAGCTGGTGCTGACATCACCAAGTTGTTGCTCCGCATAGGCGAGCACCGTTGCCAGTACGTCATCTATGGTCATAGACGTTGAGTCTACCACAAGAGCATCTTCCGCGGGTTTCAGGGGGGCAACGGCGCGATTTCTGTCGCGGTCGTCACGTTCCCGAATCTCGGTTAAAAGACGCTCAAAGTTAACATCAAAGCCCTTATCTTGCAACTGCTTATAGCGGCGCTGCGCCCGCTCCTCCGCGCTGGCATCGAGGAAAATCTTCACCTCGGCCTCGGGGAAAACCACTGTGCCCATGTCACGGCCATCGGCAATGAGGCCCGGCAACTGGCGGAAGGCTCGCTGGCGGCGCAGCAGAGCCTCGCGCACGCGGGGGAAGACGGCGACCTTGCTGGCGGCATCGCTCACTTCCTGGGAGCGGATGGTACGGGAAACATCCTCCCCTTCCAGCACCACCTTGACCTGTCCGCCGTCAACCTGGAACTGCACGTCCAGATTGGCGGCCAGGGGCACCAGCGCGGCTTCGGCATCGAGCTCCACATCGTGGTGCAAGGCCGCCAGCGCCAGTACCCGGTAGATGGCACCGGAGTCGAGCAGGTGCCAACCCAGTTTCTCTGCCAACAGCTGGCACAGGGTGCCTTTACCGGCTCCACTCGGGCCATCAATTGTCATCACGGGGGCCATCTGAGGCATAACTTTTCTCCTGCGCACTCGGCATGTTGACTGGTTGCCCGCATCCCTGTCGGGAGGGGTAATGGGCGCCGATTATACCCGAATGCACCGGCGCTGGCAGTTGTCGAGGCGCACAATTGCGCAAAAGTCGTCGCGATTGCGCCTATTATGACCAATCGAGTGGATCATTCCTGAATACAAGCTTTTGTTCTTATGGTTGTTAGGGGTGAGGCACGTTAAACTAGCCGCCTTTTTCAAGCAGCTGTAGTCAGGAGCAACCCTATGAGCAGCATTACTCTCGTAGCCAAATCCAAGTTGCCGACCCCTTGGGGTATCTTCACGCTGGTAGGCTTTCAGGAAACCGGCACAGGCAAGGATCACGCCGCGCTGGTGATGGGCGATATCGCGGACGGTGAGCCCGTGCTGGGCCGAATTCATTCCGAGTGTCTGACCGGGGATGCCCTGTTCAGCCTTCGCTGCGACTGCGGCTTCCAGCTGCAGGCCGCCATGGAGAAGATCGCCAAGGCCGGTCGCGGCGTCTTGCTGTATGTCCGTCAGGAAGGGCGTGGCATCGGCCTGCTCAACAAGATCCGCGCCTATCATCTGCAGGATCAGGGCGCCGACACCGTCGAAGCCAACGTGGCACTGGGCTTTGCCGCCGACATGCGCGATTACACCATCTGTGCCGACATGCTGAAGGCCTTGGAGGTCAAGAGCCTGCGCCTGATGACCAACAACCCGCGCAAGCTGAAGGCGATGGAATCCTTTGGCATTCCGGTGGCCGAGCGCGTCCCCCTGCAGGAGGGTCGCAATCCCCACAACGAGTTCTATCTCTCCACCAAGGCCAACAAGCTGGATCACCTGTTCAAGAAGTGATGGCTCGCAGCCCGGCATCGGCATGAAAAACGCCTCCATCGGGAGGCGTTTTTGTTGGCGATCTTGCTGCCCTATCTGTTGTCCCCCTAGTTGTTGCCCCTCAGGGCACAGTCCGGGGTTGGCTCCGGCTTGGCCTGTGCCAACAGGAAATCCCGCAGCGCCCGGTTGGCCATGGAGAGGGGATCCCCCCGCCGCCAGGCCACGCAGAGATCGAGGAAGATGGGCGGAGCAAAGGGGATCCCGCTGAGAGTCGTCTCCTCCTCCAGCGCCATGCGCAGGAAGGTGGTCACGGCGAACCCTTGTCTCACCACCGCCTTGAGCAGGGGGATGAGGTTGCTCTCGAAGCCGATGTTGGGCTCGATTCCCAGGCCTTGTGCCAGCGCCTCCATGTGCTCTCTGTGGTAGAAGCCCCGCCGGAACATGGCGAGCTCCTGGTTGAAGAACTGGGGCAGCGAGACAGCGCCGGCCCCCCGCAGAGGATGCTCCTCCCCCACCACCATCAGCATCTCTTCCCGCAGCAGCTGGGCCCCCTCGAGAGCAGGCGGCAAGTCGCTGGTGATGAGGATGGCGAGATCCAGGCTGCCGTCCACCATGCGACTGAGCAGTTCCCGGGTGCCCGCCTCCTCCACCCGGATCTTCAAACCGGGGTAGCGATGCTTGAACGCCATCAGGATCGGCGGGAAGTAATAGGAGCCCATCATGTAGGGGATGCCGATGCGCACCTCCCCCCGCTCCAGTCCCTTGAGCTCGGCCATCTCCGCCTCTGCCTGGTGCATCTGCAGCAGCAGCCGCTCGGCATGGCGGCAGAGCACCTCTCCCTCCGGGGTGAGCCGCACGCTGCGATCCTGCCTGTCGAACAGGCGCAGATCGAGTTGTTGTTCCAGCTTGGCGATGGCCATGCTGACGGCCGGTTGCGCCACGTGCAGGCCCTGGGCGGCCTTGGTAAAGGAACCCGCGTCCCGCACCGCCAGCAGGTAACCGAGCTGTTTCAGATCCATATCAATTCCATTTATTAGACTGATAACTTAAATATATTATATTTATATAAGGCGACCCACTACTCTGCACAAAAGTCGTCGGGACAACTCCAAATGATCGAAGTCGGCAGTCGCGAATGGATACGCGCCACCCTGGCCCTCAGCCTGGGATCCTTCCTGGTATTTCTCAATCTCTATCAGACCCACCCCCTGCTGCCCCTGCTGGCGGAGGTGTTCTCCGTCAGCTCCCTGTCGGCGGGATGGACCCTGGCGGGCTGCACCGCGGGGCTCGCGGGATCCCTGCTCATCTGCGCCCGCCTGGCGGACAGGTTCGGGCGACGCCGGATCATGCTGTGGACCCTGACCTGCGCCATCCTGCTCTCCCTGTGCATTCCCTGGGTGACCCGCTTCGATCTGCTGGTGTGCCTGCGCGTGCTACAGGGGGCGCTCCTGGCCGGGCTGCCTGCCACCGCCATCGCCTACATGGGAGAAGAGTTCAGCAAGCGCGCCCTGCTCTCGGCGGTGGGGGTCTATATCGCCGCAAACTCCCTCGGCGGCATCGCCGGCCGTGTGGTCGGCGGCCTGCTGGCAGGCTGGTTCGGGGACTGGCAGCATACCTTCCTCGGCATCGGACTCATCAGTCTCGCCCTATTGCCGCTGGTCATCTGGCTGCTACCGGCCCAGACCCGCTTCGTGGCCGTGGAGGCCGCCCCGGGGCAACTGCGCCGCGCCATCCAGAGCCACCTCGGCAATCCCTTGCTGCTGGGTGCCTATCTCATCGGCGGGCTCAACTTCATGGTCTTCCTGAACCAGTACAGCTACCTCACCTTCCTGCTGGCCAAGGCCCCCTTCTCCCTGCCGACCCAGTGGCTCGGCATGCTGTTTCTGACCTACCTCACCGGCACCCTCGCCTCCTCCCTGAGCGGCCGCTGTGCCCATCGCTTTGGGGCGCAGCGCCTGCTGCTGGCGGGGATCACCCTGATGGCGCTCGGCAGCCTCGCCCTGCTGCAGGGGACCCTTGCCGCCATCATAGGGGGTCTGCTGGTCTCGAGCTTCGGCTTCTTCCTCGCCCACGCCTGCGCCAGCGCCTGGGTCGGTCAGCATGTGGAGCACAACAGGGCGCTCGCCTCGTCGCTCTATCTGGTGGGATATTATCTGGGGGCCAGTCTGGGGGGGCTTTACTTGCATCCCTTCTGGGAGCGGGGGGGTCTCTGGGGATTGGTGCTCGGCATCGAGCTGGTATTGTGCGTCACCGCCGCCTTGAGCCTCTGGCTCGGTCATCTCAAGGGGCGCGCGGCGCCGCCCCTCTCCTGTCACGCCTCGTCACGCCAGTGACGGGGCCCGCAACTCACAGGCCGTCGTAATAGTCCGCCGGCACCGGCACCACGGCGCCTGTGTGCAGCTCCTCGTCGATCACCTCGCTCAAGGGGCGCAGATGAAACTTGATCTGCCCCGACGGCAGCATCATCCCCACATCCGGGTTGCGCCCGTCGTCCATGTTGGCCGTCTTGAACGCAAGCCCGGGATGGGCGGCCACCAGGGCTGGCAGCGAGGGCACCACCAGCTCTATGTGCTCCAGCCCCGCCTGATGGGCGCGGCCCGCCTTGGGGGCGGCCAGCTCGATGCAGGGGACAGTGATCTGCTGCCAGCAGACGGGTTGATGCAGGCGATAGGTGGCGATGGGGCGGCCCCCTATCATCCCCTCCACCAGCAGCACCCCATGGCGCGCCAGCGTCTCTTTCAGGGCGAGGTATTCCGGCAGGGTGGCGGCGCGGTAGCAGAGATGATCCACCTGGGGGGCCTCGCACTCTCCCATGAGGGCGTGCATTTCAGTGAGCAGTTGGCAAACGAATGGGGCCATGGGCCCCAGCGTGGTATCCAGTGGATGAGACATGATCACCATTTCTTCTTGGGTTGGAACAGGACATCGAGCTCGTCCGCTTCTTTGTCCTTGATGTTTTGCAGCTCCTTCTCGCTGTGCTGCTGCAGATGTTCTTCCAGCTGGCGCATCCCCTGGCGCATGTCCTCTTCCCGCGCCAGCAGGTAGGGATCCTTGTCGGAGACATTGGCCAGGGCGCCGAGCCCCTTGGTATAGAGCTGACGGCAGGTGCCGTACTGCCCCTGGATCTGGGCATCCATGGCCCGCTTGATCAGGTTGGCGATGTTGATCTTGAGCTGCATCAGCTCGAGGCGGCGATCCTCCTGGGCGAACCCCTGGGGATCAATCTTGCCCTTGTTGTGCTCGACCCGCAGCACGGCCCGCATCTTCTTGGCCAGTTGCAGCATCTGGATCGCCTGACGATCGGACTCCGGGGTCTTGAAGTGCCCCTCGTCCTGACTGCTGTAGTTCTCCTGCACGTTCTTGATCTGGGTCTGGACGTCGATGATGCGCTGCTTGACCTGAGGGTTCGGCATCACCTGCACTATGGCGCGGTAGGCATCCAGGATCCGGTGTTGCAGCAGCAGCACCATGTTCTTGGAGAAGGGCACCAGGTTGACGTTCAGCAGCACCTCTTCGGTCTCGTCCGCCACCGCCTTGTGGCGGGCGATGGCCTGGCGCTTGTCGGCTTCCGCCTTCTGTTTGTATTGCTGCACCACGTTATAGGCGATGACCAGAAACAGGAGTGCGCCAATCGACAGCAATATCAAGGTTAAAATCATAGGGTATTCACACTCCTGTCCCAATCCAATTGCGTGATCCTACAACAGCTTACCCGCATAGGGTAGCGCCCAGATCGCACCTTGCCTCACAACAACGCAAGGGAGCCGCGGCAAGGGCGATGCCCGGGGCCTCATGCTCCATATCGCCCGCCGCCCCCATTACTTGAGGCAAAACCCCTTCGACTGGAGGAATCCCAGCATGAAGGGACGCGCCTCCTTGCCGAGGATGGCCTTGATCTGTCCGCTCCAGGTCTGCACCTTGTTGTTGCTGCTGCGGGCCAGGTAGTAGTCGTGGATTTGGCTGTCGTATTGCGCCAGCAGGGCGCGATCGAGCGTCTCTGGATAGCGGTTCTCGTGCACCACCAGCGCGCGGGGCAGCCGCGGCTTCTGCTCAGGCTGCTGGTCGGGATGACCCAGGCAGAGGCCGAACAGCGGGATCACCTGATGAGGCAGCCCCAGCAGCTCGCTCACCGCCGTCGGGTTGTTGCGAATGCCGCCGATGTAGACGCCCCCCAGGCCCAGGGACTGGGCCGCCAGCAGGGCATTCTGGGCCATCAGGGCCCCGTCGATGGCCCCTATCATGAGCTGCTCCACGAAACCGGTCTGGGCCTCCGGCACTATCTGGCTGTGGCGCTGATAGTCGGCGCAAAACAGCAGGAACTCCGCCGCCTCGGCCACATGGGCCTGGTGCCCGGCCAGCTCGGCCAGGGTGGCACGCAGCCCCTTGTCGGTCACCCGGATAAGGCTGTTGGCCTGCAGGAAGCTGGAGCTGGAGGCGCTCTGGGCGGCGCTCAGTATCTGATCGAGTTGCGAGGCGCTGATGGGCTCAGGGGTGAACTGACGAATGGAGCGATGGGAAAGGATGAGATCTATGGTCGGGTTCATGGTGCCTCCAAAATGAAGGCCACACTGTACCCAAAAAAAGCGAGGGGCCCAAGGCCCCTCGTCACCCTCAGGGGGCAGGATAGACATAGGGGGCCTGCAGCCCTAGCGGGAAGCCCAGCGCCCAGTAGAGCAGCAGGAAGCAGGTCCAGCTCACCAGGAAGGCCAGGGAGTAGGGCAGCATCATGGAGACCAGGGTGCCGATGCCGGTGCTCTTCACATACTGCTGGCAGTAGACCACCACCAGGGGGAAGAAGACCATCAGCGGGGTGATGATGTTGGAGGCGGAATCCCCTACCCGATAGGCGGCCTGGGTCAGCTCGGGGGAGATCCCCACCGCCATCAGCATGGGCACCAGGATGGGGCTGATGAGCGCCCACTTGGCCGAGGCCGACCCCACCACCAGGTTGACGCTGGCGGTGAGCAGTATCATGCCGACTATGGTCACCTCCCCCGGCAGCGCCAGGGCGTGGAGCACCTCGGCGCCGGAGAGGGCCAGCAGGGTCCCCAGGTTGGAGTCACCGAATGCCTTGATGAAGAGGGCGCAGAAGAAGGCCATCACCATGTAGGAGCCCATCTTGTTCATGGTGGCCGACATGGCATCGATCACATCCTTGCCGCTCTTGAAGCTCCCTGCCACGAAGCCGTAGACGATGCCGGGCAGGATGAAGAGCAGGAAGATGAGGGGCACGATGGACTTCATCACGGGCGCCGCGAAGGTGGTGAGCGATCCATCCGGTGCCCGCATCGGCGAGTCGTCCGGGGACAGGGCCAGCCCCAGCAGCACCACGGCCGCCAGCATGGCAAACCCGGCCCAGTTGAAGGCCCGGCTCTCCTGCGCGCTGTAGCGCCCCATCTCGTCGGCACTCTCCAGATCCTCGTTGAGGGGCACCTGCTTGAGGCGCGGCTCCACTATCTTCTCGGTGACAAACCAGCCCACGCAGATGATCAGCAGGGAGGAGGCGCCGGTGAAGATGATGTTGCACAGGGTGTTGACCATGTAGTCGGGGTCGAGCAGCTGGGCCGCCGACTGGGTGAACCCCTGCAGCAGGGCATCCCCGCCTGAGGGGAGGAAGTTGGCGGCGAAGCCACCGGAGACCCCGGCAAAGGCCGCGGCTATGCCCGCCAGTGGGTGACGGCCCGCCGCATGGAAGATGATGCCACCGATGGGGATCACCAGCACATAGCCCGCATCTGCTGCGGTATGGCTGACGATGGCCACCAGGATCAGCATGGGGGTCAGGAAGCGCGCCGGGGTGACCTTGAGCAACTTCTTCAGGCCGGTGTTGATGAAGCCGGACTGCTCGGCCACCCCGACCCCCAGCATGGCCACCAGCACTATGCCAAGGGGCGCAAAGCCGGTGAAGGTGGTGACCATGCTGGCGAGAAACTCGGCCAGCCCTGCCCCGGTCAACAGATTGTTGACCACCACGGCCTCTCCGGTGCGAGGGTTGACCAGATCGAAGGAGAACTGGGAGCCTATCCAGGAGCCGACCCAGACGATCAGCAAGGCATAGAGGAACAACATGGCGGGATCCGGCAGCTTGTTGCCCGCCTTCTCGACCCCGTTCAGGAAGCGGTTCAACCAGCCATTGGGACTGGCCGGACGCTCGTTCACTGCGGCTTGACTCATTATGGTGATACTCCATTACCAAGGAATGAGCGCGCATACTAGCGATAACGTCTAATGAATCCCATGATATGAGACAAAAATTCGATTAATTATGTTTAATTTGGCATGTAGCACTCCTGAAATGGGACATGCCGCACACTTATCGGCAAGGATCTCAACGACTTGCCAGCGGATAGTGGCCAAGCTTGCACTGGATCCCGAAGCCTGCCGCCGCCACCTCCTCCGGGGTCATGGGGGGGCTGAACAGGAAGCCCTGGAAGACGTGGCAGCCCTGGGCCCGCAGGGCCGCCAGCTCGTGCTCGTCCTCCACCCCTTCCGCCAGGATCCCGAGCCCCAGGCTGGTGGCCATGGCCACTGTGGCCCGGATCACCGGCAGGTTCAGCCCCACCACGAAGGAGCGATCCAGCTTGATGGTGTCGATGGGCAGGCGGTTGAGGTAGGCGAGCGAGGAGTAGCCGGTGCCGAAGTCGTCGATGGCGATCTTGATCCCCTGCTCGCTCAGGGCGTCGAGGATCTCGATGCAGCCCTTCATGTCCAGCATCAGCACGGTTTCGGTCAGCTCCAGGGTCAGCAGGCCCGCCTCGACATTGGACTCCCTGAGCTGCTGCGCCACCTGCCCCGGCAGGGAGGCGGAGAGCTGGAAGCCGGAGAGGTTGACCGAGACCGGCACCCGCACCTGCCATTGACGCTGCCACTCCCCCATCTGGGCCAAGGCAGTGGCGAGCACCCAGCTCCCGATTTCACGAATAAGCCCCATCTCTTCGGCAAGCGGGATGAACTCCGCCGGCGAAACGTGCCCGAGCACGGGGTTGTACCAGCGCAGCAGGGCCTCCAGACCGATGAGCTTCCCCTGGGCCACGTCCACCTGGGGTTGATAGCGCAGGCTCAGCTCCCCCCGGCCGACGGCCTTGGCCAGAAACTGCTTCAGGGTCAGCTTGCGGTGCAGGCTCTGCTGCATGCTGGGGGTGAAGCGCTGCCAGCGCAGGCGCCCCATCTGCTTGGCCTGGTACATGGCCATGTCGGCGCGGGTGATAAGGTTGTCCCCGTCGTCCGCATCGTCCGGATAGATGGCGATGCCGATGCTGCCGCCTATGGTGACCTCGGGCACCCCGCTCAGCTGCAGCGGCTTGCTCATCTGGGAGAGCATGAGATCCGCCACCTCCTGCGCCCGCTCGCTGACCTGACCGAGGGGCACCAGGGCGGTGAACTCGTCCCCGCCGAGGCGCGCCAGCTCCACATCCCGCGGGCAGATCTGCTTGAGCCGGCCGGCCACCCGCTCCAGCAGGCGATCCCCCGCCTTGTGGCCATAGTTGTCATTGACCAGCTTGAAGTTGTCCAGATCCATGAACACCAGGGCAAAGCGCCCCCCCAGGCCGCAGTAGGCCTCGAGGGACTTCATCAGGCCGTAGCGATTGAGCAGGCCGGTGAGGGAGTCGTGCCAGGCCAGGTGACGGTGTTCCAGCTCCTCGAGCTTGCGATCCGTGATGTCCCGCATGGTCAGCAGGATCCGGGCCCCCTGCTGGATGTGGCGGAACTGATACTGGAACCAGCGCATCCCCTTCCGGGTCCGGCACTCCCCCTCGGCCACCACCTCTCCCACCCGGGAGAGCCGGGTGTAGAAGGCCTCGTCGTCACCGGAGAAGACCTGGGCCAGCCGGGTGATGCCAGTGCCAAAGCACATGTCGAAGTGGTGGTTGCCGCTCTCGAGGCCCCCCTCGTTGTCGAACAGGCAGGCCAGGGTGTCGCCGGTGGCGAGGGAGGACTCCTGATAGAGGGTATCGGCATCGATGACCGCCTCCGTCATCATCATCTGGCGCCCGGCAAGCTGGATGCCGGAGAGGCGCAGATAGACCTGCTTCTTGACCCCCTTGGGGGAGAGGGTCCACCACTCGTTGTAACTGCGATCCTGTTGAAAATCACCGAGATAACGCTGCAACAGCAGATCGATGGCGGCGGCCATGTCGGCCGAGAAGTCGCGGGATTGCAGCTCGGCCAGGGAGCTCGCCTCCCACAAACCCAGGGCGGAGCCATTGGCCCAGTAAATGTGGTGACGCTGGATGTCATAGACCCAGATGGGCGTATGGAGCACGTCCATTGCGGTAAGCAGGCGTTCGTCTAGCGTATTCATGTTGCGTGATGATTCATGCTGAAAGCTCATGGCAGAACCAGCCTGGATCCGTCTTTGGCAAACGCGTCCGTGCTGGTACAAAATCCGTTCCGACCCATAATCTGGAAACAGGCAGGTGAAAAAGGGCCGAAATCATATGAAAACGCTACATGTGATCCCCATGGTCAGAAGAAATGGGCTCACACTGGTACTGTTGGGCATGGTCATAACCATTACTATGATTTTTATACTTTTTTTCTTTCCTGAACAACTACTAATGCCGGTCATCTTCCTCCTGCTGACGGGTCTGATGACAATTCTTGTCGGGGCGCTGAAACTGGCTGAGCCTCATTTTAGTCTCTCTCTGTGTCAGGATTGTCTGCAATATCACCATAAGTACGGTGGCTGGATCCTGAAATGGAGAAATATTCAGCGAATTGACCAGCCACGTATCCATTTAGGGTGGGATCTGGTGCCCCTGCCCTACATTGGTTTGAAGATTAAGGATTACGACGATTTCTTGACGCTGATCACACCCAGGCTGGCCGTTCGCCTGCTGACCGAGCAGCGCGCCGTGCTGTTGCAGGCCATGAACAGCGAGCGCCCCGACTGCCTCACCGGAGGCTGCGGCAGCGGTCTGCTGGGCGAGGGGTTGCTGGAGGAGAGCCGCTTTCGCTCCCCCTCTGGCCAGCAGTACGATGGGGTGATCGCCATGCTGGGCAACCGCATGGCCAGGCTGCGGGATCTGCTGGGTTATGATCTGCTGGTGCCGGACAACAGCCTGGATCGCCCCCCCGCCGACTTCGTCCATCTGCTCAATCAGTACCAGCGCGAGTCGAATCTAATCCAGATCAATTAAACGCCGGATTGCGCTTGCCAAGCCTGGCGACTCTTCATAAGGTCACTGGCTTGTTACAAACACCCCCTAAGCCGCTTATGAAGTACATCGAAGAGTTCTATCTGTTCGTCAAGGTGGTGCAAGAGGGCGGTTTCTCCCACGCCGCCGCCGCGTTGGGCATGCCGACCGGCACCATCAGTCGACGCATCTCACAACTGGAAGAACAGCTCGGGTGCGCCTTGCTGCACCGCTCCACCCGCAAGCTGCGCCTCACCGACGAGGGGCTGCGCTATTACGAGCGCCTGTGCACGCCGCTGGCCGAAATCGAGCAGGCGACCGGCGAGATCCAGGGCCAGGAGAGGGACATCAGCGGCCTCATCCGCCTCGCCGCGCCCATCGCCCTCTCCAATACCATCCTGGTCGACATGCTGGCAGACTTCGGTCTGCGCTATCCCGGGGTGCAGTTCGACATCAGCCAGACCAATGACCACGCCCCCCTCTGCGATCAGGACAGGGATCTGGTGTTTTTCAACGGCGAGCTCTCCCAGACCCTGCCCAATGCCCTCTGCCTCGGCCACATCGAGTACGGCCTGTTTGCCTCCCCCTCTATCTGGAGAAGATGGGCATCCCCTCCCACCCGGCCCAGCTGGAAGAGCACGATCTCATCTACTGCTGGCCCCACCAGCACTGGCAGCTGAGCGGGCGGGATCAGCAGACGGTGCAGATCAAGCGGACACCGCGCCTGAACGTCAACCAGACCCAGGCCGCGGTGCGGGCGGCCCGGCGCCACCTCGGCATCGTCAATGCCCCCCTGCACTATGTGCACCCCTTCCTGCAGGACGAGCAGCTGGTCGCCGTGCTGCCGGACTGGCAGTCGGGCAAGCGCCCCTTCTACATGCTCCAATGCCAGCCCCAGTTCACGCCGTTGCGTGTTAAGATGTTTGCCGATTTCGTCGAGAAATACTCCGCACGCTATCGCCATCATCAGCGGGACGATCAATTTTTGCCGGCAATGCCACTGCCCGTTGCATCTGACGGTTGATCGCCCACACTTAGCGCAATCCTCGTTGCACAGGTCGGCTAACACTATGAATGTATTGATATGTGATGACTCGGGGTTCGCTCGCAAGCAGTTGATGCGCGCCCTGCCTGCCGGCTGGAATGTCACCCTGCACCAGGCCGCTGACGGCCTGGAAGGGGTCGAGCAGATCCTGATGGGCCACGGCGATCTGATCTTTCTCGATCTGACCATGCCACAAATGGACGGCTATGGCGTGCTGGAGACCCTCAAGCGCGAGGGGCTGCGCAGCAAGGTGATCGTGGTCTCCGGCGACATCCAGCCGGAAGCCCACGCCCGCGTCATGGCCCTCGGGGCCCTCGATTTCATCAAGAAGCCGGCCTCGCCCGAGAGCCTGCTCGCCCTGCTCGTCCGCCACGGTCTGTGGCAAGCGGCGCCCCACCCGGCCGCCGCCCCCGCCCTTGCCGTCGCCGGTCACGCCCCCCTCGAGAGCACCATTCAGTTCACCCCCGAGCTCAGGGATGTCTATCAGGAGCTCGCCAACGTCGCCATGGGCCAGGGGGCCGATCTGCTGGCTCGCCTGCTGGATGCCTTCGTGGTGCTGCCCATCCCCAACGTCAACGTGCTGGAGGTCTCAGAGCTGCACATGGCCCTCTCCGCCGCCGCCGAGTCGGACACCCTCTCCGCCGTCTGCCAGGGCTTCATCGGCGCCGGTATCGCCGGCGAGGCGCTGCTGCTGTTTCACGATGCCAGCTTCCAGGATCTGGCACGCCTGATGAACCATCAGGGGGTGCTGGATCACAACGCCGAGCTGGAGCTCTTGATGGATACCGCCAACGTCTTGATCGGGGCCTTCCTGCGCGGCTACGCCAACCAGCTCGACACCCCCTTCAGCCAGGGCCACCCCGTGGTGCTCGGTCAACACAGACCCATTAGAGATCTCATTCGCACCAACCAGAGCCGCTGGCGCCGCACCCTGGCCATCGAGATCAACTACCGGGTGCAGGGCTATGCGGTGCAGTGCGACCTGCTGCTGCTGTTCACCGAAGACTCCATCGCCACCATGAACTACAAGATCATGCATATGCTCTAGTGCTAGTGGTGTGACCCCATCACCAGCATCACTCACAAGTTCATGCATATGCTCTAGCGGTGATCCCATCGCCAGCATCAACAACACAGACTCAGGCACCAGGAGTGACCATGGAAATCCGGGAATTTCATTGGCTGATGAACATAGTCCAGAACCTGGACGTGGGGCTGGTCGTGCTCGACAAGGGCTACCGGGTACAGGTATGGAACGGCTTCATGGAGAGCCACAGCGGCCGGCTGGCCGGCGAGGTGCGCGATCAGGTGCTGTTCGACCTCTTCCCCGACGTGGATCGCGCCTGGCTGGAGCGCAAGGCAAACATGGTGTTCAAGCTCAACAACCGCGCCTTCAGCACCTGGGAGCAGCACCCCTATCTGCTGCGCTTCTCCAACTATCGCCCCATCACGGGCTCGGCCCCCCACATGTACCAGAACCTGACCCTGGTGCCCCTGGCCGATTTCGGCGGCGAGGTCACCCATCTGGCCATCATGATCTACGACGCCACCGACGAGGCCATGCTGATCACGGGCCAGCGCCAGGGATGATCCCTCGGCACAGAGACACAAGAAGGGCGCCATCAGGCGCCCTTCTTTTCATGCTTGCCGATCACCCTCAGCCGTTCAGGAACTCGGTGAAGGCATCGATCACCTCGTCGATGTCGTCATCGGTGATCTGCAGATGGGTCACCAGCCTCAGCTCCCCGTAGCCGGAGAAGAGGATGCCGCGCTCCTTCATGAAGCCGAGCAGGGTGGCGGGCTCTCCCTGGGTCAAGCGCAGGAACACCATGTTGGTCTGCACCTCTTCCATATTGAGCGAGATACCGGGCAAGGAGGCCAGCCCCTCAGCCAGGCGCCTGGCACGGCGATGATCGTCCGCCAGCCGGGTGAGGTGCTGATCCAGGGCGAACAGCGCAGCCTGGGCCAGGATCCCCCCCTGACGCATGCCGCCCCCCAGCATCTTGCGCAGCCGTCTGGCCCGCACGATGAAACCATGGGAGCCCACCAGCAGTGAACCGACCGGCGCCCCCAGCCCCTTGGAGAGACAGACGGAGATGCTGTCGAAGGGGGCCGCTATGGCCGCGACCGGCTCGCCGCTCGCTACCACCGCATTGAACAGACGGGCCCCGTCCAGGTGCAGCAGCAAGCCGTGCTCATTCACAAAATCGCGCATCTCGCGCAGGTAGGACAGCGGCAGCACCTTGCCGTTGTGGGTATTTTCAAGGCACACCAGCCGGGTCTGGACGAAGTGGGCATCATCGGGGGCGATGGCGGCCCGCACGTCCCTCAGCGCCAGGGTACCGTCGGCTTGCATGGGAACAGACTGCAGGGCCACAGAACCCAGCACGGCAGAGCCCTGCGCCTCGTAGCGATAGATGTGGGAGGCGGAGCCCAGCACGGCCCCCTCCCCGCGCTGGCAGTGGCTCATCATCGCCAGCAGGTTGGACATGGTGCCGGATGGCACGAACAGGGCCGCCTCTTTGCCCAGCAGCTCGGCACCCCGACGCTCCAGCGCATTGATGCTGGGATCTTCCCCGTAGACATCATCGCCCACCTCGGCGTGCAGCATGCTCTGGCGCATGGCTTCCGTGGGTTGGGTCACGGTATCACTTCGTAAATCGATATAGCGCATGTCATCCTCCTGATGCAGGAGCATGACATTAACCAGCCAGCACCATGCTGGCAAGGGATGGGGGGCGGGAATGTGAGCCCGGCGGCTCACCAGGGCAGCGGCAGGCCGCGCAGGTCCACGAAGCGGCCGGAGTGCGCCAGGGTCAGCGAGGCCAGGAGATCCAGCAACTGCGGCGCCACCAGGGTGGGATCCTGCAACAGGGCAGGGTCAAGCCCCTGCCGGAAGGGTTGCTGCATGGGGGTGTCCATGAGCCCGGGGTGAACCGTGATGACGCCGGCACCGGGGAATCGCTCGGCCCACTCGGCGGCCAGGATCCGGGATCCCATGTTGAGGGCTGCCTTGCTCATCCGATAGCTGTAACGGCGAGCAGGCTCCCTATGAGCCTCTCCCAGGCTACCCGCCAGATCGGAGAGGGTACAAAGCCACAGCCGACTCTCGAACGTCATCAGCCGGCTCAGGCTGGCACCCAGGGCCAGGTGGGGCCAGGCATTGGCCTGCAGGCTTTCGCCAAGCCACTGGGGACTCACCTCCTCCACTCGCCGCTCCGGCATATGGCTGAGATCGTGCAGCAGACCTATGGTGTTGATCACCACCCTCGGCAGGGTGGCGGTGTCATAGAGGGTAAACAGGGCCTCGAAGGAGAGCGGGTCCACCTCCTGCAACGGGAAATAGCAGGCCGGATCCAGCCCTTTGGGCAGTTGTCTGCCCGCCAGCAACCACTCTTCGCCACGGCTGGCGAGCTCATGGGCCAGGGCCCCCCCCAATCCACCACTGCCCAGGATCAGATAACTCATCTGTGTGTCCTTGGTTTTGTCCTTTGCTTAGAGGGTATCAGAAGAATGGCAGGCTGCTGCTGACCTGCGGCCTCAGGCCTCTGCCAGATGACGGCCGAACTCCCGCGCCCGCGCCAGATCCAGGAAACCGTCCGCCTGCTTGTGGCTGCGCAGGAACTGGTAGTAGGCGAGCAGGGTCACCAGTTGCTCCTCGTCCGGCAGCGGCTGGCCGGGTAGCTTCTCCTGCACCAGCGCCCCCGCCGCCGCCAGCGCGTCCCTGTCCACCACCTCGGCCTGGCGGTAGAGATAGCCGCAGCCGGTGGCGAGCCATTCCAGGGAGCAGTTGGCCCCCATGGCGATCTGGTTCGCCTTGCCAAGGCCGGGCTCGGCCCCTTTCAGATACTTGCGGATCAGAGCCTCACTCAGCCCCACCTTGCGGGCAAAGGCGCTGACGCTGCCCTCCCCGATCAGGCTCTGCAGCCTGGCGGCAAATCCTTCCATCATAACCTCTCCATCGTCTTTCCGGCCCGCCTCTGCGCCCGGGCCCCTGTGTCGGTCAGAACCATAGTTCGAATTCGCAAAGGGGGTATTATTGCCTTGTCCGCCAGAAGAGACCAAGATGCTGGCAGCATTCATTCTGCCTTTATTTGTCCGTCGCTTTATCCGTAGAGGAGTCACCATGTCCGCATCCCGTCTTGCCCTGCACCATCAAGGCCCCACCTTCTCCCGCCTCATCATGGGCTACTGGCGCCTGATGGAGTGGCAACTCTCCCCGGCCGCCCTGCTGGATCTGATGAAATACCACTTGGATCTCGGGATCACCACCATAGATCACGCCGATATCTACGGCGGTTACCAGTGCGAGGAGGCCTTCGGCCAGGCCCTGCGTCTGGAGCCCTCCCTGCGCAGCCGGATGGAGATTGTCAGCAAGTGCGGCATCGCCCTCACCGCCAAACCGGAACACGCCCTCAATCACTACAACACCAGCAAGGGCCACATCGTCGCCAGCGCCGAGGCCTCCTTGCAAAAGCTCGGCACCGATCACCTGGATCTGCTGCTGATCCACCGCCCCGATCCTCTGATGAATGCCGACGAGGTGGCCGAGGCCTTCATCAGCCTCAAGCAGGCGGGCAAGATCAAGCACGCCGGCGTCTCCAACTTCACTCCCCATCAGTTCAATCTGCTGCAATCCCGCCTGCCCTTCCCCCTGGTCACCAACCAGCTGGAGATCTCGCCGCTGCACCAGGAAGGGACACTGGATGGCGCCCTGGATCAGTGCCAGCAACTGGGCATCAAGCCCATGGCCTGGTCCTGCCTCGGTGGCGGACGGCTGTTCAACGATCCCGCCTATGCCCCGCTGCGGGCCGAGCTCGAGCAGATCCGCCAGGAGGTGGGGGCCCAGCACCTGGAGCAGGTGGTCTACGCCTGGGTGATGATGCTGCCGAGCCAGCCGCTGCCGCTCATCGGCTCGGGCAAGCGGGAGCGGATCGCCGCCGCCGTGGCGGCCGAGTCCATCGTGCTCAACCGCCAGCAGTGGTTCCGCATCCGCAAGGCAGCCCTGGGTTACGATGTGCCCTGATCCCGCCCGCCACTGAGCGGAGGCAAACAAAAACGGCATGGAGTGATCCATGCCGTTTTTCGTTATCGAGACGATTCAACGATGGCGCTGGGGGCGACCACGAGGTGCATCTGTCTTCGGTTTGGCCTGGTTAACTGTGATGGTCCGGCCACCTATTTCGGTGCCATGCAACTCGGCGATGGCCTTCTCGGCATCCCCGTTGACAGGCATTTCAATGAAGCCAAACCCCTTGGACTGACCGGTATCGCGATCGATGATGATATCGACCTTGTCTACCTGCCCAAATTGGCTGAACACGGTTGTCAGTTCGTCGGCCGTCATCCGGTACGACAGATTACCTACGTAAATCTTCATGCCATCCACTCTCGATTCAAGGTGCCTTCTCTATGCATCCACCGACCTGGAGTAAGGGCACAACCCCCCTGCCGGACCAGCCATGGCATCATGCCGTGGCACTCCCTGCTTCGAGGCCCAAGTCGTTGATCTCTTGGACTATCGGAGCAGGAAAGATCAATTCGAATCAGAGGGAGTATCTGAGCTTTGCGATAGATTGTCGAGAAAATAGTCAGGTTGGCTGCAGCGCGGCCAACAACCGGCTCAGGGCGCGGCGGCTGTGCCAGGCCCGTTTAAAACCGAAGCGATAGACGCCGGGGGCCACCTCATGGGTGCCTTCCCGGGTCAGACCCAGCAAGGCGGTGGCGTCGGCCAGGGCCTCCCCATCCAGCTCCAGATCCAGGCTGAAGTCGAGCCACTGACCGTCGTGTCCCACCTTGCGATCCCGCTCTATGCCCACCAGTGCCGCCCTCGGCAGGGCCAGGGCCCTGTCTTCGCCACCGTTGAGCAGATAGAGGTGATGGTCGTCCCAGGCGAGCTCCGCCAACCGCCAGCGCTGCCAGTTGCGCGGCAACACCATCATCACCAGCACTATGCCGCCAAACACCAGACCGACCCAGGGCAGCAGCCCCATCTCGGGATAACCCAGCAAGAGCGCGGCCACCACAGTCCCCAGGCTCGCCAGCAACAGGCAGATCATGACCCCGTAGAAGCGTCGCGCCGGGGGCATCAGCCAGTTCACTCCCCCCTGCGATGCCAGTTCACTGACTCTCATTTCATCCTCCTCAAATGATGGAAACGGCCCTGCCACATCGGCGTTGGCCCGCATTGTGCGCGAGCCCGCCCATGGGTTGCAACCGGCGCGGCGGCACGGATGACGACTGGCCGCCACTCTTGGTATGCTTGGGGCTGTCTGAGCCCGCCATCTTCAGGAGTCCCATGTTCGCCACTGCCCTGCTGCTCACCACCAGCGCCCTCTATGCAGAAGCCATCGGCGGCTACGCGGCCGGTTGCCTTAACAATGCCGTGGCCCTGCCGCTGACAGGACCCGGCTATCAGGTGATCCGCAGCAAGCGGCTGCGCTATTACGGTCACCCCGATCTCATTCACTACCTGCAGGGCCTGGCCAACCAGACCAGGCTGGCCGGCATGCCGGATCTCTATATTGCCGACCTCGCCATGGCGCGGGGCGGCCCCTTCACCTCTGGTCATCGCAGCCACCAGACCGGCCTCGATGCCGACATCTGGTTCCGGATGGCCGACAGGCCCATCAGCAAGTGGGAGCAGGATGCCCCCAAGGAGTGGGCGCTGATCGACGAGCCCAGTTACCGTATGCTGCCCGGCCGTTTCGGCCCCCGGCAGCTCAATCTGCTGCGCCTCGCCGCCAACAAGCCCGAGGTGGCGCGCATCTTCGTCAACCCCGTCATCAAGGCCGAGGTGTGCAAACGGGCGGCCGATGAACCCTGGGTCGCCAAGCTGCGCCCCTGGGTCGGCCACTTCAGCCACTTTCACGTCAGGTTGCGCTGCCCGGCGAACAACCCGGATTGCCAGCCCCAGGCCCCCATCCCCCCCGGCAACGGCTGCGATACCGAGCTGGCCTCCTGGCTCAAGGACAAGCCCCAGTTGCCCAAGGTCTCCATGAGCTACCGAGCCCCCGTCTTGCCGAAGCGTTGTGAGGGCTGACCACAAGCTGCTATGGTGAGCCGATATCCGTCAGAAATTTCAATGGAGAACAACAAGATGGCCACTTCACTCCGGCACAGGGCCACCCAGTGCCTGCTGACTTTCACCCTGCTGCTGGGATTGAGCGGGTGCGGCATGAACAACATTCCCACCCTGGATGAGCAGGTCAAGGCGAGCTGGGGGCAGGTCGAGAACCAGTACCAGCGCCGGGCCGATCTCATTCCCAACCTGGTGGCCACCGTCAAGGGGTACGCCAGCCACGAGCAGGAGACCCTCAAGGCGGTCACCGATGCCCGCGCCCGGGTCGGCAGCCTGCAGGTGAGCGATCCCTCCCAGCTCAAGACCTTTGAAGCGGCCCAGGATCAGCTCTCCAGCGCCCTCTCCCGCCTGATGGTGGTGGTGGAACGCTACCCGGACCTGAAAGCGGATCAGCAGTTCCTGACCCTGCTGGCCCAGCTGGAAGGCACCGAGAACCGCATCGCGGTGGCCAGGCGCGACTACATAGAGGCGGTACGCCAGTTCAATACCGAGATCCGCACCTTCCCGGGGGTCATCTGGTCCAAGCTGCTCTATTCGGATCTCGAGGCCAAGCCCAGCTTCAGCGCCAAGCCCGGTGCCGATGAGGCGCCCAAGGTCAGCTTCCAATGACGATGATGTTGCGCGCGCTGCTCCCCTTGCTGCTGCTCTGGACGGCGGCGCTGCACGCCGCCCCGGACTTTCCGCCGCTGAGCGGACGTGTGGTGGATGAGGCGGCCCTGATGTCACGCAAGCAGGCCCACCAGCTGACCCAGCAACTGGCCGCCTTCGAGAAACGCAGCGGCATCCAGCTGGTGGTGGTCTCCATCGACAGCCTGGATGGGGAGACCATAGAGGAGTACGGCTACCAGCTCGGCCGCCACTGGGGCATAGGCCAGAAGGACAAGAACAACGGCGTGCTGCTGTTGATCGCCCAGGATGAGCGCAAGGTGCGCATCGAGGTGGGCTATGGCCTGGAGGGCGCCCTGCCCGATGCCATCGCCGCCAACATCATCCAGACCCGGATCCTGCCCGCCTTCAAGCGCGGCGACATGGTGGCCGGCGTGGTGGCTGGCAGCCAGGGCATCATGCAGGCCCTGGCCGGGGAATACCAACCGGTGGGCAACGCCAGCAAGGAAGACAAGCTCGGCGGCCCCTGGCTGTTCATCCTGGTGGTGGTCGTGATGCTAGTGCTGCACCACCTGCGGGGAGGCGGTGGCGGCGGTGGTCGCGGCCGGCGCCGCGCCGCTTACCTGGCCGGCGGTTTCGGCGCCGGACGCTCCGGCGGTGGCTTTGGGGGCGGCGGCGGTTTCAGTGGCGGTGGTGGCAGTTTTGGGGGCGGTGGTGCCTCCGGTGGTTGGTAATCAGGGAGCAAGAGACAAGACAATGATTTCAAAACAGTTCTATCACACCTTGCAGGCCAGGGTACGACAAGCCGAGCAGGCCACGGACGCCGAGCTGGTCACAGTGCTGGCCCCCGCCAGCGATGGCTATCGCTACATCCCGACCCTGTGGGCCGCGCTGCTGGCCATGCTCACTCCCCTGCTGGTGTTCCAGCTCGGCTTCTGGCTCGGCTGGTACGAGATCCTGCTGGTGCAGTGGGCGGTCTGGCTGCTGCTGAGCCTGCTGTTCCACTGGACCCCCATCAAGATGCGGCTGATCCCGAAGAGCGTGCGTCAGCACAGGGCGGCCCTGATGGCCCGCCTGCAGTTTGTCGAGCAGGGACTGCACCGTACCCGCGACCGGCTCGGGGTGCTGATCTTCGTCTCTGTGGCGGAGCACTATGTGGAGATCCTGGTGGATGACGGCATCGCCCAGCACATAGACAACGCGCTGTGGCAACAGATCATCGACGACTTCGTGGTGCGGGTGCGCAACAAGGAGGTGGAACAGGGCTTCCTCGAGTGCGTGGATCGCACCAGCGCCATCCTGACCGATGCGTTTCCGGCCACCCGGGATCAAAACGAGTTGCCCGACAGCCTGATCATTTTGGACAAACCCTGAAGCGGCTTAAAAAACCGGCATTCTGTGCAAGGGATAGGCATTCGATAAAGATTCTGAAAAATAAGGGGAAAAGTGTTTGACCCCGAGTCAGCTTTCCCCTAAATTACGCCCCGTTCCAGCGCAACGGCGCAGCGAACGACGTGGTGATTGAACACGTTAAACAGCAGTCGAAAATTTGGTGAGGTATCCGAGAGGCTGCCCACCGACGAAGTCGGTAAGTAAGCACGCGCAGCGTGATCCGAAAGCCACTTCAAAGAAGTAAAAATTTGGTGAGGTGTCCGAGTGGCTGAAGGAGCACGCCTGGAAAGTGTGTATACGGCAACGTATCGAGGGTTCGAATCCCTCCCTCACCGCCAAATTATAAGAAACCGACCTCAGGGTCGGTTTTTTTGCATCTGGTGGCATAACAACACCCGATGCCGATGGAGGGAGGGTGAGAACCCTCGTCGGGTTCGAGCAGAGCAGCTTGCTGCGATGAACGGCCGCAGGCCGCCCCGAAGGGGTGAGCCACGCAGTGGCGAATCATCCCTCCCTCACCGCCAAATTATAAAAAACCGACCTCAGGGTCGGTTTTTTTGCATCTGGTGGCATAACAACACCCGATGCCGATGGAGGGAGGGTGAGAAGCCTCGTCGGGTTCGAGCAGAGCAGCTTGCTGCGATGAACGGCCAGAGGCCGCCCCGAAGGGGTGAGCCACGCAGTGGCGAATCATCCCTCCCTCACCGCCAAATTATAAAAAGCCGACCTCAGGGTCGGTTTTTTGCTTTCCGGCTGTTCGCTGACATCGACACCTTCCCCGGCTCGTATTCCCCTCCTCTTCCCTGCCCGCTCTCTACTTCTCTCTGCCTTAGCCAACCGCCTTCCCAATACGCCATCCGTGGTGGATCCCCTTAGGCAAGCCGATGGGGGTTCGTCCAGGAGCTATGCTTTTGGTCGCCCATGGAGGGAAGCCTTCGGCATCAGCCCGGCTGGCTCCTGGCAATCACATCTTTATTCAACAGGAGATAAAGCGATGAGCGAGCAACCCACCATAGTCCTGGTGCACGGCTTCTGGGGCGGCGCGGCGCACTGGGGCAAGGTCATAGTGGCGTTATCACGGCGGGGCTTCACCAAACTGAAGGCGGTTGAGCTGCCCCTCACCTCCCTGGCCGACGACGCCGAGCGAACCCGCAAGATGGTGGCCCAGCAGAGCGGCCCCGTGCTGCTCGTCGGCCACTCCTACGGTGGAGCCGTCATCACCGAGGCGGGCAACCTGCCCAACGTGATCGGCCTGGTCTATGTCGCCGCCTTCGCCCCGGATGCCGGTGAAAGTCCGGGCGCCCTCACCCAGAGCCTGCCGCCCGCAGCCATGGCCAACATAGCGCCCGACAGCGACGGCTATCTCTGGATAGTGGCGGACAAGTTTCACGAGAGTTTCTGCCAGGACTTGACCCCGGAGGAGGCCCTGGTGATGGCAGTGACCCAGAAGGCGCCGCTGGGGGGCACCTTTGGCAACAACATCACGGCGCCGGCCTGGAAGAAAAAACCAAGCTGGTATCAGATATCCAGCGAAGACCGCATGATCCACCCGGACAATCAGCAGAAAATGTCGTCACGCATCGCACCTCGCAAGACGGTGACGCTGGCGGCCAGCCACGCCTCCCTCGCCTCGCGAGCCGACGAGATAGCCTCCCTCATCGCGGAGGCGGCCAGCCAGGCTGATTGAAGGAGATCTGCGTCATCCCCGCGGCGCCGTAAGGGGCCTCGGGGATCCACTGGCACGGACAGGCTTCCCAGGCTGACCGGGTCGCTCGCCGGATTTCAACCTCTCCCCCCTGGCCCGCTCTCCCATCAGGGCCTCTTCCTCAATGACTGGTATCAAACGCACACTACCGCTCGCCCCATCAAGGTCCTCATGATCCCGCCATCCTGGCCGAAACAGGAGGGACAAGTTCATGATTCCGAGCCGTCCGATATTGCTCATCGATTGGATTTCATTTTGAAAAACTGATAGTTAAATGACTACACTAGCCACACACAACGCATAGGGATATGGATAGATGAGTCTTATTGGTTTGCTGCTGGCCCTGGCTGCCATCCTGGGTGGCAACATCATCGAGGGGGGACACCCCAGCGCCCTGCTCGATCTCCCCGCCTTTCTCATCGTGATCGGGGGCACAGTGGGTGCCGCCCTGACCCAATTCCCCTTCTCCGTGGTCGGCAAGACCTTCAAGCGTTTCAAGTGGCTCATCTCTCCCCTGCGCCTCGACATGCTGGAGCAGGCCCAGTTGCTGGAGACCCTGGCAGGCAACGCCCGGCGCAGCGGCATGCTGGCACTGGAGGGGATGATCGATGACATCAAGGATCCCTTCCTGAAAAAAGGGGTGCAGATGATGGTGGATGGCTACGAGAAGACCAAGATCCACGAGGTGCTGGAAAACGAGATCGAGTTCGAGCAGGAAGATCTCGAGCAGACCGTCAAATTCTACGAAGCCATGGGGGGCTACTGCCCGACCATGGGGATAGTCGGGGCCGTGTTCGGCCTCATTCACGCCATGGGGCTGCTGGATGCGCCGGACAAGCTCGGTGGCGCCATCGCGGTAGCCTTCATCGCCACCATCTACGGGGTCGGCGCCGCCAACCTGATCTTCCTGCCCTTTGGCAACCGCTACAAGGGCTTCGCCCACCAGATCCGCCACTACAAGGAGATGACCCTGACCGGCATCCTCTGCATAGTGGACGGCGAGTCACAACAGCGGCTGCAAGTGACCCTTGAACCCTACCTCGGAGGCCATGGTGGCGAAAAAGAAAAAGGCTGAAGCACCGGAGAACCATGAGCGCTGGCTGGTCTCCTATGCCGACTTCATGACCCTGCTGTTTGCCCTGTTCGTGGTGCTCTACTCCTTCGCCATGGCCAAGCAATCGGAGACCCGGGTGCTGATCCAGGGCTTTATCGAGTCTCTTGGCAAGATAGGCCTCATCTCTCTGCCCGCCGGCTCTCCCGTGATGCAGGGGGGGACCGGCATCCTGGAGCCGGAGTCCAAGACCACGCCGGGCACCTCCCAGAAGGAGGAGGTACTGGACACCCAGGCGCCGGCCGCCGCAGCCGATCCCTTCAACGAGACCATAGGCGCCTCGGAGAAACCCAGTGCCACCGAGTCATGGCCTCACAAGACCAAGGAGCAGGAGTGGGCCGCCCTCACCAAGCAAAAGCTGGATCAGCAGCTCAAGAGCCAGATTGAGTCCAAGGAGATCGAGGTGGAACAGCTCGGCAGCCAGCTGGTGATCCGCATCGGCGAGAAGACCCTGTTCCCGGCCGATTCGGCCTTCCTGCAGCCCCAGTTCATTCCCCTGGTCAACAAGGTCTCCGACGTGCTGGCCGATATTCCGGGCATGGTGGTGGTCACCGGCCACACAGACAACTCCCAGGCGCCGGTGGAGCTCTATCGCAACAACTGGGAACTGTCGGTGCTGCGGGCGGCCACCATAGTCCATACCCTGCTCACCAACCCCAAGCTGGACTCGCGGCGCGTCATCGCCCAGGGCGTGGCAGACACCCAGCCCCGCTTTGCCAACGACACTCCGGCCCATCGCCAGGCCAACCGCAGGGTGGAGATAGTGCTCTCCCAGGGCAAGGCGGCTGAACAAGCCCTCCCCCTCCTCGCCCCTTGATGAAAAGACCCCGCCATGCGGGGTCTTTCGTTTTGCCGATTAGTTTATTTCTCAAGCAGATCGGCTGTTTTCCCTGCCGGGTAAAGGCAATTGAAAATGATTCTCAAATGAGAAAATTGACCCCGCTAGCAAAACGCGATTTTCCTCCCGTTGATTAATAATTAATCCTTTGAAATGACATGTAAATCAGTATGGAACTGGCATAATACGTAGCATCCTTGTTAAGTCACATGATTAATTCGGTTGGGGAAAACACCTATGTTTGCTGATATTGCTGTCCAGCATTGGGCCTTTGCTGTCTACGTCATTGGGGCCATCTGCATCTGCCTGACCATGATAGGCGTCGCGGCCTTGCTGGGGGGACGAGCCTATGGCCGTGCCAAGAACAGGCCCTTCGAATCGGGTATCGATTCCGTCGGCAATGCCCGTCTGCGTTTCTCCGCCAAGTTCTACCTGGTCGCCATGTTCTTCGTCATCTTCGACGTCGAGGCACTCTATCTCTTCGCCTGGTCCGTCTCCGTTCGGGAGAGCGGCTGGGTCGGTTTCATCGAAGCCACCATCTTCATCACCCTGCTGCTGGTAGGCCTCATCTACCTGTGGCGCATCGGTGCTCTCGACTGGGCCCCGAAGAAACGCGTCCTGACTGACAAGAAGCCAGACTGATTTACCGATTATCCCTTTGAGGTTGCACCATGAAGTACACCCTGACCCGGATTGACCCGGATGCGCCCGTTGAGCGCTACCCCCAGGAACAGCGCCAGACCGTCGATGACCCGCTGGCGCAGCAGGCGACCCGCGGCATCATGATCGGGCGCCTCGAAGAGGTGCTGCAAGACACCGTCAACTGGGGCCGCAAGAACTCCCTCTGGCCCTACAACTTCGGCATCTCCTGCTGCTATGTGGAGATGTGTACCGCCTTCACCTCCCCCCATGACGTGGCCCGCTTCGGCGCCGAAGTCATCCGGGCTTCGCCCCGTCAGGCGGATTTCATGGTGATCGCCGGTACCCCCTTCATCAAGATGGCCCCCGTCATCCAGCGCCTCTATGAACAGCTGCTCGAACCCAAGTGGGTCATTTCCATGGGCGCCTGTGCCAACTCGGGCGGCATGTATGACATCTATTCCGTGGTGCAGGGGGTGGACAAGTTCCTGCCGGTCGACGTCTACATCCCGGGCTGCCCGCCCCGTCCCGAAGCCTTCCTGCAGGCCCTGATGCTGCTGCAGGACTCCATCGGCAAGGAACGCCGCCCCCTCTCCTGGGTGGTGGGTGATCAGGGGATCTACCGTCCCCAGATGCAGGCCGAGAAGGATCGCAAGCGGGAAGAGCGCATCCAAGTCACCAACCTGCGCACGCCGGATGAGATCTGATCATGAAACTGACTCGAGAATTCCCAAGCAACTACACCATGGCCCAGGGGCAGATGGCGGATCACGCCGATGCCCAGGTGGTCGGCGAGCTGTTCGCCCACTTCGGTGCTGAGCGCTTCACGGTGCAGAGCACCCGTACCGGGGTGCCGGTGATCTGGCTCTCCCGCGATCTGCTGCTGGACGTGATGGGCTTTTTGCAAAAGCTCCCCTCCCCCTTCGTGATGCTGTTTGACCTCAGCGCCACCGACGAGCGGATGCGCAGCCATCGCCACGGCCTGCCGGGCAGCGACTTCACCGTCTTCTATCACCTCATCTCCATCGACCGTAACGCCGATGTGATGCTGAAGGTGCCGCTGATGGAGAGCGATCTGCACCTGCCCACCGTCAGCCGCCACTTCCCCAACGCCAACTGGTACGAGCGGGAAGTCTGGGATCTGATGGGCATCACCTTCGACGGTCACCCCCATCTCACCCGCATCATGATGCCCAAGAGCTGGCAGGGACACCCGCTGCGCAAGGACTACCCGGCCCGCGCCACCGAGTTCGATCCCTTCATGCTCGATGCGGTCAAGCAGGATCAGGAGCAGGACAACCTGCTGTTCAAGCCGGAAGAGTGGGGCATGGCCCGTGGCAACGAGAACGAGGACTACATGTTCCTGAACCTCGGCCCGAACCACCCCTCGGCCCACGGCGCCTTCCGCCTGGTGCTGCAGCTCGACGGGGAAGAGATCCGCGACTGCGTGCCCGACATCGGCTATCACCACCGCGGTGCCGAGAAGATGGGCGAGCGCCAGTCCTGGCACAGCTACATCCCCTACACCGATCGGGTCGAGTACCTGGGCGGCGTGATGAACAACCTGCCCTATGTGCTGGCGGTCGAGAAGCTGGCGGGGATCAAGGTACCCAACCGGGTCGACATGATCCGGGTGATGATGGCGGAGCTGTTCCGCATCCAGAGCCACCTGCTGTTCCTTGGCACCTATATCCAGGACGTGGGGGCCATGACCCCGGTCTTCTTCACCTTCACCGACCGGCAGAAGATCTACACCATCATCGAGGCCATCACCGGCGCCCGTATGCACCCGGCCTGGTTCCGCATCGGCGGTGTGGCTCACGATCTGCCCATCGGCTGGGCCCGCCTCATCCAGGACAATCTGCTGAGCTGGCTGCCCAAGCGCTTGATGGAGTATGAGAAGGCCGCCATGCGCAACAGCATACTGCGCGGCCGCACCATAGGCGTCGCCGCCTACAACACGGCGCAGGCGCTCGCCTGGGGCACCACGGGGGGCGGTCTGCGGGCCACCGGCCTCAACTTCGACGTGCGCAAATGGCGCCCTTATTCCGGCTACGATCAGTTCGAGTTCGAGGTGCCGGTAGGCAGCAACGGGGATGCCTACGACCGCGCGACCGTGCGCATCGAGGAGATCCGCCAGAGCATGCGCATCATAGAGCAGTGCATGAAGAACATGCCGGAGGGGCCCTTCAAGGCGGATCACCCGCTCACCACGCCGCCACCCAAAGAGCGCACCCTGCAGGACATCGAGACCCTGATCACCCACTTCCTGCAAGTGTCATGGGGCCCGGTGATGCCGGCCGCCGAGTCCTTCCAGATGATAGAGGCGACCAAGGGCATCAACAGCTACTACCTGACCAGCGACGGCTCCACCATGAGCTACCGGACCCGGATCCGGACCCCGAGCTTTGCCCACCTGCAGCAGATCCCCTCGGTGATCCGCGGCCAGATGGTGTCGGACCTCATCGTCTACCTGGGCAGTATCGATTTCGTTATGTCAGATGTGGATCGTTGAGTCCTCTCGCCCCGACAGACGGGGCGAAGGGCAAGACGCGCAGTAAAGGGAAAAGCCACAAAAGGTCAAGTCATGAGCCAATGTCAGTGTCACAATAACCAGACCCCCCAAGGGCAAGGGGCATGCAGCAGCAAACAGGGCGATTTCGTCCTGAGCCAGGCTGAGCGCGATGCCATCGAACATGAGAAACACCACTACGAAGATCCCCGTGCCGCCAGCATAGAAGCGCTCAAGATAGTGCAGCAGACCCGCGGCTGGGTGCCCGACGGCGCCATTCACGCCATCGGTGCCGAGCTCGGCATCCCCGCCAGCGACGTGGAGGGGGTCGCCACCTTCTACAGCCAGATCTTCCGCCAGCCGGTGGGTCGCCACATCATCCGCGTCTGCGACAGCATGGTCTGCTACATCAACGGCCACGAGCAGCTGCTGGCCGGTCTGAAAGAGGTCGTCAATCTGGCCCCCGGCCAGACCTCCCCGGATGGCCGCTTCACCCTGCTACCGGTCTGCTGCCTCGGCAACTGCGACAAGGGGCCGGCCATCATGATCGATGACGACACCTATGGCGGACTCGATCCGGTGACGTTGCTGAAAACCCTGGAGGCTTACCCATGAGCATTCAGCCAGGCAAGACACTCGCCTCCCTCGGCACCGCCAACCGCATTGCCCGCGCCCCCGAGACTCATCCCCTCACCTGGCGGCTGCGGGATGACGGCCAGCCGGTGTGGCTCGAGGAGTATCAGGCCAAGCAAGGCTATGAGGCCGCCCGCAAGGCACTGGGCCAGATGAGCCCGGATGAGATCGTCAGCACCGTCAAGGACGCCGGCCTCAAGGGGCGCGGCGGCGCCGGCTTCTCCACCGGGGTGAAGTGGGGCCTGATGCCCAAGGACGAGAGCATGAACATCCGTTACCTGCTCTGCAACGCCGACGAGATGGAGCCGAACACCTACAAGGATCGGCTGCTGATGGAGCAGCTGCCCCACCTGCTGATCGAGGGGATGATCATCAGTGCCCGGGCCCTCAAGGCCTATCGCGGCTACATCTTCCTGCGCGGCGAGTACGTGGATGCCGCCATCCACCTGCGCCGCGCGGTGGAAGAGGCCAAGGCCGCGGGGCTGCTTGGCAAGAACATCCTGGGCTCGGGTTTTGACTTCGAGCTATTCGTCCACACCGGCGCCGGCCGCTACATCTGTGGCGAAGAGACGGCGCTCATCAACTCCCTGGAAGGACGGCGCGCCAACCCGCGGGCCAAGCCCCCCTTCCCCGCCGTTTCCGGCGTCTGGGGCAAGCCCACCTGCGTCAACAACGTCGAGACCCTGTGCAACGTGCCCGCCATCATCGGCAACGGCGTCCCCTGGTATCAGGGGCTGGCGCTGCCGGGGTCGGAAGATCACGGTACCAAGCTGATGGGCTTCTCCGGCAAGGTGAACAACCCCGGCCTCTGGGAGCTGCCGTTCGGCATCACAGCCCGCGAGCTGTTCGAAGAGTACGCAGGCGGCATGAAGGCTGGCTATCGCCTCAAGGCCTGGCAACCTGGTGGCGCCGGCACCGGCTTCCTGCTGCCCGAGCATCTGGATGCCCAGATGTATGCAGGCGGCATCGGCAAGGTGGGCACCCGCATGGGCACCGGCCTCGCCATGGCGGTGGATGACAGCATCAACATGGTCGGACTCTTGCGCAACATGGAGGAGTTCTTCGCCCGCGAATCCTGCGGCTGGTGCACCCCCTGCCGCGACGGCCTGCCCTGGAGCGTCAAGATCCTGCGGGCCCTGGAGCGAGGCGAAGGGCAACCCGAGGATCTCGCCACCCTGGAGCAGCTGGTCAGCTTCCTGGGGCCAGGCAAGACCTTCTGTGCCCATGCCCCCGGCGCCGTCGAGCCCCTTGGCAGTGCCATGAAGTACTTCCGGTCCGAGTTCGAGGCCGGGGTCAAGGCCCCCCACGACAATCACAAGCTGTTCAAGGGTATCCAGCCCAATCTGCTGGGCGAGCGCTGGTAATACGCCAGGACGCATCGGGCAATAGCCGATTTCACAAAACAGGTTTCAGGGAAGTTGTATGGCAACCATTCATGTAGACGGTAAAGAGTTCGAGGTAGACGGGGCAGACAACCTGCTGCAAGCCTGTCTGTCGCTGGGTCTGGACGTCCCCTATTTTTGCTGGCACCCGGCGCTCGGCAGCGTCGGCGCCTGCCGCCAGTGCGCGGTCAAACAGTACCAGAATGCCGACGACAAGCGCGGCCGCCTGGTCATGTCCTGCATGACCCCCTCCACCGATGGCACCTATATCTCCATCGAGGACGAAGAGGCGAAGGAGTTTCGCAAGACGGTGGTGGAGTGGCAGATGACCAACCACCCCCACGACTGTCCGGTGTGCGAAGAGGGTGGCGCCTGCCACCTGCAGGACATGACGGTGATGACGGGCCACAACAGCCGCCGCTACCGCTTCACCAAGCGCACCCACCAGAATCAGGATCTCGGCCCCTTCATCAACCACGAGATGAACCGCTGCATCGCCTGCTATCGCTGCGTGCGCTACTACAAGGATTACGCCGGCGGCGAGGATCTGGGGGTCTATGGCGCCCACGACAACGTCTACTTCGGCCGGGTCGAGGATGGCACCCTGGAGAGCGAGTTCTCCGGCAACCTGGTGGAGGTCTGCCCCACCGGCGTCTTCACCGACAAGACCCACTCCGAGCGCTACAACCGCAAGTGGGACATGCAGTTCGCCCCCAGCATCTGCCAGCAGTGCTCGGTCGGCTGCAACATCAGCCCGGGAGAGCGCTACGGCGAGCTGCGCCGCATCGAGAACCGCTTCCACGGCGCCCTGAACCACTACTTCCTCTGTGATCGTGGCCGCTTCGGTTACGGCTATGTCAACCAGGCCGACCGCCCGCGCCAACCCCTGCTGCAGGATGGCAATGACAAGCTGGCCATCACGGTGGATGGCGCCCTCAACCGCGCCGCCGATGCCCTGCGCACCGCAAGCGGCATCATCGGCATCGGCTCGCCGCGCGCCTCGCTCGAGAGCAACTTCGCCCTGCGCGAGCTGGTGGGCGCCGCCAACTTCTACGCAGGCGTCGAGCAGAGCGAATGGGCCTGCCTGCAGAAGATGCTGCATGTGCTGCATCAGGGCGGGGTACGTACCCCCAGCCTTAGGGACATGGAAGAGGCAGACGCCGTCCTGGTGCTGGGCGAAGATGTCACCCAGACCGCCGCCCGCATCGCCCTGGCCCTGCGCCAGGCGGTCAAGGGCAAGGGACGCGAAATAGCCCGCAAGCTGAAGGTGGATCTCTGGCAGGTCGCCGCGGTGCAGACGCTGGCTCAGAATGAGCGCTACCCCTTGCTCATCACCAGCCTGGATCAGACCCGTCTCGACGACGTGGCCGCCGATACACTGCACGCCCCCCACGCCGATCAGGCCCGCCTCGGCTTTGCCATCGCCCACCTGCTCGACGGCTTGGCCCCTGCCCCGCAGGATCTGGACGCCGATCAGCTGGCCCAAGCCAGCCGCTGGGCCGAGCTGCTCGGCAATGCCAAGAAGCCCCTCATCATCGCAGGCAATGGTGCCCGCAACGAGGCGCTGATCGAGGCGGCCAGCAACATAGCTCACGCCCTCAAGGGTCGCGGCCAGGCCGTGGAGCTGGCGCTGGTCGCGCAGGAGGCCAACAGCCTGGGGCTGGCCATGCTGGCCGGCAACGCCGCCCCGCTGGAAGCCGCCCTCGAGCGCATCGAAGGGAGCGAGTCCCTTGCCTTGATCACCCTGGAGAACGATCTCTATCGCCGCGCCCCCCGCAACCGGGTCGATGGCGCCATCAAGCGCCTGCAGCATCTGCTGGTGGTGGATCATCAGGACACCGGCACCGCCCGGCAGGCCCACCTGGTGCTGCCTGCCGCCAGCTTCGCGGAGGCCGATGGCACTGTGGTGAACATGGAAGGCCGCGCCCAGCGCTTCTTCCAGGTCTATGCCCCCGCCTTCTACGACGCCGACATCCAGGTGCGCGAAGGCTGGCGCTGGCTGGCCGCGCTGCAAGGCATGCTGGACGGCAAGTCCCCGCGCTGGAGCACCTTCGACGAGGTGAGTGCAGCCTGCGCCGCCTCTGCCCCGCTGCTGGTCACCATGCGCGAAGCCGCCCCCAACGCGGGTCTGCGCATCCGCGGCATGAAGCTCGCCCGCGAGCCGCACCGCTACAGCGGCCGCACCTCCATGCTGGCGGATCAGAACGTGAGCGAGCCCCGTGTGGCGCAAGATCCCGACTCCCCGTTCGCCTTCTCCATGGAAGGCTATGCCGGTGCCCGCCAGCCCCTGCAACAGGTGCCGTTCGCCTGGGCACCGGGCTGGAACTCTCCCTCTGCCTGGAACAAGTTCCAGGACGAGGTGGGTGGCAGCCTGCGGGCCGGCGATCCCGGTCGTCGCCTGCTGGAGCCAGGCAGCGAGTCCCTCGGCTGGTTCGACACCATTCCCGCCCCCTTCAGGGCAGAGGCAGCCCTGCAGGTGGTCAGTTATGACCAGCTGTTCGGTGGCGATGAGCTCTCCGCCCGCAGCCCCGTCATCCAGGCCCGCATGGGGGACCCCGAGCTGGTGCTGAACCCGGCCGACGCCACCCGTTTGGCCCTTCATGCCGGCAATCTGGTGGCCTTCTCCTGGGGAGGTCACCACTGGCGGCTGCGCCTTCGGATCAGCGAGCGGCTGGCACCAGGCCTGCTCGGCCTGCCCCTGGGGGCCCATGGTCTGCCGACTGCGCTGCACCAGGCCTATGTGACTGACTTGCAGGAGGCCATCGCATGAGCAATGAGCTGATCGATCTGTTGCTGGAGGTAGGCAAAGCCTTGATCGTGCTGGTGGGGATCGTGGGGGCTGGCGCCTTCATGAGTTTCATCGAGCGCCGTCTGCTGGCGCTCTGGCAAGACAGGTACGGCCCCAACCGGGTGGGCCCCTTCGGCCTGCTGCAACTGGCGGCCGACATGGTCAAGATGTTCTTCAAGGAGGACTGGATCCCGCCGTTCGCGGATCGCCGGATCTTCGTGCTGGCCCCCATCATCGCCTTTACCGCCTTCATCCTGGCGTTTGCGGTGGTGCCCATCACCCCCACCTGGGGCGTGGCGGATCTCAACGTGGGGCTGCTCTACATCCTGGCCATCGCAGGGCTTGCAGTCTATGCCGTGCTGTTCGCCGGCTGGTCGAGCAACAACAAGTACTCCCTGCTCGGCAGCCTGCGCGCCTCGGCCCAGACCCTCTCCTACGAGGTGTTCCTCGGCCTGTCGCTCATGGGCATCGTCATCCAGACCGGCAGCTTCAACCTGCGGGATATAGTGGAAGCGCAAGCCGGTTTGTGGAACGTGATCCCCCAGTTCCTGGGCTTCATCACCTTCCTGTTTGCCGGGGTTGCCGTCACCCACCGCCACCCGTTTGACCAGCCGGAGGCCGAGCAGGAGCTCGCCGACGGCTATCACATCGAGTACGCGGGCATGAAGTGGGGTCTGTTCTTCGTGGGCGAGTACATCGGCATAGTGCTGATCTCCTCCCTCATCGTGACCCTCTTCTTCGGTGGCTGGCACGGCCCCTGGCTGCCGCCCTTCATCTGGTTTGCCCTGAAGACCGCCTGTTTCATGGTGTTCTTCATCCTGCTGCGGGCCTCCCTGCCCCGCCCGCGCTTTGACCAGGTGATGTCCTTTGGCTGGAAAGTCTGCTTACCGCTTACCTTGCTCAACATGCTGGTAACCGGCGCCGTCGTGCTTATGAACGTGCAGTGAGGCACCAATGAAAATTACGAGCATTATCAAGGGTGTTGGCACCCAACTGCGCAGTCTGGGGATGGTTTTCTCCCATGCCTGGCGCCCCCGCGAGACCCTGAACTACCCGGAGCAGCAGGTCTATGCCGCCCCCCGTTTCCGTGGCCGCATCGTACTGACCCGGGATCCGGACGGTGACGAGCGCTGCGTGGCGTGCAACCTGTGCGCCGTGGCCTGCCCGGTCGGCTGCATCTCGCTGCAAAAAGCGGAGCGGGACGACGGTCGCTGGTACCCGGAGTTCTTCCGCATCAACTTCTCCCGCTGCATCTTCTGCGGCCTGTGTGAAGAGGCCTGCCCCACCACCGCCATCCAGCTGACGCCGGATTTCGAGATGGGGGAGTATCGCCGCCAGGATCTGGTGTACGAGAAGGAAGATCTGCTGATCAGCGGCCCCGGCAAATACCCGGACTACAACTTCTACCGCATGAGCGGGATGGCCATCGACGGCAAGCCCAAAGGGGATGCCGAGAACGAAGCCAAGCCCATCGATGTCAAGAGCCTGCTGCCCTAGGAGTCAATCATGGAACTGGCATTTTATGCCGCGGCCCTGGTCGCCGTTTACAGCACGCTGCGGGTCATCAGCACCAGCAACCCCATGCATGCGCTGCTCAATCTCATCATCTCCCTCATCGCCGTGGCCATGATCTTCTTCTGCCTGGGGGCCTCCTTCGCAGGCGCCCTGCAGGTGATCGTCTACGCCGGCGCCATCATGGTGCTGTTCGTGTTCGTGGTGATGATGCTGAACCTGGGGTCCGCCCAGGATCAGGAGCGCAACTGGCTCACCCCCATGACCTGGGGTGGGCCCGCCCTGCTCTCCCTCATCCTGCTCGGCTTCCTGGCCCATGGCATTCTCGGGGTCACCGGCGGTGAACTCGGACTGACCGACGTCAGCGCCAAGGAGGTCGGCATCGCCCTGTTCGGCCCCTATGTGCTGGCGGTGGAGCTCGCCTCCATCCTGCTGCTGGCGGGTCTGGTCACCGCCTATCACCTTGGCCGTGAAGACAAGAGCGGGGAGGTGCTTTCCGTCCCCAAACCCACAGCTCGCCCATCCCAGGAAGGAGGTCAGTCATGAATGGAATCCCAATGGAACACGGTCTGCTGCTGGCCGCCATCCTGTTCTGCATCGGGCTGTGCGGTCTGCTGATCCGCCGCAACCTGCTGTTTATCCTCATGAGTATCGAAATCATGATGAATGCGTCCGCGCTGGCGTTCGTGGTGGCGGGTAGCCGCTGGGCCCAGGCCGACGGCCAGATCATGTACATACTGGTGATTTCTCTGGCGGCAGCGGAGGCCAGTATCGGCCTCGCCCTGTTACTGCTGCTCTATCGTCGTTACCACACCCTGAACGTGGACACTGTGAGCGAGATGCGCGGATGAGCCTCCTATACCTGACTTTCCTGTTCCCCCTGCTGGGGTGGCTACTGCTGGCCTTCTCCATCGGCCGTCTCGGCGAGCGCAGCGCGGCACTCATCGGTGTCGGCAGCATAGGCCTGTCGGCCCTGACCACCCTCTGGGTTGGCATCGACTTTCTCGGCAACATGCCGGAAGGCGGCGTCTATACCCAGACCCTGTGGCAGTGGATGTCGGTGGGTGAATTCCAGCCCACCTTCCGTCTGGCGCTGGATGGGCTGTCGCTCACCATGCTGGGGGTGGTGACAGGGGTGGGCTTCTTCATCCACCTGTTCGCCTCCTGGTACATGCGCGGAGAAGAGGGGTATTCCCGCTTCTTCACCTACACCAACCTCTTCATCGCCAGCATGTTGTTCCTGGTGCTGGCCGACGATCTGCTGTTCGTCTACCTGGGCTGGGAAGGGGTGGGGCTGTGCAGCTACCTGCTGATCGGCTTCTACTACCGCAACCCCGCCAACGGGGCGGCTGCCCTCAAGGCCTTCGTGGTGACCCGGGTCGGTGACGTCTTCCTCGCCATCGGGCTCTTCGTGCTCTACCGCGAGCTCGGCACCCTCAACATCCACGAGCTGCTGGTGCGCGCCCCCGCTATGTTTGCCGAAGGCTCCCCTGCCCTGTCGTTCGCCTGCCTGATGCTGCTCGGCGGCGCGGTCGGCAAATCCGCCCAGCTGCCCCTGCAGACCTGGCTGGCAGACGCCATGGCGGGCCCGACCCCTGTCTCGGCACTGATCCACGCGGCCACCATGGTGACCGCCGGTGTCTACCTCATCGCCCGCACCCACGGCCTCTTCCTGCTGGCTCCGGAGATCCTCCATCTGGTGGCCCTGGTCGGTGCCATCACCCTGGTGCTGGCAGGCTTTGCCGCCCTGGTACAGACCGACATCAAGCGGATCCTGGCCTACTCCACCATGAGCCAGATAGGCTACATGTTCCTGGCCCTGGGGGTCGGCGCCTGGGAAGGGGCCATCTTCCACCTGATGACCCACGCCTTCTTCAAGGCGCTGCTGTTCCTCTCCGCCGGGGCCGTCATAGTCGCGACCCACCACGAGCAGAACATCTTCAAGATGGGGGGCCTGCGCAAGAGCCTGCCGCTGGTCTATGCCTGCTTCCTGGTGGGGGGCTCGGCCCTGGCCGCGCTGCCGCTGGTCACCGCCGGCTTCTACAGTAAAGACGCCATCCTCTGGCAGGTGCAGGCCAGTGGCCAGAGCGCCCTGCTGTGGGCCGGTCTGGGTGGGGCCTTCCTGACCTCCCTCTACACCTTCCGCCTCATCTTCATCGCCTTCCACGGCAAGGCGCAAACCGAGGCCCACGCCGGTCACGGCCTGGCCCACCAGCTGCCGCTGCTGGTGCTGCTGGTGCTCTCCACCGGGGTTGGCGCATTGATAGTGCCGCCGCTGGCCGGGGTACTGCCGGCAGGCCCGGGGGATCATATTGAAGAGGGACGCCACAGCCTCGAGATCCTCTCCGGCGTCATCGCCGTGGCAGGCATTGCGCTCGCCGCCTTCCTCTTCCTAGGCGAACGTCGCCTGGCGAAGGGGATCGCCGAGAGTGCCGTCGGCCGCGCGCTCAGCACCCTCTGGTTCAATGCCTGGGGCTTTGACTGGCTCTATGACTGGATCTGGGTCAAGCCCTACCTGCTGACAACCCGCTTGCTCGGCAAGGACCCGCTGGATCGGATGATGAACCTGCCCGCCGTGCTGGCCCAGGGGGGTCACCAGCTGCTGGCCTGGACAGTCTCCGGCAAGCTGCGCTGGTACGCCGCCTCCATGGGGATGGGCGCCGCCCTGATCCTGGCCCTGCTGCTGCTCGGCTGATCCATGAGCCCAATATGTGTGGCAGGCCCGGGGCCTGCCCGACTAGAACCTAGACGAGAGCTGATATCGTGACCTTACTCTGGATCTTGTTAATTCCTTTTATCGGCGGCTTGCTCTGCTGGCAGATGGAGCGGCTCGGCGGACAATTCGTTCGCTGGGTAGCCCTGCTCTCCATGAGCGCCTGTCTGGTGCTCTCCGGTGCCATCTGGCTGGGGGGTGACTTCTCCCTCGCGAGCCCCGGCCTCCCCGTCTGGGCGGCCGAGTGGCAGCAACCCTGGATCCCCCGCTTCGGCATCTCATTGCACCTGGCGGTAGACGGCCTGTCACTCCTGATGGTGATGCTCACCAGCTTCATCGGCGTGCTGGCCATCCTCTGCTCCTGGAAGGAAATCGTGCAGCGCATCGGCTTCTTCCACCTCAACCTGCTGTGGATCCTGGGGGGCGTGCTCGGCGTCTTCATGGCGGTGGACCTGTTCCTCTTCTTCTTCTTCTGGGAGATGATGCTGGTCCCCATGTACTTCCTGATCGCGCTCTGGGGCCACTCGGTCACCGACGGCAAATCCCGGATCAACGCGGCCACCAAGTTCTTCATCTACACCCAGGCGAGCGGCCTCATCATGCTGGTGGCCATCCTGGGGCTGGTGCTGACCCACCACGCCAGCACAGGCGTCTTCACCTTCAACTATCAGGAGCTGCTGAACACCCCCATGAGCAGCACGGTACAGTGGCTGCTGATGCTGGGCTTCTTCATCGCCTTCGCGGTCAAGATGCCCCTGGTGCCCCTGCACGGCTGGTTGCCGGACGCCCACAGCCAGGCACCGACCGCAGGCTCGGTGGACCTGGCGGGCATCCTGCTCAAGACCGCCGCCTACGGCCTGCTGCGCTTCACCCTGCCGCTCTTCCCGGAGGCTTCCGCCGAGTTCGCCCCCTACGCCATGCTTCTTGGCCTGTTCGGCATCGTCTACGGCGCCCTGCTGGCCTTCGCCCAGACCGACATCAAGCGCCTGGTGGCCTACACCAGCATCTCCCACATGGGCTTCGTGATGATCGCCATCTATTCGGGCAGCGAGCTGGCCCTGCAGGGTGCCGTGGTGCAGATGATCGCCCACGGCCTCTCCGCCGCCGGTCTCTTCATCCTGTGCGGCCAGCTCTACGAGCGGCTGCACACCCGGGATCTGCGCCTGATGGGCGGCCTCTGGGGTCGGCTGCGCTACCTGCCCGGCGTCATGCTGTTCTTCTCGGTGGCCTCCCTTGGCATGCCGGGCACCGGCAACTTCGTCGGCGAGTTCCTGATCCTCATCGGCAGCTTCCAGGTGGCCCCCATCATCACCATCATCGCCACCTTCGGCCTGGTGCTGGCCTCGGTCTACTCCCTCATCATGCTGCAGCGCGCCTGCTTCGGTACCCCCAAGGACGAGAGCGTCCTCAAGGGCCTGGACAGACGGGAGCTGGCCATGATGCTGACCATAGCCGGCCTGCTGGTGCTGCTCGGTCTCTACCCGCAACCCGTGCTCGACACCGCCAGCAGCAGCCTGCTGAGCGTGCTGCACTGGTACGCGCTGCCAGCCACAGGAGCACTGCAATGATGCCCTCTCCTTCTCTCTCCCTTTCCTTGTCCACGCCGGGAGCCTTGTCATGACGTTTACCGCCGCCCAACTATTGGCCCTGCTGCCCCTGTTGCTGACCACGGGGGCCATGGTCGCCCTGATGCTCGCCATCGCCTGGAAGCGCTGCGATGACACCGCCTTCGTGGTGACCATCACAGGTCTCAACCTGGCGCTCTTCTCCCTGCCCATCGTCATGGCCCAGGGAGATCAAGGGGTCACTCCCCTGCTGCAAGTGGACAGCTACGCGGTCTTCTACATGGGGCTGGTGCTCATCGGGGCCCTGGCCACCTGTACCTTCGGTCGCTCCTGGCTCAAGGGCTACCCGGACAACCGGGAAGAGTTCTACCTGCTGCTGCTCATCGCCACCGCAGGCGGCCTGGTGCTGGCGGGTTCCCGCCACCTCGCGTCGCTGTTCATAGGGATCGAGATGCTGACCCTGCCCATGTTCGGTCTGGTGGGCTATGCCTACCGCGAGCGCCACTCCCTGGAGGCCAGCATCAAGTACATGGTGCTCTCCGCCGCCGCCACCGCCTTCCTGCTGTTCGGCATGGCGCTGCTCTATGCCCAGGCGGGGAGCCTGAGCTTCAGCGATCTCGGCCTGACCCTGGCCCAGAGCCCGGCTCACCACCCGCTGCTGATGGGGGGCTTTGGCCTGATGCTGGTGGGCTTCGCCTTCAAACTGTCGCTCGCCCCCTTCCATCTCTGGACCCCGGATGTCTACGAAGGGGCACCTGCACCTGTGGCCACCTTCCTCGCCACCGTGAGCAAGATAGCCGTGTTCTGCGTGCTGCTGCGCTTCTACCTGGCGGTACCGGCCACCTCGGATCCCATGATCCACTGGCTGCTGGCGGCCATGGCGGTCATCTCCATCGTGGTCGGCAACCTCCTGGCGCTGATCCAGACCAACATCAAGCGGATGATGGGTTACTCCTCCATCTCCCACTTCGGCTATCTGCTGGCAGTGGTGGTGGCGAGCCGCCTCGGCCAGATGCCGGTGGAAGCGGCCGGTGTCTACCTGCTGATGTACCTCTTCACCAGCCTGGGGGCCTTCGGCGTCATCAGCATGATGTCCAGCCCCTATCGCGGCAAGGATGCGGACTCCCTGCACAGCTATCGCGGCCTGTTCTGGAAGCGCCCTTATCTCACGGCGGTGATGACGGTGATGATGCTCTCCTTGGCGGGCATCCCCATGACGCTGGGCTTCATCGGCAAGTTCTACCTCATCGGCGTCACCGTCGAGGCGCAGCTGTGGTGGCTCTCCGGCGCCATCGTGCTCGGCAGTGCCCTGGGGCTCTACTACTACCTGCGCGTCATGGTCACCCTCTACCTGCGCGAACCCGGCATGCAGCTGCGCGATGCCAGGGCCGACTGGGCCTTCTCCTCCGGCGGGCTTGTGGTGCTGCTCTCCGCCATCCTGGTGGTGCTGCTCGGCATCTATCCCCAACCGGTCATCAGCCTGGTGCAGGGCTTCCAGCACGTGGTGCTGCGCTAACCTCTGCTGCACTCCACACAACAAAACCGGCCCCCGTGGCCGGTTTTTTATCTCCCCAGACTGCCGGGCCTTGGGGTCAAGCTCGCCGTGCCAATGCCTCCTCCCATTCGCCCTCTCACCTCAACGCTCATCCTTGCTCTCCCCTCCCTCAGTCACCATTCACCAGCCATCACCCCAAGGGGCGCAGAGCGTCTCACGCGCCCATAAAAAAACCGGCCACAGGGGCCGGTTTCTGATTCTCTACCACGTCAGCGCGGGATTAACCCAGACGCACGCGAGCGTTACGGAACATTCGCATCCAGGCGCCGTCCTCGCCCCAGTTGTCCGGGTGCCAGGAGTTCGCCACTGTGCGGAACACCCGCTCCGGGTGCGGCATCATGATGGTGGCACGGCCGTCCGTGGTGGTGACCGCAGTGATGCCCGCCGGGGCGCCGTTCGGGTTGGCCGGGTACTGCTCGGTGACCTGACCGCGGTTGTCCACGAAGCGCAGCCCCACCAGGCCGCTCTGTTGCAGCGCGGCAAGGTGAGCGGCGTCGCGCACCTCCACCCGCCCTTCCCCATGGGAGACGGCGATGGGCATCACCGAGCCCGCCATGCCGGCGAAGAAGGCGGAGGGAGACTCCTGCACTTCCACCAGGCTGAAGCGCGCCTCGAAGCGCTCGGAGCGGTTGCGCACGAAGCGCGGCCAGAGATCGGCCCCCGGGATGAGGTCGCGCAGGTTGGACATCATCTGGCAACCGTTGCACACCCCCAGCGACAAGGTATCGCCACGCTCGAAGAAGCGCTGGAACTGCTCGCGGGCCCCGTCGTTGAACAGGATGGACTTGGCCCAGCCTTCCCCCGCCCCCAGCACGTCACCGTAGGAGAAGCCGCCGCAGGCCACCAGGGTCTGGAACTCCTCCAGCTTGATGCGACCGGACAGGATGTCGCTCATATGCACATCCACCGCCGCGAACCCGGCGCGATCGAACGCTGCCGCCATCTCCACGTGGGAGTTGACCCCCTGCTCGCGCAGCACCGCCAGACGGGGGGAGACCCCGCGGGCGATATAGGGGGCGGCCACATCCTCGGACGGGTTGTAGGTCAACCTGGCCTGCAGACCCGGATCGGTGGCGTCCTGACGGGCGGCATGTTCCTGATCCGCGCACTCCGGGTTGTCCCGCAGGCGCTGCATCTGCCAGCTGGTCTCGCCCCAGAGGGTGCGAAGCGCGGTGCGGCTGGCGCGGTACACTTCGGTGCCGGCGCGCTGGAACAGGATGAGATCATCTTCACGCACCGTGCCCAGCACGTGGGAGCAGGCCGCCAGACCGTGACCGGCCAGCAGGGTCAGCACTGCTTCCTTGTCGTCGCGACGCACCTGGATGACGGCGCCCAGCTCCTCGTTGAACAGCGCCGGCAGCAGGTCGCCCCCCACGCGATCGAGCTGGATGTCGAGGCCGCAGTGACCGGCAAACGCCATCTCGGTCAGGGTGACGAAGAGGCCGCCGTCGGAGCGGTCGTGGTAGGCAATCAGCTTGCGATCCGCCACCAGCGCCTGGATGGCGTTGAAGAAGCCCTTGAGCTGGACGGGGTTGTCCAGATCCGGGGCGCTCTGCCCAAGCTGGCGATAGACCTGGGCCAGGGCGGAGGCGCCGAGGCGCTGCTTGCCGTTGCCAAGGTCAATCAGGATAAGGTCGGTCTCACCGAGATCGGTCCGCAGTTGCGGGGTCACGGTATTGCGCACGTCCTCGACCCGCGCGAAGGCGGAGATGAGCAGGGAGAGCGGCGAGGTGACGCTGCGCTCTTCGCCGTCCTGCTGCCAGCGGGTCTTCATGGACATGGAGTCCTTGCCCACCGGGATGGTGATGCCAAGGGCCGGGCAGAGCTCCTCGCCCACCGCTTTCACGGCTTCGTAGAGGCCCGCATCTTCCCCCGGGTGACCGGCGGCGGACATCCAGTTGGCGGAGAGCTTGACCCGCTTGAGGGAGCCGATATGAGCAGGCGCCAGGTTGGTCAGGGCCTCGGCCACCGCCATACGGGCCGATGCAGCATGAGACAGCAGTGCCACCGGGGTACGCTCCCCCATGGACATGGCTTCGCCGTGGTAGCTGTCGTAGGTGGCGGCGGTGACGGCGCAGTCGGCCACCGGGATCTGCCAGGGACCGACCATCTGGTCGCGGTTGACCAGACCGGTCACGGTGCGATCGCCGATGGTGATGAGGAAGGACTTCTCCGCCACGGTCGGCAGACGCAGCACCCGCTCGGCGGCGTCGCTGAGGGTGATGCCGTCCAGTTGCAGCGCCTTGCCCTGGGCGGGCAGGCTCTGCACGTCGCGGTGCATCTTGGGCGCCTTGCCCAGCAGCACGTCCAGCGGCAGGTCGATGGGCTGGTTGTCAAAATGGCTGTCGGACAGCGTGAGGTGTTTCTCTTCGGTGGCGGTGCCGATGACCGCATAGGGGGCGCGCTCGCGCTCGCACAGGGCCTTGAACAGGGGCAGCTTCTCCTGGGCGACCGCCAGCACGTAGCGCTCCTGGGATTCGTTGCACCAGATCTCCAGCGGGCTCATGCCAGGCTCGTCGCTGGCGATGGCGCGCAGGTCGAAGCGGCCGCCCCGATCGCCGTCGTTCACCAGCTCCGGCATGGCGTTGGAGAGGCCACCGGCCCCCACGTCGTGGATGAAGACGATGGGGTTGTCATCGCCGAGCTGCCAGCAGCGATCGATCACCTCTTGGCAACGGCGCTCCATCTCGGGGTTGTCCCGCTGCACCGAGGCAAAATCGAGGTCTTCGGCAGACTGGCCGGAGGCCATGGAGGAGGCGGCGCCGCCCCCCAGGCCGATGTTCATGGCCGGGCCGCCCAGCACGATGAGGGCCGCCCCCACCGGGATCTCCCCTTTCTGGACGTGTTCGCTGCGGATGTTGCCGATGCCGCCCGCCAGCATGATGGGCTTGTGGTAACCGCGCACTTCGACGCCGTTGTGGCTCGGCACCTGCTCTTCGAAGGTACGGAAATAGCCGAGGATGGCGGGACGACCGAATTCGTTGTTGAAGGCGGCACCACCGAGGGGTCCCTCCTGCATGATGTCAAAGGCGCTGACGATGCGGCTCGGCTTGCCGAAATTCTGCTCCCAGGGCTGCTCGAAACCTGGGATGCGCAGGTTGGAGACGGAGAAGCCCACCAGACCCGCCTTGGGCTTGGCGCCACGGCCGGTCGCGCCCTCGTCGCGAATTTCGCCGCCGGAGCCGGTGGCCGCCCCCGGGAAGGGAGAGATGGCGGTCGGGTGGTTGTGGGTCTCCACCTTCATCAGGATGTCGACGCGCTCCTGGTGATACTGGTACTCACCACTCGCGGGGCTCGGGAAGAAGCGGCCACCCTGGCTGCCTTCCATCACGGCGGCGTTGTCTTTATAGGCAGACAGGACATGATCCGGCGTCTGCTCGAAGGTGTTCTTGATCATCTTGAACAGCGACTTCGGCTGCTGCTCACCGTCTATGGTCCAGTCGGCGTTGAAGATCTTGTGACGGCAGTGCTCGGAGTTCGCCTGGGCGAACATGTAGAGCTCGATGTCGTTGGGATTGCGACCAAGCCGGGTGAAGTTCTCCACCAGGTAGTCGATTTCGTCATCGGCGAGCGCCAGGCCCAGCTCGATGTTGGCCGAGGCCAGGGCGCTGCGGCCACCGCCCAGCACGTCCACCTGGGTGAAGGGGCGCGGCTCGTGATGGGCAAACAGGGCGGCTGCCTGGCTCGGCTCATCGAACACCACTTCCATCATGCGATCGTGCAGCAGGGCCGCGACCTCGCCACGCTGGGCTGCGGTCAGCTCGCCCTTGGCCTGCACGTAATAGGCAATGCCGCGCTCCAGCCGCTTGACCTGGTTCAGGCCGCAGTTGTGGGCGATGTCGGTTGCTTTGGAAGACCAGGGGGAGATAGTGCCGGGGCGGGGGGTAACGAGAAACAGCTGACCGCTGGGGGTGTGTTCCGGGATGGTCGGGCCGTAGCGCAGAAGCTGGCCCAAGGTCGCTCGCTCCGGGGGCGAGAGCGGGCTCGAAAGCTCGGCAAAGTGCACGTATTCGGCATAGACGTCTGCTATCTCTACTCCTCTCTGTGCGCAGCTCTGCAGCAGCTTGTGGACACGAAACTCAGACAGTGCTGGGGCACCACGCAAGATTTCCATATACCTTTCTCACCAAGTTTTAGAGTGTGGGGGGATTTGAGACGCGCGTATTATAGGGATCAGGCTCACCGCGAACAAACGTTTTTCTCATCTCCCACGATGTGACTCCCTCCACACTCTCTGGTATAAAGGTGCCTCTCTTTTGACAAATGCCGATTTTTTCAACAAGGGTACTCACCTACTTGCGCTGCATTTTTCGACTGTTTATCGGGATGTTGCTGACACTGGCCCTGGCCGGCTGTGACTTCTATTCCCCCTCCAGCCAGCTGGAGCAGATCCGCCAACGGGGCGAGATCCGTGTTGGCACCCTCTATGGTCCCACTTCCTATTACCAGCGTGACGACACCGCCCAGGGGTTCGATTACGAGCTGGCGCAGCACTATGCCGACTGGTTGGGGGTCAAGCTGACCATAGTCCCGGCCTACTCCACCGCCGAGCTGGTCGAACAGCTACAAAAGGGCAAGCTGGATCTCGCCGCCGCCGCCATCGTCGTGACCCCGGAGCGGCGCAAGCTGTTTCGCTTTGGCCCCGGCTTCTACCAGGTCTCCCCCAAGCTGGTCTATCGCAACGGCTCCCCCAGGCCCAAGGATCTCGGCGACATCAAGGGCACCATAGTGGTGCCTGCCGGCTCCACCGGCGAGGATCTGATGAAGGAGATGGCCAGCCAGTACCCCAATCTGAGCTGGCGCATCAATCGGGACGCCGACGTGGAGGAGCTGCTCAAGCAGGTCGCCGACGGCGAGGTGGACTACACGGTGGTGCAGGACACCGTACTGGCCCGCACCCAGCGCTACTATCCCGAGCTCACCGAGGGGCTGACCCTCGCCAGCAAGCAGACAGTGGCCTGGGCCATGACCAAGCTGCCCGATGACAGCCTCTACGCCAGCATCATCGACTTCTTCGGCCAGCGCTTCATGGATGGCTCCATCGCCAAGCTCGACGAGAAGTACTTCGGCCACGTGCAGAACTTCGATTTCGTCGACACCCGCACCTTCCTCAAGCGGGCCAAGAGCCTGCTGCCCAAGTACCAGGCGCTGTTCCAGACCCACGCCAAGGAGATCGACTGGCGCCTGCTGGCCGCCATCAGCTATCAGGAGTCCCACTGGGACCCCCAGGCCCGCTCCTACACAGGGGTGCGCGGCATGATGATGCTGACCGAGCCCACCGCCAAGGCGATGGGGGTGAACGATAGAACCCACCCTGAAGAGAGCATCAAGGGGGGCGCCCGCTACCTGCAGGAGATGATGGAGAAGGTGCCGGACTCGGTGCCGGCGGACGAGAAGGTGTGGTTTGCCCTCACCGCCTACAACATCGGCTATGGCCACATGATGGATGCCCGCCGCCTGACCAAGCAGCTCGGCAAGAACCCGGACGCCTGGAGCGACGTGAAAGAGGTGTTGCCCCTGCTGCAGCAGTCACGCTGGCATCGCAAGGTGCGCTACGGCTATGCCCGGGGTGGCGAGGCGCGCAACTACGTCAACAACGTGCGCCAGTACTACCAGAGCCTGCTCTGGCTCGACAACGAGCAGCAGAAGGCCCATCGCCGCGAGGCCCTGGACGAGGACGACGGCAGCGAGCAGGCCCCCCCGGCACAGCGCCCCGCCATCATCGCCGAGGTGGTCAGCCAGATCATCACCCCCTGAGCCCTGCGGGGTGTGTCGTCTGGGGGAATTCTCTGTTACCATTCCCCCAGACCAGAGCCTGTCTGATAGAGGCTTATTGCAATACATTCATCAACTTGCGATATCGATGGCAACCCATGTCAGGGAGCCGTCAGCGTCGCCGGGATGACCAGGGAGGAAAACCAGATGCGAACACGCAGAAGAGCCATGTTGACCAGAAAAACCAGATGCGCCTGGAGCCCCAGACGCAAGCTGAAACTGGCCGACATGAAACGCAAGATATGGCACCGCAACCGCTCCTATACCTTGCTGATTGCGGAGCACACAGCATAAACCCGGCCAAGGCCGGGTTTTTTAATGCCTTTTTATGCCTCGACCGGCGTCAGCTCAAACTGGACACTACGTTTGGAGACCAGGCTGTTGCAGTGGTTGCAGAAGTAATCCACCGCCCCGCAAGCCCGAAGCCATTCAAGCTCATGCAGGCAGGTCGGGCACAGGGCCCGGATCCGATAGCGGGCATGGCACTGGCCGCAGCTCGCCTCTGGGCTGCGGCTGTCCAGCTCGGCCTGGCAGGCCGGGCATGTCAAGAGACTCATGGTCATCTCCTCTCCAGGGCAGGCGCGCCGGGCTCGCCCCTCATCTTGCAGATAAAAAAACGGCTGCCACCAGGGCAGCCGTCAGAGCTTATTTTTTGCTCTTGTTCTTGGCCTTGAGCAGGCGATCCCGTTGCCGCTCCTGGCTCAGGGTCAGGGTGTTCTTCTTGCCCTCGAAGGGGTTGACCGACTCCTGGAACTCGACCCGGATCGGGGTACCCATGATCTTCAGGGACTTGCGGAAGTAGTTGATGAGATACCGCTTGTAGGAGTCCGGCAGATCGTTCAGCTGGTTGCCGTGGATCACGATGCGCGGCGGGTTGTAGCCACCGGCGTGGGCATACTTCAGCTTGACGCGGCGACCGTTGACCATGGGCGGCTGGTGATCTTCCTGCGCCATCTGCATGATGCGGGTCAGCATGGCGGTGCTGGTACGACGGGTGGCGGACTGGTAAGCCTCGTTGATGGACTCGAACAGGTGGCCGACACCGCTGCCGTGCAGGGCGGAGATGAAGTGGACGCGGGCGAAATCGATGAAGCCCAGACGACGGTCCAGCTCGTTCTTGATGTCTTCCTTCACCTTCTGATCCAGACCGTCCCACTTGTTCACCACCAGCACCACGGAGCGGCCGCTGCTCAGCACGAAGCCGAGGATGCTCAAGTCCTGATCCGTGATGGTCTCGCGGGCGTCTATCACCAGCAGGCAGACGTTGGCGTCTTCGATCGCCTTGAGGGTCTTGATGACGGAGAACTTCTCCACCGTCTCATGCACCTTGCCGCGGCGACGCACGCCGGCGGTGTCGATGACCACGTACTTCTGCTCGTCACGCTCCATGGGAATGTAGACGGAGTCGCGGGTGGTGCCCGGCATGTCATAGACGATGACCCGGTCTTCCCCCAGCATGCGGTTGGTCAGGGTGGACTTGCCGACGTTGGGCCGACCGACGATGGCGAACTTGATGGGCAAGTCGGCGAACGGGGTCTCCTTGGTGTCTTCCCGGGTGTCGAGATCACCGGCGGCCACCATGCGCAGCAGGGCTTCTTCGTCGAAGTCCTCCTCTTCCTGCGCCTCTTCTTCGGCGGCAGCCTCGACCAGGGTCTCAAGGTGGGGGGCCAGCGCCAGCTCCAGCAGGCTCAGCACCCCACGACCGTGGGCGGCGGCGATCTGGTACACCTCCCCCAGCGCCAGGCCGTAGAACTCGGAGACCGCGGAGTCACCGTCGATGCCGTCGGTCTTGTTGGCGACCAGGAACACCTTCTTGTGGGTCTTGCGCAGGTGCTCGGCGATGGCCTGATCCGCGGCGGTCAAACCGGCGCGGGCATCCACCATGAAGAGCACCACATCGGCTTCCTCGATGGCCAGCAGGGACTGCTCGGCCATCTTCAGCTCGATCCCCTCCTCGGTGCCATCGATACCGCCGGTATCGACCACGATAAATTCCAGCTCGCCCAACTTCGCCTGGCCGTATTTACGGTCCCGGGTCAGGCCGGGGAAATCGGCAACCAGGGCATCCCGGGTGCGGGTCAGGCGGTTAAACAGGGTGGATTTCCCCACGTTGGGGCGGCCCACCAGGGCTACTACAGGAGTCATAAAAGCCTCATTCTCAAGACGACAAAGGCTCCGGGTCCGAAGACCAGGAGCCGGATATTCAGATTGACGGGCGATCAGGGACGCTTGATAGCGTACAACTTGCCGCCACGGCTCTGCACATACAGGGTGTCACCGTCCACCAGGGGCGCGGCATAGAGACCACTGCTGTCGAGCTGCTGCATGGCCTTGATGGACCCGTCGGTCCGATCCAGCCAATACAGGTAACCTTCCACATCGCCGACCACCACGTAGTCACCCAGGACAACGGGAGCGGTCACGGTGCGGTTTTCCAGCTGGGTGTTGGACCACAGCTCAAGACCATTGCGCCTGTCGACCGCAAACAGATGGCTGCGGCTGTCGGTCAGCACGATGGCATTGCCGGTGACCGCCATGTCGCGGTAGCCGGAATACTTGCGCTTCCACACCTCGTCACCCGTCATCAGCTTGCGGGCCATCAGCTGGCCATTGTAGGCGATGGCATAGAGCTCATCACCGGCAATCAGCGGACTGGCGTCCACGTCGACCATGCGATCCAGCTCGGTGGCGCCGCGGGGATCGGCCACCTTGGACTGGCGCACCGGCTGGCCGTTGCTCAAGAGGGCGATGCCCACCTTGCCATCGGCACGGCCATAGAGCACGGCGCCGTTGGTGATGACAGGGGTGCTGGCACTGCGCAGGGTCAGGGGCGGCTGCTCTTCGGACAGAGTCCACTGCAGCTTGCCCTCATCGGTGTCGAGCGCCATCAGACGGCCAGAGGTGGTCAGCACCACCACACGACCATCCTCGACGGCGGGGCTCGCCACCACTTCACCGGGTACCGTGGTCTGCCACAGCACTTCCCCGTTCGCTTCGTTCAGGGCGTAGACCACCCCGTTCTCGGAGCCGAGGAACAGCTTGCCGTAGCGGGAGACCAGACCGCCGGAGAGACGGGCACTGCGCTTGTCGGCGTTGATCGGCAGGTCTGCCAGATCCACGCTCCACAGGGTCTCGCCACTGTTGCGATCGAAGGCGGTCACATCCCCATCACGGGCGGCGGCATAGATGTGATCCTCTTCCACCACGGGTTGCAGCTGGGAGTAAAAATCGCCTATGCCATCCCCGACGGAGGAGGACCACTTGGTATCGGCACTGAAGGCGGACTCCACCACGGGCAGAGGCGCCATCGGGGTCAGGTCTTCCTCGGAGCTGAACAGGGAGCAGCCCTGCAGGGCCAGGGAGACTGCCACCCCCAGCGCCATTTTCTTGTACAGATTACGCATCCGGAGCCTCACCCGCAGTGACCGCTGGCAGCGCCAGATCGTCCATCTTCAGCTTGAGTTCGGCGCTGCTCTGCAGGCCGCCGGCATCGGCCGCCACCTGATAGGCATCGCGCGCCTCTTCGGGCTTGCCCTGCCCCAGCAGGACATCACCACGCACTTCCGCCACCTGGGCCTTGAAGGCGTCGTTGTTGATCTTGCCAAGCTGGGCCAGGGCCTCGTCGGCCTTGCCCTGATCCTTGAGCACCCGGGCCAGGCGCAGGGCGGCGATGGGCTTGATGCTCTCGTCGCCGTTCGCGGCCACCTGGGTCAGCTGCTCGGCAGCCAGATCCAGCTTGCCCGCCTTGACCGCAGCCGCGGCCAGTTGCAGGGCGGCCAGCTCGGCATAGGCGTCGCCCTGATGGGCGCTGATGAAGCTCTTGGCCTGCTCAAGGGCGGCATCGTCCCCCTTGGCGAGCTGGGCTGTCATGGCGTTGTAAGCCTGAGAGGCGGCTTCCTGGTTGGTCTGCTGCAGCTCGTTGTAGTAACGCCAGCCAAAGAGGCCGACCAGACCGATCACGGTCCCGGCGAGTACCGAGGTGCCGTTCTCTTTCCACCAGCTCTTGATGACCTCAACCTGTTGTTCTTCAGTGGTATACACTTCCACAGCTTACTCTCCTTTAGCTGCCAGCAGGGCGATGGCGGCATCGACCGAGACGGTCTGTTGCTCGGCCTGGCCACGCAGATATTTGATGGTGATCTCCCCGCTTTGCACCTCGGTCTCGCCGAGGATCAGGGCAATGGCCGCGCCGCTCTTGTCGGCACGCTTGAGTTGTTTCTTGAAGTTGCCGCCACCGCAGTGGCTCATCAGACGCAGGTCCGGCAGGGCGTCGCGCAGCCGCTCGGCAAGCTGGAAACCTGCCTGTTCAGTCCCCTCGCCCACCATGCAGAGATAGACATCCACCGCCGGGCGGATATCGGCGTTGAGCTCGAGGGTTTCGAGCATCAGCACCAGACGCTCCATGCCCATGGCAAAGCCCACGGCCGGGGTCGCCTGACCGCCGAGCTGCTCCACCAGACCGTCGTAACGGCCACCGGCCAGGACGGTGCCCTGGGCCCCCAGGCTGCTCGTCACCCACTCGAACACGGTGAGGTTGTAGTAGTCGAGACCGCGCACCAGACGCTCGTTCACCTCGTATTGGATGCCGGCGGACTCGAGCAGGCGCTTGAGCCCCTCGAAGTGGGCCAGGCTCTCTTCGCCCAGGTGATCGAACAGACGGGGCGCACCGACCAGGATGGCCTGCACTTTTTCGTCCTTGGAGTCGAGCACCCGCAGCGGGTTGCTGTACATGCGGCGCTGGCTCTCTTCGTCCAGCTCGCTCTTGTACTGCTCCAGGTAGGCCACCAGGGCATCCCGGTAGGCGGCGCGTTCGCTGCTCTGACCCAGGGTATTGAGCTGCAGGGTGACGTGATCGCTGATGCCGAACAGACGCCACAGGCGGTGGGTCAGCATGATGAGCTCGGCGTCGATGTCAGGCCCGTTGATGCCGAACAGCTCGACCCCGAACTGGTGGAACTGGCGATAGCGGCCCTTCTGGGGACGCTCGTGACGGAACATGGGGCCCATGTACCACATCCGGCGTTCCTGGTTGTAGAGCAGGCCGTGTTCGATACCGGCACGGACGCAGCTGGCGGTCCCTTCCGGACGCAGGCTCAGGCTGTCGCCGTTGCGGTCTTCGAAGGTGTACATCTCTTTTTCGACCACGTCGGTCACTTCACCGATGGCGCGCTTGAACAGATGGGTCTGCTCGACGATGGGCATGCGCACTTCGCTGTAGCCGTAGCTGGCGACGACCTGGCGCAGGATCTGTTCCACTTTCTGCCATACCGGGCTCTGCTCCGGCAGGCAATCATTCATACCGCGAATAGCTTGGATCTGTTTTGCCACGTTGATACTCGAGAAAAAGAGGTAAAATTTGGCCGCATTATAGGGATCTTCGGCCCCGAGGTAAAATCAGGGTGCCCGGATGCGGGATGTAAAATCAACAACCTAAAGCCGGGGCCACCCCAGGTGGCCCCTCAATGGTTCAACCTTTGTCCACCTGGATCTGGTTGGCCGGATCCAGCATGGCCGCCCGGGCGCGGATACGGCGCTCCAGGGTCGGGATGAGATCCTTGTTGTCGAGCCGGTCGACCCGCTGGCCCCCTTCGTAGAAGGCGCTCTTGTTGGCGGCGCCGGCAAGGCCGAGATCCGAGACCAGGGCCTCGCCCGGGCCGTTCACCACGCAGCCGATGATGGAGACGTCCATCGGGGTGATGATGTCCTCGAGCCGCTCTTCCAGGGCGTTCACCGTTCCTATCACGTCGAACTCCTGACGGGAGCAGGAGGGACAGGCGATGAAGTTGATGCCGCGGGAGCGAATGCGCAGGGACTTGAGAATGTCGAAGCCCACCTTCACCTCTTCCACCGGATCGGCGGCCAGGGAGATGCGGATGGTGTCACCTATGCCATCGGCCAGCAGCATGCCGAGCCCGATGGCGGATTTCACCGCGCCGGCGCGGAAGCCGCCCGCCTCGGTGATCCCCAGGTGCAGCGGCTGGTCGATCTGCTTGGCCAGCAGGCGATAGGCACCGACCGCGAGGAAGACGTCGGAGGCCTTGACGCTCACCTTGAAGTTGTCGAAGTTGAGGCGATCCAGGTAATCCACGTGGCGCATGGCCGACTCGAGCAGGGCCTCCGGGGTCGGCTCGCCATACTTTTCCTGGATGTCACGCTCCAGGGAGCCGCCGTTGACGCCGATGCGGATCGGAATGTTGTAATGACGGGCACAGTCGACCACGGCGCGCACCCGCTCTTCGTTGCCGATGTTGCCCGGGTTGATGCGCAGGCAGTCGGCACCGTACTCGGCCACTTTCAGGGCGATGCGGTAGTCGAAGTGGATGTCTGCGACGATGGGAATGCGGGTCTGCTGCTTGATGAGCTTGAAGGCTTCCGCCGCTTCCATGGTGGGCACAGAGACCCGGACTATGTCGGCACCGACCCGCTCGATCCGCTGGATCTGCTCGACGGTGGCGGCGACATCCGTGGTCTTGGTGTTGGTCATGGTTTGCACCGTGATGGGGGCGTTGCCCCCAACCGGCACATTGCCGACCATGATCTGCCTGGATTGACGACGAATAATGGGGGATTCGTGAGCGGACATGGCGGACAGATTACTCCTGCGGCAGTGAGAAGCGAGCAGTCCGGCCGTTGTTGTAACGGCTCATGTCGAAGGACTTGCCCTGGTATTCGAGATTGACCGCCATGGGCGCGCCAATGATGAATTTGAGTGGCTCGGGTCCTTCCAGCACAAGTTCGTCGTTCGCCTTCTTCAGACCGCTGAACAGGGTCTTGCCGTTGGCATCCTTGACATCCAGCCAGCAGTCGGCGGTGAAGCTCATCTTGAGCTGGGGCGCCTTGCCAGGTTCGGTGGCGGCCGTCTCTGTCGGCGCCAGGGTTGCCTCAGCAGATGAAGCCTCGGTAGACAGGGCGGCACTGGTCGCGGCAACGACCTCAGGCGCGGTGGCGACGGCGTCACTCACAACAACGTTAGTCGCCACGGCGTCGGAGGCCACTGGCAATACGGGGTCGGTCACGTCCACCGTGGGCGTCACGTTGGCGACCGACACTGTCTGCGCCGTGCCCATCTCGCTCGCCGCCAGGGCTTCATCCCCGGCGGAACGACGTGCCGTGCTCTGCCACCACCAGGCGATGGAGAGGGCGATCAACACCAGGATCACCAGCCAGGTCACCACCTTGAGCCGACTGTCGTTGGCTTGCTGGCGGGAGCGGCGGGAGAAGCTCTGCATGTCGATGTTATCGGGCGGCGTCAGCCCCAGCTTGTCGTAGGCCGCGAGTATGGTCTCCTCGGGAATGCCGACCAGCTTGGCATAGGCGCGCAGATAGCCGCGAATGAAGGTGTGGGACGTATGCTTGTCGTAGGTATCCGCCTCGATGGCGGCGATCAGGGTCAGACGAAGGTGAATGCGGGACGCAACCTGCTCTCGTGTCCAGCCAAGCTGTTCACGGGCGTTGCGCAACAGCTGGCCTGGGCCCACTGCCTGGGAGTCGTCTTGAAAATCGTGTGGCTGTTCAGTAGTCATTGGCTAAGTAACGCTTGGCTTGTTGCGAAGTGGGATATTGCCTTACCAGCTCAGTCCCGAATTGGTGAAGTAATGCCGGTTTGTCCATGGCCTGGGCCAGCCGCAGCCGGAGCCAGAGGCTCTCCTCGTTTTCGTCTGCCACTTCGGCAAAACGCACGAGATAAGACTGCACATCAGGCAGCTTGCCATCTTTCATGGAAAGCTCGGCCATGTCCAGCAATAACCTTGGATTGCGGGGATTATACCCCAAGGCCAGACGATAGTACTCGTTGGCCTTGTCATTTCTGTTATTTTGCATCGAGCAGAGCGCCGCATTCTCGTAGGTATCGGCGATCTTGACGTAATCTGGCTGGCTGACAGCCTGCAGGAATGCCTTCTCCGCCTCCTCGAAACGCCCGCGGTTGCACAGGAAGGCACCGTAGTTGTTCATCGCGTCAGCATTGGTCGGATCCATGGAGAGCGCCTTCTTGTAGTTCTCCTCGGCCGCCTTGAAATCGGATACCTGCTGGTAGAAATAGGCGAAGCCGATATAGACCTGAGGATTGCTGGGATCGTACTGGAGGGCCCGGTCAAGGTTGAACTTGGCCTGTTCGGCATTGCCCTGACGCAGGTATTGAATACCCAGATCGAGACGGGTCTGGGCAGCCGCCTTGAAGTCGGGACCCACTTCACGCTGGGTCGAATTCTGGCCAGCGTAAGTGGTCTCGGTGACACAGCCAGGCAGCGCGCAGAGCGCTGCCACTACGATCAATGTACGGATATCCATTTCCTGTCTATACAATGGCTTAGCGAGTTAAACCATTTTGACGGAAATCCCATCCTGTTGCATCCGATTTTTCATGGTGCGCTTGGTGCGGTCGATCACCTCCCCCACCAGCTGGCCACAGGCCGCGTCTATGTCATCTCCGCGGGTCTTGCGCACGATGACGGTCAGGCCGTATTCCATCAGTACCTTGGAGAAACGGTCGATGCGGCTGTTGCTCGGCTTGCCGAACGGGTTGCCCGGGAAGGGGTTGAAGGGGATCAGGTTGATCTTGCAAGGGGTCTCTTTGAGAACCTGCGCCAGCTCGTGGGCATGCTGCATGTCGTCATTGATATGATCGAGCAGCACATACTCCACCGTCACCCGGCCGCCATTGGCGTTGGATTTGGCAAGATAGCGGCGCACCCCCGCGAGGAAGGCCTCGATGTTGTACTTGTCGTTGATCGGCATGATCTCGGAACGCAACTTGTCGTTCGGCGCATGCAGGGAGATGGCCAGGGCCACGTCGATCTGGTCCCCCAGCATGTCCAGTGCCGGTACCACACCGGAGGTGGAGAGGGTGACGCGGCGCTTGGAGATGCCAAAACCGAAGTCATCCATCATCAGACTCATGGCCGGCACCACGTTGGCGAGGTTCAGCAGCGGCTCGCCCATGCCCATCATCACCACGTTGGTGATGGGGCGCTTGCCACCGACTACCTTGGCGGCACGCCAGACCTGGCCGATGATCTCGGAGACCTTCAGGTTGCGGTTGAAACCTTGCTGGGCGGTGGAGCAGAAGGTGCACGCCAGGGCGCAGCCAACCTGGGAGGAGACGCAGAGGGTCGCGCGATCCGCCTCCGGGATGTAGACGGTCTCGACTTCCTGATCCCCGACCTGCAGGGCCCACTTGATGGTGCCATCCGCGGAGCGTTGTTCACGGCTGATCTCGGGGGCCCGGATCTCGGCAATGGCCTTGAGACGCTCACGCAACGCCTTGTTGACGTTGCTCATCTGATCGAAGTCATCACAACCGGAGTGGTAGATCCACTTCATTATCTGATCTGCCCGGAACGGCTTCTCGCCCAGCTCGACGAAGAAGGCACGCATGGCATCCCGATCGAGATCCAGCAGGTTGGTTTTTGTTTCGCTCATCAAGGGCCTCAGCTCACACACTTCATAAATTATCGGCTGACCTACGTCAGGGGGCGGCATTGTACAAATAATGGGTCTGCCTTTCCACCTGGAGAATAAGTGGATATTGACCGAATGACCAAAAAACAAAAGGGAGCCGAGGCTCCCTTGATGATCTCCTGACGAAAATCAGCCGCGCGGGCAGATCTCGGCGTCGGAGAAGAAGTAGGCGATTTCACGGGCGGCAGAGGCCGGGGCATCGGAGCCGTGCACCGCGTTGCGATCGATGCTCTCGGCGTAGCAGGAGCGCAGGGTGCCAGCCAGAGCCTCTTTCGGGTTGGTGGCGCCCATGATTTCGCGATGACGGCGAATGGCGTCTTCCCCTTCCAGCACCTGTACCATGACGGGACCCGAGGTCATGAAGGCGACCAGGCCATCATAGAAAGGCTTGCCCTGGTGTTCGGCGTAGAAACCGGCGGCCTGCTCGCTGCTCAGGTGCAGCATCTTGGCGGCGACCACTTTCAGACCGGCGCTTTCGAAGCGGCTGTAGATGGCACCGATCAGGTTCTTGCTGACCGCGTCCGGCTTGACGATAGAGAAGGTACGTTCGATAGCCATTGAGTTCTTTCCTTAACTACAGAGTTTTATTGTAGGAATCCATGTTCGGCGGCGATTATACGTAAACAAAAAACGAAATAACACACAAAAAAGCAACTTTTTATTAAACAAAAAATTCCTTGAAACAACATGGTGACTCATCTTGTGCCATGGCACTGAGAAAAAACGTGAGCTTGTGCACGATCGTCACGCTAACCCGCTAAAACCCTATCTATTGCTCATATTCCCAGCACCGTTGAAAAGGGCACCCCGAGGTGCCCTTTCGCCTTGTCATGCCCCTCGGCGCGTCTCCGCCAGCAGGGTATGGGCTATGGTGCGCATCCCCAGAGTGTTGGCCCCGGGGGCCCAGAGGTTGTCACCGTTCTCGCTGAAACAGGCGGCCAGATCCACGTGCAGCCAGCCCCGCCCTTCATTGCCGACGAAGCGGGAGAGGAAACCCGCCGCGTTGGAGGCGCCGCCCGGACCACCGCCCGGCACCGGACGGCTGTTGGCCGTATCGGCATAGTGGGACGGGCACTGCTGGCGGTGCCAGGGCTCGAGCGGCAGCGGCCAGGCCGGCTCCTGCTCCGCATCCGAATAGGCCATGGCGCGGCTCACCAGCCCCTTGTCGAGGCCGAACAAGGCGTTGTAGCGTCCCCCCAGGGCCATCACGGCGGCGCCCGTCAGGGTGGCAGCGTCTATGATGAGGGGCGCACCGGATTCACCGGCGAGCTGCAGGCCGTCGGCCAGCACCAGGCGCCCCTCGGCGTCGGTGTTGACGATCTCGACCGTGGTGCCGTTCTTGTAGGTGAGGATGTCGCCCAGCTTGTAGGCATGGCCGGAGACCAGGTTCTCGGCGCAGCAGAGAATGAGCTTCACCCGCTTGTCGAGGCCGCGCAGTATGGCCAGCGCCAGGGCGCCGGTGACGATGGCCGCTCCCCCCATGTCATGCTTCATGGTGAGCATGCCCTGAGAGGTTTTCATGGAGTAGCCGCCGGAGTCGAAGGTGATGCCCTTGCCCACCAGGGCCGCCGCCACGGGGGCGTTGCGATCCCCGGTGGGGTTGTAGTCCAGCTCCAGCATCACGGGCTCGCGATCGCTGCCGCGGCCGACCTGATAGAGACCGACCCAGCCCGCCTGCTGCAAGGCTTCACCCTTGAGGATGCGATGGCTGATCCTGTCCGGCGCCAGCTCGGTGATGAAGGCCGCCGCCTCCACCGCCAGCTCCAGCGGCCCCAGCTGTTCCGGGGTCGCATTGGTCATCTCGCGCACCCAGCGCCCGCACAGCCAGCGCGCCTCCAGCTCCTCCCTGTCCTCTTCGGACGAAGTCGCCCACTGCAGCTCCACCTCGGCCTTGGGGGTCTGCAGTCCCTGGGCGAAGGCCCACTGCTGCTCGCGCTCCCAGTGACCGCACAGGGCGACCTTCTGGATCCCCTGACCACAGAGACGGCGGGCCGCCTGCTGGATGTCCAGCAAGGGGGACACCGTCACCAGGTGGATCACCATGCCATCGGCACGGTGGGAGAGCAGCGCCCCCTCGCCCCACTCGGGGGCGGCAAATTCACGGCTCAGCCAGATATTCATGCCGTCACCTCCTGCAACCAGCGGGCAATCATGGATGCGCAGGCCTGGCCTGCCGGCATCTGGCGCACTTCACGGCGCCACTCGTGATTCAAGCAGATGTTCATGCAGCAACCTCCTGCAACCAGCGCGCTATGGTGCGCAGACCGTGCCCCTTGGCACCGGTCGCCCACAGCTCGTTGCCGGATTTCTGATAGGAGGCGGCGAGATCCAGGTGCACCCAGCCCTTGCCCTCGTCACGGACGAAGCGCGACAGAAACGCGGCGGCCGTGGTGGCACCGGCGGTGCCTTCGGCGGAGGCCACGTTGCCCAGCTCGGCGAAGGCCGAGGTGAGCTGCCCCACATGCCAGGGTTCCAGCGGCAGCGGCCAGGCCTTCTCGTTCTCGGCTTTCGCGGCGGCCAGGGCGCGCGCCTGCTCCCGTTCGTCGAGGGCAAACACGGCGTTGTAGTCGCGGCCCAGCGCCGTCTTGGCGGCGCCGGTCAGGGTGGCGGCATCGAGAATGTGGGCGGCGCCGCTGTCGGAGGCCGCCAGCAGGCCGTCGGCCAGCACCAGGCGCCCTTCGGCGTCGGTGTTCTGGATCTCCACCGAGATGCCGTTCTTGTAGGTGAGGATGTCGCCGAGCTTGAAGGCGTGGCCTGAGACCAGGTTCTCGGCGCAGCAGAGGATGAGCTTCACCCGCTTGTCGAGACCGCGGCTGATGGCGAGCGCCAGGGCGCCGGTCACCATGGCGGCCCCGCCCATGTCGGACTTCATCGGCAGCATGTTGTCAGAGGACTTCATGGAGTAGCCGCCGGAGTCGAAGGTGATGCCCTTGCCCACCAGGGCCGCCACCACGGGGGCGTTGCGATCCCCGGTGGGGTTGTAGTCCAGCTCCAGCAGCACGGGCTCGCGCTCGCTGCCCCGGCCCACCGACCAGATCCCGATATGGCCGGCCTCCCGCAGGGCTTCCCCTGCGGTGATGCGGGCGGTGACCTGATCGCCACCCAGGCCGCGGATCAGCAGCAGGGCGGACTCCGCCAGGCTCATGGGGTAGATCTCTTCCGGGCAACCGTTGGTCACCTCGCGCACCCAGCGGGTCGCCTTGACCAGGGCCTCCAGCTCGCGGGCATCCGCTGCGCTCTGCTCGCCGAAGTCCAGTTCACGCTGCCCCTTGGCGGCATAGAAGCCCTGGGCGAAGGCGTAGCGACGCTCCAGATCCCAGCCCTCACCGGCCAGGCTCACCCCCTTGATGCCGCTCGATTCGAGTCGGCGGGCCGCCCGTTGAATGGTGCGCAGGGCATCCTGCTGCTGGACGCTGGCCCCCAGGTGGATCAGGGTCTCCTCACCACTGAAACTGAGCAGGGCGCCTTCACCCCAGTGGGCGGCAGCGGCCTGGGCGGATAACAGTACCTTCATCATGTCAGCCATCTTCTCTTGCTTCCTTTTTTCTTGGCACGATTCATTAACAGCGCGGGGTAACGGAGACAAAAAAGGCCGTTCCCCCGAGGGGTACGGCCTTCACCATATCATCACTGCACCATGGGATGCTGCACGCGCAATTCACTCATGTGTAATTAGCGGGTCAATCAATGACGCTCGGAGGCAAGGTTGATGGTGTACTTGGGCAGCTCCACCACCAGATCCTCGCCCGCCAGACGGGCCTGGCAACTCAGGCGGGATTCCGGCTCCAGTCCCCATGCCTTGTCCAGCATGTCGTCTTCCAGCTCATCGCTCGGCTCGAGGGAGTCAAACCCCTCCCGCACCACGCAGTGGCAGGTGGTACAGGCACAGGACTTCTCGCAGGCATGCTCGATCTCGATGCCGTTGCGCAGGGCGATGTCCAGTATGGTCTCACCGGTCGCGCCCTCGAGGGCGGCGCCGTCCGGACAGAGTTCGGGGTGAGGCAGAATGATCAGTTTGGGCATATTACACCTTGTTGACGTTTTGGCCGGTCAGCACCTTGCGAATGGACGCATCCATGCGACGGGCCGCAAACTCGCCACTGACGGCATCCGCCGCCTCGATGGCATCTTTGATTTGATTGGTTGTGCCGGTGGCACGCATGGCCAGCAGATGAGTGATCGCGGTGTCGATCTCGGCACGCTCAGCGGCATTGAGCAGCGCCTCGCCATCGGCGGCCAGCGCCGCATTGAGGCTCTCCACCACCCGATCGGCTTCGACCTGCTGCTCCGCCAGCATGCGGGCATCCATGTCCTGCTGGGCATTGGCGATGGAGGCGCTCAGCATGCTGAGGATGTCCTCTTCCGCCAAGCCATAGGAGGGCTTGACCTGGATCTCCGCCTGCACGCCGGAGGATTTCTCCATAGCGCTGACCGACAGCAGCCCGTCCGCATCCACCTGGAAGGTGACGCGAATGTGGGCGGCGCCGGCCGCCATGGGCGGAATACCGGTCAGGGTGAAGCGGGCCAGGGAGCGGCAATCCGCCACCAGCTCGCGTTCTCCCTGCACCACGTGGATGGCCATGGCAGTCTGGCCATCCTTGAAGGTGGTGAACTCCTGGGCGCGGGCCACCGGTATGGTGGTGTTGCGCGGGATCACCTTCTCGGCAAGCCCCCCCATGGTCTCAAGACCGAGGGAGAGCGGGATCACGTCCAGCAGCAGCATCTCGGCATCGGGCTTGTTGCCCACCAGGATGTCGGCCTGGATGGCGGCGCCGATGGCGACCACCTTGTCCGGATCTATGCTGGTCAGCGGCGTACGCTGGAAGAACTCCCCCACCAGCTCGCGCACCAGCGGCACCCGGGTGGAGCCCCCCACCATCACCACTTCCAGCACCTCCACCTGCTCCAGACCCGCATCGCGCAAGGCGCGGCGGCAGGCCAGCAGGGTGCGCTTGACCAGCGGCAGGATGAGCTCGTCGAACTGGCTGCGGCTCACCTCCCCCTGCCAGCCGGCAAAGGTGCAGGCAACGCGGTCGGCATCCGTCAGGCCGTGCTTGACCGCCGCCGCCACGTCCAGCAGCTCGCGCTGGGTGCGGGCATCGAGCTGGCCACTCAGGCCGGCTTGCTCCTTGATCCAGTCCGCCAGCAGGTGATCGAAGTCATCGCCTCCCAGGGCCGAATCGCCGCCGGTGGCCATCACCTCGAACACCCCGCGATGCAGACGCAGGATGGAGATGTCGAAGGTGCCGCCACCGAGGTCATAGACGGCAATCACCCCTTCCTGACCGGAGTCGAGGCCGTAGGCGATGGCGGCGGCGGTGGGCTCGTTGAGCAGGCGCAGCACGTGCAGACCGGCCAGACGGGCCGCATCCTTGGTGCCCTGGCGCTGGGCGTCGTCGAAATAGGCGGGCACTGTGATGACCACGCCGTCGAGGTCGCCCCCCAGGGAGGCGGCGCCGCGCTCGGCCAGTTTTTTCAGGATCTCCGCCGAGACCTGCACCGGATTGACCAGCCCCTGGCGGGTCTGGATCTGGGGCATGCCGTTGTCGGCGGCCACGAACTCGTAAGGCTGCTGACGGGTATCCATGTCGGCAAGCGCCTTGCCCATCATCCGTTTGACCGAGACGATGGTGTTGTGGGGATCGAGGGCGGCCTCGCGCTTGGCGTCAAAACCCACCCTGATGGCGGCGTCCTGGCCAGCTTGATAGTGCACCACAGAGGGCAGCAGATCACGCCCCTGCTCGTCACACAGGGTGTCGGCCTGGCCGCTGCGTACGGCGGCAACCAGGGAGTTGGTGGTGCCGAGATCGATGCCTACGGCACGTTTGTGCTGATGAGGTGCGGCGCTCTGGCCGGGCTCGGCGATTTGCAGTAATGCCATGGGTAATCACAATTCCAGCGTTAGAGGGTCAAGACTCGAACAGCGAGTCTTCGAATCGTTCCAGCTCCTCGAGGAGCTTGTCGACAAACTTGAGTTTGCGCACGCAATCGGCCGCCGCCAGATCTTCACCCGCGGTGAGGGCATCGGTCAGCCGTTGCATCAGAGACTGGTGATCATGCCTGATCTCGCGACGAAAATCTTCGATGGTCCCCTCAGGATCCGCTTCTCCTTTCAACTCAGCCAGGCGCTCGCGCCACTCCAGCTGTTGCATCAGGAAAGAGGTGTCTTGCAGGGTCTGTTGCTCGCCTCGAATGTCGGTGCCGCGCAGGGAGAGCAGGTATTCGGCCCGGCGCAGGGGGGACTTGAGGGTGGTGAAGGCATCGTTGATCTGGGCGGCACGCTGCACCGCGGCCAACTGCTCCCGCTCGGGGGCGGTGGCAAAACGATCGGGGTGAAACCGGGTTTGCAACTGGCGGTAGGTGTCTGCCAGCTGGCGGGTATCGAGCTCGAAGCCCTCTGCCAGCCCGAACAGCTCGAAATGATTCATTCTGTGTCCTCAGACTCGAAGGCTAGTGCCTTGCTCACCATCCATCTTGAACGGCAAAGCCGGCAGCAGGCTGCCGGCTTCATCGATTAGACGCTGAAGCTCTCGCCACAACCGCACTCGCCCTTGGCGTTCGGGTTGTTGAACTGGAAGCCCTCGTTGAGGCCCTCCTTGACGAAGTCCAGCTCGGTGCCATCCAGATGGATCAGGCTCTTGGCATCGACGATGATCTTGACACCGTTCTGCTCGAACACCTGATCCTCAGCGGCCAGCTCATCCACAAACTCGAGCACATAGGCAAGGCCAGAACAGCCGGTGGTCTTAACGCCGAGGCGCAGGCCTATGCCCTTGCCCCGGTTGGTTATGAAAGAGGAAACCCGTGCCGCTGCGGCATCTGTCATGGTAATGGCCATACTGCTCTCCGGACCTTAGAGACCTTTCTTCTGCTTGTAATCGGCGATGGCGGCCTTGATGGCATCCTCCGCCAGAATGGAGCAGTGGATCTTCACCGGTGGCAGGGCCAGCTCTTCGGCGATGTCGGTGTTCTTGATGCCGGCAGCCTCGTCCAGGGTCTTGCCCTTGACCCATTCGGTCACCAGGGAGCTGGAGGCGATGGCGGAGCCGCAGCCGTAGGTCTTGAACTTGGCGTCTTCGATGATGCCGTCGTCGCTGATCTTCAGTTGCAGTTTCATCACGTCGCCACAGGCCGGTGCGCCGACCATGCCGGTCGCGATGCTGGGGTCGTTCTTGTCAAAACCACCGACGTTGCGGGGATTCTCGTAGTGGTCGATTACTTTTTCACTGTAAGCCATATCTAACTCCTGCTAATTCCGTTGTTCACCAAACACTTGCCACGCTGGCAAGGATCAGTGATGTGCCCACTCGACCGTGTTCAGATCGACGCCGTCCTTGAACATCTCCCACAGGGGGGACATCTCGCGCAGACGACCGATGGAGTCGCAGATGAGCTTGATTGCGTAGTCGATCTCTTCCTCTGTGGTGAAGCGACCGATGCTGAAGCGAATGGAGCTGTGTGCCAGCTCGTCGTTCAGGCCCAGGGCGCGCAGCACGTAGGAAGGCTCCAGGCTGGCCGAGGTACAGGCCGAACCGGAAGAGACAGCCAGATCCTTCAGCGCCATGATGAGGGATTCCCCTTCCACATAGGCGAAGCTGACGTTCAGGTTACCCGGGACACGCTGGTCCAGATCGCCGTTGATATAGACTTCTTCGATGTTCTTGATGCCGTCCCACAGACGCTGACGCAGGGCCATGATGTGCTGGCTCTCGCTCGCCATCTCTTCCTTGGCGATGCGGAAAGCCTCGCCCATGCCGACGATCTGGTGAGTCGCCAGGGTGCCGGAGCGCATGCCGCGCTCGTGGCCGCCACCGTGCATCTGGGCTTCCAGGCGCACCCGCGGCTTGCGGCGCACGTAGAGGGCACCTATGCCTTTCGGGCCGTATACCTTGTGGGCAGACATGGAGAGCAGATCCACTTTCAGCGCTTCCACATCGACCGGGATCTTGCCCACGCTCTGGACCGCGTCCACATGCAGCAGGACCTTGCGGGAGCGGCACAGCTCGCCGATGGCGTTGATGTCTTGCACCACGCCGATCTCGTTGTTGACGTGCATGATGCTGACCAGGATGGTGTCATCGCGCAGGGCGCCTTCGATCTGCTCCAGGGTGAACAGGCCGTTAGGCATCGGCTCGAGGTAGGTCACCTCGTAGCCTTCACGCTCCAGCTGACGGCAGGTGTCGAGCACCGCCTTGTGTTCAGTCTTGGAGGTGATGATGTGCTTGCCCTTGCCAGCATAGAAGTGGGCTATGCCCTTGATGGCCAGGTTGTTGGATTCGGTCGCGCCGGAGGTGAAGACGATCTCGCGAGGATCTGCACCGATCAGCTCTGCCACTTGATTACGGGCCAGGTCCACCGCCTCTTCGGCCTGCCAGCCGAAACGGTGAGAGCGGGAGGCAGGATTGCCAAACAGGCCGTCCATGGTGAGGCACTGCATCATTTTTTCTGCGACACGCGGGTCCACCGGACAGGTTGCCGAATAATCAAGGTAAATAGGCAGTTTCATGTTTTTCTCCGTTACGACGGGGTCACACAGCGACTCGTCGTGGAAAGCACGTTTATAGTTGGACTTTTAAGCTCACATCACCGCGTTCTGCCCTGTCAACCAGGGACAACACGGTCTTCATTTGTTCATCTTGCTTGCCGGCGATGCGGCGCACATCGGCCTGACCGACCAGCTCCGCCAGGGTGATGTCCCCCAGGAAACTGGAAATGCGCTCGCTCAAATCACGCCACAGGGAGTGGGTCAGGCACTGGGTACCGCCGTGGCAGCCACCCTTGCCGAGACACTTGGTCGCATCGACCGACTCATCGACCGCGGTGATCACCTGACCTACCGAGATCTCGCCAGGGGCCAGGCCGAGGCGATAACCGCCACCCGGGCCGCGCACGCTGCTCACCAGTCCATGCTTGCGCAGACGGGCAAACAGTTGTTCCAGATAGGACAAGGAGATGCCCTGGCGCTCTGAAATATCAGCCAAGGGAACGGGCCCCTGCTCTGCATGCAACGCCACGTCTAGCATGGCTGTCACAGCGTAACGTCCTTTTGAGGTCAGTCTCATATGCCTTACCGTCTTGCGAACAAATCAATATGGGCACATGGTCACATACCCGACTAAAACAGTCAAGTATATGCTTGAGTAAATCAGTCGGGATTAATCCTGTGGCCGGGCTTTCTGCACCGAGGTGAGAATGCCACGCAGTATATTCAATTCAACCACTTCCGGCCGGGCGCGATTGAACAGACGACGCAGCTTGCTCATCACATGACCAGGGTGATCATCGGCAATGAAGCCTGTCTTCTGCAGGGTCTGCTCCAGGTGCAGATAGAAGCCTTCCAGCTGCTGCGCGCTGGGATAATCGGCCCGCTCCGCCTCTGCGCCCGCCGTGTCACTCCCCTGAGCCTCCAGCCAATGCATGCGCACCTCGTAGCAGAGGGTCTGCACCGCCATGGCCAGATTGAGGGAGCTGTAGTCGGGATTGGCCGGGATGGCCACGTGGTAGTGGCACTTCTGCAGCTCGTCGTTGGTGAGACCGGTGCGTTCACGGCCAAACACCAGGGCGACCGGGTGCGTTACCCCTTCCTTCACCAGCTTCTCACCCGCTTCACGGGGATCCAGCATAGGCCAGCTCAGGGTGCGGGATCGGGCACTGGTGCCGATGACCAGGCCGCAATCGGCGATGGCGTCGTCCAGCGTCTGGACTATGCGGGCATTGGCCAGCACATCACTGGCCCCCGCCGCCAGGGCGATGGCATCGTCATCTGGCAAGGCTTGCGGATCGACCAACACCAGCTGCGTCAGCCCCATGGTCTTCATGGCTCTCGCCGCAGACCCCATGTTGCCGGTGTGAGAGGTGTTTACCAACACGATACGAATCTGATCCAACATGCCCAGTCAATCTTCAGTCAAAAATGGCGCGCAATTGTAACATAACCAATCGCTATTTTGGCACCGCTTCTGACCCCGCATTTCAGAACAAAAGTGATGGTTCGTATAACCAACCGGCCTGAAGGCGGGAAAAGGGAGGGCTAACCTTAGAGGGTCGAGCCGCACTATCCGGAGTCACCCTCTCATGCTTCCCCCCTGGATCTATGAACAACTGCCGCTGCTTTACCTGCTGCTCTCCGCCGCGCTGTGGTCCTTTGCCCACTCCCCGCTGCTCTGGCTCGCGGCGACCCTGCTGTTTACCGTGGGTGCTCTCCTCTGGATGATGCGCTCCAACTACAGGCGCACCGATCTGGTCATCTATCCCGCCAAGCGCTGGGTGCAACCGGAGTGGTACTACGAGGCCCTGCCCTTCCTGTGGCTGGCGCTCGGGCTGGTGCTGCTGCGCCTGCCTGACACCACGGCCCTGCTCGCCCTGCTCCCCTGTCTCTGGGCTGGTCGCTGCCTGTGGGCCCGACGGCGTCACCGCCATCATGCCCGGGGACTGGCCCTGCAGCTGAGACGCGGCTCAGGCCATAGACGCGGGCAGCGGATCCTGCGCTGATCGCACCCGCGCTATCAGGGTGGCCAGATCCATCAGGGGATATTTCATCAGCCCGGGCAGCCCATCGAGATCCAAGCTGTCCATCAGGTTCTTCACCTCGAGGCCCAGCTCGGTATCCCCTTCTATCTTCAGCCTGCGCTGGAAGAAGAGGGAGTCCGGATCCTCCTTGCGACCGGCAATCAGGATGAGATCCTGGCTGCTGCCGCTGAAGCAGACATCGGCTCGCTCGCAGTCACGGGCCACCACCAGTTTTCCCTCTCGCTCGCTGACGAACCAGTAGAGATCGAGATCCGATACCTCGACTTTGAGCCACTTGCCCGCCAGGAAGGCGAAATCCCCGTCCTGGATGGCTTCCTTGAACGCCTGCGCCAGCAAGGCCTCCATCAGGTTTTGCTGCAGGGTGAAGGGCACCAGCTTGAGGGGATGACGCAAGAGACGAGGGGCCTGTTCGATCAGGCGGCGTTGCAGTTGTTGAAACACGATAAACTCCCAGTTTTTTGCCCATTCAAACACAGTGCAATTATCAGGATCCTGTTGAAAATCAAACTTGTGCCCACTTACCTCAAGAAGGGTAAAGCCACCTAAAGCTGCCTCAGGTCAAAAAGCGGGGGTCCAAGCCTGCATACAATCGGGCCACTTTTTGCATTTTTGCCCTCTCGGAGCGTACCCGATGGAATTACTCTGCCCGGCAGGCAGCCTGCCGGCACTGAAGACAGCCGTGGATAACGGGGCCGATGCCGTCTATATCGGCTTCAAGGATGACACCAATGCCCGCCACTTCGCCGGGCTCAACTTCACGGACAGCAAGCTGGAAAGAGCGGTGGACTATGTGCACCGGCACGGTCGCAAGCTGCACATCGCCATCAACACCTTCGCCCACCCGGGCTCGGATGCCAGATGGAAGCAGGCGGTGGACAGAGGGGTGGCGCTCGGTGCCGATGCCCTGATCATCGCCGATCTCGCCGTGCTGGATTACGCCAGCCGCCATCATCCCGACATGGAGCTCCATGTCTCGGTCCAGGCGAGCGCCACCAACGCTGCCGCCATCCGCTTCTACCAGCAGCACTTCAACGTCGGCCGGGTGGTGCTGCCACGGGTGCTCTCCATGCACCAGGTCAGGCAGCTGGCCCGCGAGACCGATGTCGGCCTCGAGGTGTTCGCCTTCGGCAGCCTCTGCATCATGGCGGAGGGGCGCTGCTATCTCTCCTCCTACATGACGGGCGAAAGCCCCAATACCGTGGGTGCCTGCTCTCCCGCCAAGTTCGTGCGCTGGGAAGAGACCCCCCGCGGTCTCGAATCCCGTCTCAACGAGGTGCTGATCGATCGCTACGGCCCGGGGGAAAACGCCGGCTACCCGACCCTGTGCAAGGGGCGTTTCGAGGTGGATGGCCAGACCTACCACGCCCTGGAGGAGCCTACCAGCCTCAACACCCTCGGCCTCTTGCCCGAGCTGTTCCAGACCGGGATCCAGTCGGTCAAGATCGAGGGCCGCCAGCGCAGCCCCGCCTATGTCGAACAGGTGACCCGGGTCTGGCGCGCCGCCATCGACGCCTATCAGGCCAACCCCGACGCCTACAGCGTCAAGAGCGAGTGGGATGCCCAGCTTGCCCGCGTCTCCGAGGGAAGCCAGACCACCCTCGGCGCCTATCATCGCCAGTGGCAATAAAAGGAGCACATCATGCAATTCTCTCTCGGGCCCCTGCTCTTCTACTGGCCCAAGGCCGATACCCAGGCCTTCTATGAGGCGGCGGCGCAGAGCCAGGCCGACATCATCTATCTGGGCGAGACGGTGTGCAGCAAGCGCCGCGAACTGAAAGGGGATGACTGGATTGCCCTGGCCCGCCAGGTGGCGAGCTCGGGCAAGCAGGCCGTGCTCTCCACCCTGGCGCTGATCTCGGCGCCGTCTGAGCTCAAGGAGGTCAAGCGGCTGGTCGACAACGGCGATCTCATGATCGAGGCCAACGATCTCGGCGCCGTTCAGCTCGCCTGGGAGGCGGGGCTGCCCTTCGTGTGTGGCCCGGCCATCAATGCCTACAATGCCGAGGTGCTGCGCATGCTGCTCAAGCAGGGGATGCGGCGCTGGGTGATGCCGGTGGAGCTCTCTCGCGACTGGCTGGTACAGCTCAGCCAGGATCTGGGGCCGGCCCGCCAGCAGTTCGAGGTGGAGGTGTTCGCTTACGGCCACCTGCCGCTCGCCTATTCGGCGCGCTGTTTTACCGCCCGCTCCCTCGACAAGCCCAAGGACAACTGCGAGCTCGCCTGCATCCACTACCCCACAGGGCGCCTCGCCAGCAGCCGCGAGGGGCAGAAGGTGTTCAATCTCAACGGTATCCAGACCCAGTCCGGCTACTGCTACAACCTCGGCAACGAGCTCGAAGGCATGGCGGGACTGGTGGACGTGGTGCGCCTCTCCCCCGAAGGGATAGAGACACTCGACATGCTGGCCCGTTTCAAGGCCAACCAGCAGGGTCAGGCCCCCCTCCCCCTGCAGCAGGAGCGGGACTGCAACGGTTACTGGCGGCAGATCCCTGGCATGAGCCTGGTGGAATAACAGTGGAATGACACCCGCATCCCCCAGCAGCAGACAGCAAAAAGGCCTCATCAAGAGGCCTTTTTCACTGAGGGCGGATGCCCTTCTCACGCTTTGCTGTTTTTGCCCTGGGCACCCGGCGGCAAGGGTTTGCGCGCCATCAGCTCCAGCTCGAGCAGGGCATAGCGATGCTCGATGAAGTCATAGACGTTGTTGGCCAGCGCCAGCTTGAAGTAGCTGATGGCTTCCTTGCGGTTGCCCTTGGCCAGCTCGAACTTGCCGAGGTAGAAGTAGGTTTCGCACAGGCGCTCGGCGAGCTCCCGGTTGTCCTTCACCCCTTTCACCACGTTGCCCATCAGCTGGGTGGCGTTGATCTCGCCGGTATAGAGGCGGACCAGATCCCAGTTCCAGGCGTCGTCGTCATACTTGTTGAGCCGCTCGCGCATCCGGCTCATGGCCGCCGGCCCGTTGAGCTTCTGCTCGGCCAGATAGAGCCAGATCACCCGGTAGGGATCTTCCGGCTGCGCCTCGTAGAAACGCTTCATGTCGGCGGTGGCCAGCTCGGGCCTGTTGCCGTAATAGAGCGCTATGCCACGGTTGAGGTAGGCGTAATCGTAATCCGGGGCGAGCTCGAGTGCCGAATCGAATGCCTCATAGGCCTCGTCATAGTTCTGTTGCTGAACCAGATAGACACCGATGAAGTTGTAAGCCTCGGCAAAGTCGGGCTTCTCCCGCAGGGCGCGGTTGAAGTCGAGCCGAGCGAGGGAACGAAGGCCAACCCGGTCAAACACCACGGCACGCTCATAGAAGAGTTCGGCGCGCTGTTCGGTCGTCAATTCCATTTCACTGAGCATCTGCCCGAGTCGCGCCAAGGCCAACTCGCTCTGGTAGGAGACCTGCAAGGGGGTCGCCAATACCAATGAAGCGGGTTGCGGCTTGGGAACTTGAGGCGCTGTAACCTGACTGCTACTGCTGCATCCCCACATGGGGAGCAACAACAGGATACCGGTGAGGTATCCAATCCCTATCCTGACGTTCAATGAACACTCCGACGCTTACGCTTGACCCCGCATATGGTAAAGGTCAACCGGCCTTTTGTCATGTGGCGCAACCCCTATCCCTCAAATAAATCAGGATTCGACAGGGTATCCGGCATCACGCCAACCACGAAAGCCTCCATCGACGCTGACCACCCGGGAATACCCCATCTTCCGCAGGTTGTCCGCCGCCAGGATGGAGCGAAATCCCCCACCACAATAGAGGTAGAGCTCGGTGTCGGGATCGGGAAAACGGGTCTCGATGTCCCGCTCCATCACACCGCGGCCCAGGTGTTCGGCCCCCGGCAGGTGCCCGGTCGCCCACTCGTTATCTTCCCGCACATCGATCAGATGAAAAGCACGGCCTTCTTCCTGCCAGCGCCTGATCTGGTGCACGTCGGTTTCCCGTATCTGCGGGCGAATGGCCTCTACCAGGGCCAGAAAACGGGGATTGTGTTGCATGGCTTGCTCCTTGCGTTAATGAGGATGGGGGCTGGGGAGCATAATGACTCAGCCGCTCCCCAAGAGAAAGGGCGCCTTGTGGCGCCCTTGTCTGTTACGGCAGGATCTCTTGCTGATCCGCCCCTTCTTTTTCCACCTGGGTCGGCAGCATGTGCTCCCGCTTGACCCCGAAGAACATGGCAGAGGCACTCGCCACATAGATGGAGGAGTAGGTCCCGAAGGCCACCCCTATCACCATGGCGATGGCAAAACCGTGGATCAGCGGGCCACCCTTGAGCAGCAGCGCCACCACCACCACGAAGGTCAACCCCGAGGTGATGATGGTCCGGCTCAGGGTCTCGGTCATGGAGAGATCCATGATCTCCGCGGTATCCCCCCGACGCACCTTGCGGAAATTCTCCCGCACCCGGTCGAACACCACTATGGTGTCGTTCAGGGAGTAGCCCACCAGGGTCATCAGCGCCGCCAGCACGGTCAGGTCGAACTCGTACTGGAAGTAGGCGAAGATGCCGAGGGTGATGATGACGTCGTGGGCCAGGGAGAGGATGCCCCCCATGGCCAGACGCCACTCGAACCGCACCGCCACGTAGGCCAGGATACAGAGGATGGAGGCCAGCATGGCCAGGGCACCGTCTGTCGCCAGCTCGTCACCCACCGAAGGACCGACGAACTCGACCCGCTTGAGCACGGCGCCCTCGTCGATCAGCTTGGCGGCTGCCAGTACCTCGTTGCCCTGCTGCTCGACCTTGACCCCCTCTTGGGGAGCCATGCGCACCAGCACGTCGCGGCTGGAGCCGAAGAACTGCAGGGTCGCCCCTTCAATCTTCTGCTCGTCCAGCGCTTCGTGCATCTTGTCCAGGCTCACCGATTGCTGGAAGCCCACCTCGATGGTGGTGCCCCCGGTAAAGTCCAGCCCCCAGTTCAGGCCACGATCGAACAGGCAGAACAAGGCGAGCATCGTCAGCAAGGCAGAGAACACCATTCCCGACTTGGCGAAACGCATGAAGGGGATGGGCTTTTCAAAATGTAGGATCTGAAACATGTCTCTTCCTTAGATCGGCAGCTTGTCGATGCGCCGTCCGCCCCAGGCCAGGTTGATGATGGCGCGGGATACAGTAATGGCCGTAAACATGGAGGCGGTCAGACCTATGCCCAGGGTCAGGGCGAAGCCCTTGATGGCGCCGGTGCCGATGCCAAACAGGATCACACAGGTGATGAGCGAGGTAACGTTCGAGTCGGCGATGGTCGAGAAGGCGCGGTCAAAGCCCATGTGGATGGCCTGCTGCACCCCGCGGCCGTTGCGGATCTCTTCACGAATACGCTCGTAGATCAGCACGTTCGCATCCACCGCCATGCCCAGCGTCAGTACGATACCGGCGATACCCGGCAGGGTCATGGTGGCCCCCGGTATCATCGACATGATGCCGACGATCAGCACCAGGTTCATGGAGAGGGCCAGATTGGCCACCCAACCGAACGCACGGTAGTAGATCCCCATGAACAGCACTATCACCAGCATGGCCCAGCCGATGGCTTCCATCCCGCTGTCGATGTTCTGCTGACCCAGGCTCGGGCCTATGGTGCGCTCTTCGACGATCTGGATGGGGGCTATCAGAGCACCGGCACGCAGCAGCAGCGCCAGGTTGTGGGCTTCGTTGGCGTTGTCGATGCCGGTGATGCGGAACTGGCTGCCAAGGCGCGACTGGATGGTGGCGACGTTGATCACCTCCTCCTGCTTGCGGAACTTGCGCTTGCCGTCCGGACCGGGTTGACCTACCGGCTTGTACTCGATGAAGACGGTGGCCATGCCCTTACCGACGTTGTCCTTGGTAAAGTTGGCCATCTTGTTGCCACCCTGGCCATCGAGCTTGATGTTGACCTGGGGACGACTGTATTCATCGAAACCGGACTGGGCACCCACTATGTGGTCACCGGTCAGGATCACGCGCTTTTGCAGCACCACGGGACGACCGTTGCGATCGTTGTAGACCTTGGAGCTCGGCGGCACCCGGCCCGCGGCCGCGGCCTGGATGTCGGCGGCCTCATCGACCATGTGGAACTCCAGGGTGGCGGTGGCCCCCAGGATCTCCTTGGCACGGGCGGTGTCCTGGATACCGGGCAGCTCCACCACGATGCGCTCGGCACCCTGCTGTTGTACCAGCGGCTCGGCCACACCCAGCTCGTTCACCCGGTTACGGATGATGGTGATGTTCTGCTCGAGGGCGTACTTCTTCACTTCCTTGATCTTGGCTTCACTCAAGCCGGCCAGCAGGATGAAGTCATCCCCTTTCTGCTCGGTGGTGAAGGTGAGATCCGGATTCTGCCGACGCAGGAAAGAGGCCGCCTTGGCCTGATCGGCCTCCTCGCGGAACACCACCTGCACCTGATCACCCACCCGGCGCACGCCGGAGTAACGGATCTTCTGGGTGCGCAGCTCGGAGCGGAAATCCTGCACCATCTGCTCTTGCTGCTTGGTCAGCGCCTCGGCCATGTCCACTTCCATCAGGAAGTGCACACCACCGCGCAGGTCCAGACCCAGCTTGAGGGGAGCGGCGCCGATGGCTTCGAGCCAGGCAGGGGTGGAAGGTGCCAGGTTGAGGGCAGTGATGAAGTTGTCGCCCAGCTTGTTGGCGACGATGTCACGTGCCTTGAGCTGGTCTTCGGTGTTGGTGAACCGGATCAGGATGAAACCGTGTTCGAACGCAGCATGTTTGACCGGGATCTGAGCCGCTTCGAGCGTCTCCTTCACCTGATCGAGCGTCTCTAGTTTGACTTCGGCACCACGGCTGGCAGATACCTGCAAGGCCGGGTCTTCGCCGTAAAGATTGGGGGCTGCATATAGAAAACCGATGGCGATCACGACGATCACCATCAGGTATTTCCACAGCGGATAGCGATTTAACACGCTGTGCTCCTCGGGAGATTAAAGGGACTGGATAGAACCCTTGGGCAGAACGGCAGAGACGAAATCACGCTTGATGGTGACCTGGGTCTGATCGTTCAGGGCCAGCACTATGTAGTCGCTATCGGCGGAAACCTTGGCGATCTTGCCGACCAGGCCACCTGAGGTGAGCACTTCGTCACCCTTGGCCAGGGAGCTCATCAGATCGCGATGAGTCTTGGCGCGCTTGGCCTGGGGACGGTAGATCATGAAATAGAAGATGAGGCCAAACACGGCCAGCATGATGATCATTTCCATGCCACCACCCTGTGCACCCGGAGCTGCGCCTTCTGCATACGCCTTGGAGATAATGCTCATTTAACAACCTCTTATTGATGTAGATTTGAAAACAAACTTATATGTCGTTGTTATTTCACGTCATTTTCAGTTAACGGAGGCACGGGCTTCCCTTGCCGACGGTAAAACTCAGTTACAAAGTCGTCTAATTTACCCTGCTCGATCGCGTCCCGCAAACCCTGCATCACACGCTGGTAATAACGCAGGTTATGAATGGTATTCAGACGGGCACCGAGGATCTCGTTGCACTTGTCCAGATGGTACAGATAGCTGCGGGTGTAGTTCTTGCAGGTGTAGCAGTCGCAGTCCGCATCCAGGGTGCTGGTGTCCTCGCGATACTTGGCGTTGCGGATCTTGACCACGCCGTCTGTGGTGAACAGATGACCGTTGCGGGCGTTGCGGGTCGGCATCACGCAATCGAACATGTCGATGCCGCGGCGCACCCCTTCCACCAGATCTTCGGGCTTGCCCACTCCCATCAGGTAGCGCGGCTTGTCGGCCGGGATCTTCGGGCAGACGTGATCCAGGATGCGATGCATGTCTTCCTTGGGCTCACCCACCGCCAGACCGCCGACCGCATAGCCGTCGAAGCCTATTTCCAGCAGACCGTCCAGGGAGACATCCCGCAGCGGCTCGTAGACGGAGCCCTGGATGATGCCGAACAGGGCGTTCTTGTTGCCAAGGGCATCGAACTTGTCGCGGGAGCGCTTGGCCCAGCGCAGGGACATCTCCATGGACTTGCGCGCCTCTTCGTAGGTCGCCGGATAGGGCGTGCACTCGTCGAAGATCATCACGATGTCGGAGCCCAGATCGTACTGGATCTCCATGGATTTCTCGGGGTCGAGGAAGATCTTCTCGCCGTTGATGGGATGACGGAAGTGCACCCCCTCCTCGGTGATCTTGCGAATGTGACCCAGGCTGAACACCTGGAAACCACCGGAGTCGGTCAGGATGGGACCCTGCCAGTTCATGAAGTCATGCAGATCCCCGTGGGCGCGCATCACCGCCTGACCCGGCCGCAGCCAGAGGTGGAAGGTGTTGCCAAGCAGGATCTGGGCACCTGTCTCGCGCACTTCTTCCGGGGTCATCCCCTTGACGGTGCCGTAGGTGCCGACCGGCATAAAGGCTGGGGTCTGCACTGTGCCGCGCTCGAATACCAACTGGCCGCGACGGGCACGGCCATCTGTGGTTTTCAGTTCAAATTTCATTGCTACCTCTATTCAGTCAGAGAAACAGTCTGACAACGGAGGGCCCCATGGGCCCGATACAAGAAACCGGCCAGGATCCTGACAAGGCCTCCCTGAACGGCTTCTGAAGGCTAAGGCTTATGCCTCGACCTGGCGACGGGTGACAAACATGGCGTCCCCGTAGCTGAAGAAACGGTACTGCTCTTCCACTGCAGCCTGATAGGCCGCCATCACGTTGTCGTACCCCGCGAAGGCGCTGACCAGCATGATCAGGGTGGATTCGGGCAGGTGGAAGTTGGTGACCATGGCATCGACCACCTGGAACTGGTAACCCGGGAAGATGAAGATGTCGGTGTCGCTGAAAAACGGCGCCAGCGGCTTGCCCTGGGCCAGGGTCACCTTGGCCGCGCTCTCGAGGGATCGCACCGACGTGGTCCCCACCGCAATCACCCGACCACCGCGGGCGCGGGTCGCGGCGATGGCGTCCACCACTTCCTGGGGCACTTCGGCGTATTCGGAGTGCATGTGGTGATCTTCAATCTTCTCCACCCGCACCGGCTGGAAGGTGCCCGCCCCCACGTGCAGGGTCACGAAAGCCGTTTCCACGCCCTTGGCCCGAATTTTCTCGAGCAGCGGCTCGTCGAAGTGCAACCCGGCGGTCGGCGCCGCCACGGCGCCCGGCTTCTGGTTGTAGACGGTCTGGTAGCGCTCCTTGTCGGCGTCCTCGTCGGGACGGTCGATATAGGGGGGCAGCGGCATGTGGCCGATGGCCTCCAGGATCTCAAGCACCGGGCGCGGGTCCAGGAAGTGGATCTCGAACAGGGCATCGTGGCGGGCGCGCATCTCGGCCTCCACCTTCTCCCCATCGGGGCCGCCATCCAGGATGAGGCGGGTGCCGGGTTTGGGGGACTTGGAGGAGCGGACATGGGCCAGCACGCTGTGCTCGTCCAGGATGCGTTCCACCAGCACTTCCAGCTTGCCGCCGCTGGCCTTCTGGCCAAACATGCGCGCCGGAATGACCCGGGTGTTGTTGAACACCAGCAGGTCGCCCGGGTTGAGCTGGTCCAGCACATCCATAAATTGACCGTGGCGCAGGGCGCCGCTTTGACCATCGAGCTGCAACAGGCGGCTGGCGGTGCGCTCTGCCATCGGATAGCGGGCAATCAGCTCGTCTGGCAGATCAAAATGAAAATCGGATACTTGCATCTTTCACCTCGGGGGAATCGGCGGCTAGTCTAGTTATCCCCCTCTGCCAAGGCAACCCAAAAGACCAAAAACCCAAGGCCGGCAAGGGATAGCGCTCTTTTTGCGAGCCTTGGGGGCCCTTGGCGTGCCGACACGGGCACTTGGACGCCAATTTGTACCCCGCCGTGCCAACAACCCTGGGTTAATGATTCTTTAATGATCTGTATTGACCCTGATCAGGTTCCAAGGCCAGGAGCTGAGCTAGGGTGAGATCAGAGACACAAGGAGGCCCACCATGATGACCCTGACTGAAATCATGACCGAACACCCCTTCACCCTGGGGCCGCAGAACAGCGTCAAGCAGGCGATGGAGCTGATGCAGCAGGAGCAGATCCGCCACATCCCCATCGTCGACGAGCACCTGCATTTGCTGGGGCTGGTCACCCTCTCCGACATCCTGGCAACCCGCGACTCCAAGCTGCTGCTGATCAATCCGGAGCGGGAGGCGGAATTCACCGACAGCGTCCAGCTCGACGAGATCATGACCCGCCAGGTGGCGAGCGTGGATCCCCACGCCGGCATCAAGGAGGCGGCCCTCTACCTGCAGCGCCACAAATATGGCTGCCTGCCGGTGGTGCGGGGACGCAAGCTGGTGGGCATAGTCACGGAATCGGACTTCATCACTGTCGCCATCAATCTGCTGGAACTGATGGAGGAGCAGGAGCCGCCCGCTGATTTCTGATCATAAAAAACTGTAATAAAATTACAATAAAAGCGTTTTCAGCGTAATTGATCGGCAATAAAGCTGAAACCCTTTCAGTTTGACTGAAAAATTACACCACAAACTTGCTTTGTGATCTCCATCACACTATGATGCCGTCCATGCAATGGTTGCCGAAGAGGAGATGAGGATTGTGCACCCGATGTCTTCTCTTCATATGTCTGCAAGTTTGCACACCCCGTAGTTAGTCTTTGCTGTAAAGCATTTTTATATCGCCATTCCTTGTTTGATGACCCGGCCCTGTCTGTGCGACGGCGCCGGGATTTTTTTGCCCGTCTCTCACACCCTCCCCCTCAGTCCCGACACGCCTTCAGTACGCCTCTCATCACCTCCGGCATAAAACAAGTTGCCATCCGGGACTTGAAAATGTGACATGGAGGACAGAAATTGAACTTCGACAATGAGTTATCTCTGAAGGCCTGAGATATTCATATTAGGTACAGTTGCGATGGGCTATCTAATAAGTAGATTTAAGTGATTCAAAATTGTGGCTTTGACCGATTAGAGAAAAGCCCTATGATGCCTCCATCGAAAGTTAAGCGCCTCGCCTGGCCAAGCACTTCACGACCAGACGGGCATATGTACATCACCAAGGAGCAAATACATGTCTACCTATATCAACACCGAAATCAAGCCGTTCAACGCTACCGCCTACCACAATGGCAAATTCGTTCAGGTGTCTGACGCTGACCTGAAAGGCAAGTGGTCCGTGGTCTTCTTCTACCCGGCTGACTTCACCTTCGTTTGCCCGACCGAGCTGGGCGATCTGGCTGACAACTACGCTTCCTTCAAGAAGCTGGGCGTCGAGATCTACGCCGTCTCCACCGACACCCACTTCACTCACAAGGCCTGGCACGACACTTCTGACACCATCAAGAAGATCCAGTACCCGATGATCGGCGACCCGACCGGCACCATCACCCGCAACTTCGGCGTGATGATCGAAGAAGCTGGCCTGGCTGACCGCGGTACCTTCGTCATCGACCCGAACGGTGTCATCCAGATCGTTGAAATCAACGCCGGCGGTATCGGCCGTGACGCTCTGGAGCTGCTGCGCAAGGTCAAGGCTGCCCAGTACGTTGCCGCTCACCCAGGTGAAGTGTGCCCGGCCAAATGGCAAGAAGGCGATGCCACCCTGGCCCCGTCCCTGGATCTGGTAGGCAAAATCTAAGCCTCCTGCTCTCCAAGACCGGCCCACTCAAGGGCCGGTCTGCTTTCTGGCCCAGCGCTTCCTGCATTCACTGTTTTTTGCATCCAGTGCTTTCTGTATTCATTAATAGTGCCGACCGCCATAACAAGAAGGAATTCGACCATGTTAGATACCAACCTCAAACAACAACTCAACGGTTACTTGCAGTACATCGTCAATCCCATCGAGATCAGCGTGTCCGGCAATGACAGCGACAAATCCGCCGAGCTCCTGGCATTGGCCAACGAGATAGCAGAGATGTCCCCCAAGATTTCCATGACCGATGGCACAGCCGCCCGCAAGCCTTCCATGAGCGTGGCGCCACAAGGCCAGGCACCGCGCGTGCATTTTGCCGGCATCCCCATGGGTCATGAATTTACCTCCCTGGTGCTCGCCCTGCTGCAAAGCGGCGGTCACCCCTCCAAGGCCGATCCGGCCGTGCTGGAGCAAGTGAAAAACCTCAAGGGCGAGTTCCACTTCGAGACCTATATCTCCCTCTCCTGCCACAACTGCCCTGACGTGGTACAGGCCCTGAACCTGATGGCCACCCTGAACCCCGGCATCACCCACACCATGATCGACGGTGCCCTGTTCCAGGACGAGGTGAACGAGCGCCAGATCATGGCGGTCCCGAACGTCTACCTGAACGGCCAGCCGTTCAGCCAGGGCCGTACCTCGCTCGAAGAGATCGTCGCCAAACTCGATACCGGCGCGGCAGAGCGCAAGGCGCAAGAGCTGAGCGAAAAGGCCCCCTACGACGTGCTGGTAGTGGGCGGTGGCCCGGCTGGCGCCGCAGCCGCCATCTATGCCGCCCGCAAGGGGATCCGCACCGCCATCGTCGCCGAGCGCTTCGGCGGTCAGGTGATGGATACCGTCGGCATCGAGAACTTCATCTCCGTGCCCTACACCGAGGGCCCCAAGCTGGCCGCGAGCCTGGAGCAGCACGTCAAGCAGTACGGCGTGGAGGTGATCACCGAGCAGCGTGCCGCCGCCATCAGCAAGGATGGCTACGTGAACGTGGATCTCGCCTCCGGTGCCACCTTGAAGAGCCGCGCCGTGATCCTGGCGACCGGTGCCCGCTGGCGCGATCTGAACGTGCCGGGGGAGCTCGAATACCGCACCAAGGGCGTGGCCTACTGCCCCCACTGCGACGGCCCCTTCTTCAAGGGCAAGCGGGTGGCGGTGATAGGTGGCGGTAACTCCGGCATCGAGGCGGCCATCGATCTCGCCGGCATCGTCGAGCACGTCACCGTGGTGGAGTTCGCCGATACCCTGCGTGCCGACGAGGTGCTGCAGAAGAAGGCTCGCTCCATGGGCAACATCGACATCATCATGAGCGCCCGCACCACCGAAGTGATCGGTGACGGCAGCAAGGTGGTGGGCATGGACTACGAGGATCGCACCACAGGCGAGATCAAGCACCTGGCAGTGGCCGGCATCTTCGTGCAGATAGGTCTGGTCCCGAACACCGAGTTCCTCAAGGGGAGCGAAGTCGCCCTGACCCGCTTCGGCGAAATAGAGATCGACACCAAGGGGGCCACCTCCCTGCCCGGCGTCTACGCCGCAGGGGATGCCACTACGGTGCCGTTCAAGCAGATCATCATCTCCATGGGCGCCGGTGCCACCGCAGCCCTGGGGGCCTTCGATTACCTCATCCGCAATGCGGCGCCGGAAGCCGCTGCGGCCAAGAGCGAGGCAGTGACCGCCTGACGGGCTCATCGCCCGACAAAAAGCCGACTCCCTGGAGTCGGCTTTTTTTATGCGCGTCTTCGGGCTGGCTTGCCCTCAGCGAACCTGCGGCTCCTCCGTTCCCTCCACGTCCTCCACTTCGGGCGCAGCATAGCTCGCGGGCACCGCCTCCCCTTCCAGATCCGTTCTCGGCTCCAGCTCCGCCGTCATGGGGGTATTGGGCGGCACCGGCATGAACACCTGATGCTCGGCCAGGGGAATGGGTGCCCGCTGCCGCCGGCGCCAGCCCAGATAGCCCGCCAGCAGGGCGCCGCACAGGGCGAAATAGACGAACAGCCCCTCTGGCCCGAACTGCAACATGACGAAGGGCGCCAGCAGCGGCCCTATCATGGCCCCCAGGCTGTAGGCGAGCAGCAGCCCCTGGTTGGCCCCCAGCACCTGATCCGGGCGCAACTCGTCGCAGGCGTGGCTGAGGCTCAAGGGGTAGATGGAGAACGCCATGCCCCCCAGCAGGAACACCAGGACACCCGCGATCGGCTCGCGCCACGCCCCGGGCAGCAGCACCATCAGCAGGGCGAGCAGGGTCAGCGCCCCGCACAGCAGCAGGATCACCAGCCGTCTGTCATAGCGGTCGGACATCCGCCCTATGGGGTATTGCAGGCACATGCCCCCCAGGATCACCAGCGCCATCATGTCCGCCACCCGGGAGAGCGAGGCGCCGCTGTCGGTAAAGTAGAGCGGCAACAGGCCATAGATGGCCCCGAGGATGAGGCCGGAGGTGAAGCCGCTGCCCATGCCCGCCGGGGTGAGCCGGACAAGCTCCAGCACCCCCACCGGCTGGGGCGCCACCATGGCAGGGGTGGCCACCCGGGAGAGGGCGAGCGGCACCACGGAGAGGGTGGCGGCCATGGCGCACAGGGCAAACGGCGTCAGCACCATGGGATCCACCCACTTGAGCAGCAACTGGCCCAGGGCGAGGGAACCGTAGAGCAGGATCATGTAGAGGGACATCAACCGGCCCCGGTTCGCCGGGGTGCTTGAGACCAGCATCCAGGACTCCAGCACCACGAACAGGCCGCCGGTGGCAAAGCCTCCCAGCAGCCGCAGCGCCGCCCAGGTGACGGGCTCCACCACCATGCCGTGCAGCAGGAACAGGAAACAGAGCAGGGAGGCATAGGCCGCATAGGCCCGGATATGACCCACCCGTATGATGAGACGGGCATTGATGAAGGCCCCCAGCACCAGGCCGCCGAAGTAGGCGGCCGACACCAGGCCGATGGCCTGCACCGACACCTGTTCGGCCGAGAGACGCACCGTCAGCAGGGTATTGAACATGCCGTGGCCCAGAATGAAGATCACCAGACTGGTCAGGGGTGACAGCAACCTTGTGAGTGTCATGACGCCTCCTCGTGACGAAAAGATCATGGTAGCGCCTGTTTCTTGCCCGGTTCAACCCGATAGTCCCGGCCCTCCCGGGCTATTCTTAACGGGATCCCATCAAGGAGGTCGTCAAGATGAGACTCATGCTGTTGTTGGCAGCCCTGCTCTTCGCCGGGAGCGCCATCGCCTTCCACTGCCCTATGGACATGAAGAAGATTGATGATGCCCTGGCCACGAACCCCGCCCTCAGTGCCGAGAAACTGGCCGAGGTGAAGCAGCTCAGGGCCGAAGGAGAGACTCTGCATAACGCGGGCAAGCATCAGGAATCCGTCGATACCCTGGCCAAGGCCATGGCCATCCTGGGCATCGATCAAGGCTGACACTGCCCATGCCCCGCGCGACGGTCTGCTTCGCACCGCCCGGATGCGACAGACCGCCCAGATGAAACAAGGCCCTCGCCATGACTGGCGGGGGCCTTTTCACTGCGGATTTTTAGCGCTTGCCGGGGCTAAACCCGGCCACTGTAGACCAGGGTGCAATAGTTGAAGGCTATCTTGCCGTGAACGGCATGACGTGCAAACTCGCGGCGGATGAGGGCCGTCATCTGCTCATGGGCCGGGGTGCCGACGACGGGGGCATAGGAGGAGGAGTTGAGCCGCCCCAGCACGCCGTCCAGATCGAACAGCTGGCGGTTTTCAAAGCGATCGAGCCGGTACTCCCCCTCGAAGAAGGCACTAAAGTCGTGCTCGCTTAGGTTGCGATGATTGACCTCCTCGTAATCCCCCGAATAGGCGTGCAACCCCTCCTCATAGGCCTTGAGAAACGGGGTGTCGGTCAGCCTGTCATTCCAGATGAGGGCGACCCGGCCACCGGGTCTGAGCAGGCGCTGACACTCCTGCCGAAAGGCGGTGCGATCGAACCAGTGAAACGCCTGGGCGACCGTCACCAGGTCCACCGAGCCCGTCGGCAGGCCGGTGGCCTCCGCACTGCCGTGGGACCAGCCTATATTGCCCACCTCCGCCAGCAGCCGTCTGGCGGCGGCGCGCATCTCGTCATTGGGCTCCACCGCCCAGACCCGCGCCACCCGGGGTGCGAGCAGGGCGGTCAGGATGCCGGTGCCCGCCCCTATGTCGGCCACCTGGGCCTTGGGCCCCATGGCAAGCTCCCGGGCCAGAAAGTCCAGCATGGCCGCCGGATAACCGTGGCGGTACTTCACATAAGCCTCGACCCGGGTCGAGAATCGCTGGGTACTGTCCATCGCGCACACCTCTCCTGTCATTGGCGGGGCATCCGGTCGCCCAGCCTGTCGCTCTGTCCGCCAAACCGGGCGGCCCGGATCCCTATGCCACTACACTTGACGACATCATGCAACTCCCCGGCTGGCAACAGAGGGCGCCAGGTAACAACCACTGGGGCAAGAGAGAGGGAGGGGGAGGGGCACAGGATGACAGCAACCGACAGGAGCCACGAGATGATGACAGCCGCAAAGAACAGGATCTGCCTCTGGTATGACGGGGATGCCGAGGAGGCGGCACGGTTTTACGCAAGCACCTTCCCCGACTCCGTCGTTGACGCCGTGCACCGCGCCCCGGCCGACTACCCCGCCGGCAAGCGGGGGGATGTGCTGACGGTCGAGTTCAGGGTGATGGGGATCCCCTGCCTCGGGCTCAACGGCGGCCCCGGGGTCAGCCACGGCTGGGCCTTCTCGTTCCAGGTGGCCACCCAGACCCAGGCCGAGACGGATCGCTACTGGCACGCCATCATCGACCATGGCGGTCAGGCGAGCGAGTGCGGCTGGTGCCAGGACAAGTGGGGCATCTCCTGGCAGATCACCCCCCTGGCCCTCACCGAGGCGATCACGGATCCCGACCCCGAGGCAGCGAAACGCGCCTTCGAGGCCATGATGCAGATGGGCAAGATAGATATCGCCGCCATAGAGGCGGCGCGCCGGGGCTGAGCGCCAATTCGGCACCACCGCCTGCCAACGAACAAACCCCGCCAACAGGCGGGGTCTGTTGTCCATGGGAGTCTTGGCGAGAGCGCAGCCCCGGGTGACCCGCCTTCCCTTACTTGGCCATCAGTTCAAAGGGGCAGCGACCGCTCCTGCACCACGCTCTTCATGACGAGGGTCGAGGTGAGTCGCTGGACGCTCGGCAGCGCCGAGAGCTGCTCATCATACAAACGCTGGAAGGCGGGAAGATCCCGGGTGATGACGTTCAGCAGGTAATCGGGATCGCCGAAGAGACGCTGTGCCTGAATGACCTGGGGGATCGCCACCAGGGCTTGTTCGAAAGTGGCGACGGCCTGGCGATCCCCCTCCCTCAGGGTGACAAAGACGATGGCGGAGAAATTAAGGCCGAGGTTGCCGGGATCGAGCTGTGCGCGATAGCCCCTGATCACCCCCGCCTCCTCGAGGGCACGCACCCGCCGGTGACAAGGGGAGACGCTGAGCCCGATCCGTTCGGCCAACTCGGTGACGGAGAGACGCCCGTCAGACTGCAGCTCGGCAAGGATCCTGCGATCAATTCTATCCATTTGGAAAATCTTCCCATTTATAGAGCGATATTGGCAAATATCAGACAGCACATTCTAATCATCGGGGGATATTCTTTTCAATCTTGGAGGAGGATTGGCAGTTTCAATCTCAGTTTCATACCCACACAGGAGAGAGAAGATGAATCGCGAACCCCTTGACGGTGGCTTCGTTGCGCTGGCCATGAGGGAGTCCCCTGCCCTGCGCCGGCAGGCCAAACATCACGGACGAATCCGCCCATCCACTGACCCGGCCATGGCCATCAGAAGTTGGCCGCTTGCACGCATGGCAACGCCCCCCTTGCAGGAGGTCTCCTCATCATGACACTCGCTCTCTTTGGCGCCTTCTGGGCAGTCTCCATCCTGTTCGTCATCACCCCGGGGGTGGACTGGGCCTATGCGATCTCGGCAGGCATGCGGGGACGAGTGGTGATCCCCGCCGTGACCGGGCTGCTGCTCGGCCACCTGACGGCCATCCTGATCGTGGCCGCCGGGGTGGGTGCCCTGGTGGCCAGCAACCCGCTGGCACTCAGCCTGCTCACCCTCCTGGGGGCGGCCTACCTGCTCTGGCTCGGCATCAACCTGCTACTGCACCCCGCCATGCCGGCGGCGGGCAAGGATCAGAGCCCGGGGGCCTGGCACCACTGGACCCTCAAGGGCATCTGCGTGAGTGGCCTCAATCCCAAGGTCTTCCTGCTGTTCCTGGCGCTGCTGCCCCAGTTCACCGATCCCGCCGCCCCCTGGCCGGTGCCGGGACAGATAGTCGCGCTCGGACTGGTCCATGTCGCCAGCTGCGCCATCGTCTACCTGCTGGTGGGGTACGGCGCCCAGGCCATACTCAGCACCCGCCCCCTGGCGGCGCGCAGAGTGAGCCAGCTCTCCGGCGCGGCCATGATCGCCATTGCCATGCTCCTGTTCGTCGATCAGGTCATCCTCTGAATGTCATTCCAACCCCGCGAGAACCCCAACATGAGTGAACACGCCTCCCCATACGGTCAAGACACCCAGGCCGTCTCCCGCATCCGGATCCCTCACCTCCAGCAGATGAAGGCGCTGGGACAGAAGTGGGCCATGCTGACCGCGTACGACATGTATACCGCCGCCATTTTTGAAGAGGCGGGGATCCCGGTGCTGCTGGTGGGAGACTCCGCCTCCAACAACGTCTATGGCAACGGGACCTCGCTCCCGGTCACGGTGGACGAGCTGATCCCGCTGGTTCGGGCCGTGACCCGCACCACCCGCCGTCCGCTGGTGATAGCGGATCTCCCCTTTGGCTCCTATCAGGGCTCGGCCGAGCAGTGTTTTCATACTGCGGTTCGCTTCATGAAGGAAGCCGGGGCCCACGCCGTGAAGCTCGAGGGGGGCAAGCAGATGCTGCCCCAGGTGGAAAAACTGGTGAGCGCGGGTATCCCGGTGATGGCCCACATCGGCTTCACTCCGCAGGCGGAGCATCAACTCGGTGGCTACCGCGTGCAGGGACGCGGCGAGGATGGCCAGCAGCTTGTCGACACCGCCCTCGCCTTCGAAGCCGCCGGCGCCTTCGCCCTGCTCATCGAGATGGTGCCAGCCGAGCTGGCCGAGAAGATCACGGCGGCGGTTGCCATCCCCACAGTAGGCATAGGCGCCGGAGTCCACTGCGATGCCCAGGTGCTGGTCTGGCAAGACATGGCCGGCTTGCGAACCGGGCACCTGCCACGCTTCGTCAAGCAGTACGCCAACATGCGCACCCTGCTGCATCAGGCGGCGCGCGACTACGCCGCCGATGTCGAGGCGGGCACCTTCCCCGGCCCCGAGCACAGCTTCTGAGGCCAGGGACGAGCGTCACAAGCACGCCCGGGAGAGGGGTGAGAACCACGGGTTGAAGATAAAAAAAGACCACCTCTGGGGGTTAATGCCGATCAGTTAAGGATCCATTGACCGATCCTCCTGATGTGTAAAAATCCGAAACCTGTTGATTGGTTTCGGATTTTTTATGCGTCTCGCACAGGTTCTCGACTTCCTCCACGCAGCAATGCCGCTCAGTTTGAGTCACTCTCTGACCTGTATGGTGAATCGCCCCGGCTTCAAACCGGATAACAAAATGGTACCCCTGCCGTGTTATCTGGAGTAATCGTATGACCACCAACGAGAAAGTAGCACGTCGTAAACTCAGCCTGCTAGAGCTCGCCAAAGAGCTCAGTTACGTCAGCAAAGCCTGCAAGCTCATCGGCTACAGCCGTCAGCAGTTCTACGAAATTCGCCGTAACTATCAGACCTATGGGGCCGAGGGCTTACTCGACAAACTACCGGGCTGTAAAGGTGCGCACCCCAACCGAGTTGTTCCCGAAATGGAGCAGGCCATCCTCGATTACTCCCTCACCAGACCTACTCATGGCCCGCTGCGGGTCGCGCAATAACTGGCTCTGCAAGGCATCAACGTCACTACTGGCGGCGTGCGTGGCGTGTGGCAACGTCATGACCTGCTATCCAAACATGACCGTCTGTTGCGCCTCGAGAAAGCCCATCGGAAACAGATGATGGAGCTCAATGACGCGAACGCTTCAGCCCCGAGTTTCGCGAACGCCAGATTGAGGTCCACTACACGGGGGAACTGGTGGCGGTCGATACCTTCTTCGTCGGCGCGATCAAGGAGGTTGGCAAGGTGTACCTGCACACAGTGCTGGACTGCTACAGCCGCCACACCAGGGGACGGCTCTACACCAGCAAGCTGCCGGTGACCTCGGTTCATGTGCTTAATGAAACGGTACTACCGTTCTTTGAAGCCCACGAAGTGCGGGTCTATACCATCCTGTCGGACAACGGGCGTGAGTTCTGCGGACGCCCTGACCATCAACAAGACACCGGTTTGAGGCCGGTGTCAGGTGATAACTAGATCTGTACAATTAGACCACTACACTAGCGCCCCTCTCAATCAAAAAAAGTCAACTCAAACTCTCTCATGACATGAGCTATCTCAGTAATAACTTTTGAATATAACTCCTTCTGCTGAGAAATTGATAACTTATAAATTGATTTTCTTAAGTGCGACTCTAAA